>NZ_NVAP01000049.1 GCF_002567495.1 Bacillus cereus | reverse complement strand
CAACGCGAACGATGAAGAAGCATTGCCATTACCTCAAGCATTAGATAAATTACGCGCTGAAGCGAAAGCGATGTTTGATGTTCAACATGTGGATCAACCACTTGCAACTTACAACATTAAGTTCCAGGAGTTATCTCAAACGGAAGAATACAAAGATTTTGCTGTTATGCAGCGTGTTTATATGGGTGATACAGTAACAGTTCAGCATTTAGATGAAGGTATTGATGTAAAAGCGAAGGTTGTTTCTTATAAATACGATCCATTGAATCAGGAATACACCGATATTACTATAGGCAATTATAAAGAATCATTCACTGATGTGGCTAACAAGTTAGATAGAATGCAAGAAAATATTGACGGTTTGGAATCTAGCATGTTAGATAAAGCGAAACAAACTGCAACGGATTTAATTAATAGCGGTTTTGGTGGTTATGTCCGTGTATATCCTGACAAAATTCTAATCATGGATACAAATAAAGAAGCTACAGCTCAAAAAGTGTGGCAATGGAATATTAATGGACTCGGTTATTCTGAAACTGGTATTAATGGCCCATATGGTTTAGCAATGACGATGGATGGATCAATTGTAGCTGATTATATAACAACTGGATTGTTAAGTGCTTCATTAATTCGTGCTGGTGTTGCTAAAGGGAATAATATTACGATTGATTTTGATGCGGGAAGTGTTTCTTTCCAAAAAGGAACAATTAGTAATTCAGCCGGAACTTTTGAAATAAACGTTCAAGATGGTTCAATTAAATCTTCCTCAAGCAATGGAGGGTTTAACTTAAAGAACGGAATCATGACTTTATTTGGAAATGCTGGCGCTGAATACGGAAAAATACAATACGATTGGACAAACGGAGGGGCTTCTTTATTAGGAAAGAATAGATGGAATGTTTCTAGTTATAATGCCAATTTCGGGTTTGGTACAAGAAAAAACATAGGCACTGGAATGTATGGAACAGATGCCTTTTCTTATCTATTTGGACAAGATCAATTGATGATTTCAGCCGGTGACACTTATTCAATGGACGGGTTGACTTTCATTCCTAGAATTTATTTCTTCAATGATCGAATTGATTTATTCGGGAAAAATATAAATGTGAACGCTGATTTTCGTGTAATCGGCGCAAAGAACGCGGTTCACGTCGCGCGTAATGGTGTTGTTGCTACTCCTGCGTATGAAACGGCCGAATCGTATTTAGGAGACATAGGAACAGGTACAACAAGCGTTGAAAGTGAATGTATTGTCCACATTGATGAGATATTCACCGACATAGCAAATACGAGAATTGAATATCAAGTTTTTGTTAGTCCATATTGTGATTCGAATATTTGGATTTCGGAACGAAAAGAAAAATATTTCATCGTTAAATCAAGTAAACCTTTATCGGAATTCGCATGGGAAATTAAAGCTAAAAGGATTGGATATGAAAAAGATCGTTTGAACGTTCAAGAGGATATTGACAACGAAGGAATCAAGCGTTTGTATTGTCCATCTATAGCGAATTTTGAGTTACCAAAAGATGAATGGAGTGTGGAAAACATTGAAGACTAAACTTATTCTAGACGTCCACAAAGCACAATACGCTCAAATGAATTCTATGGTAATGGGTAGGGTAGGCGATAAAGCAAGCAATACAGTTGATGTATATGTTGTTGATGGTTTTGTTCCATATAATCTAACTGGAAGTGATGTATATTTTGAATGCGCTAAACCTGACAATACTTCTGTAAGAGATAAGAACGGAATCGTTATGATAGATGCAGCTAAAGGTCATTTTGAATACACATTCCCAATACAAACTTTTACAGCTGTCGGAAAATCTAAACAAGCATATTTCACTGTGGAGAAGAATTCAACTGTAAAAGCTACAACTCAAGACTTTATCATTGTTTCAATACCCGATGCATTAACTAATAGAATTCCTTCACAAACTTACATTTCTCAATTAGAAGAATTAATTTGGCAACTAGAACAAATAGAATTAGATTTGTTGAATAGCGCAGCGTATCAAGAAGCACATGACGCGAAGATATTCGCTGAACAGGCTAAATTGATTTCGGAAAGTGTAAAAGCGCAATTGGATCAAATTGTTATAGGTGGTTCGATTGACCCGGAAACAAAACAAGCCCGTGTGGACGAAAATGGAATAGCATTTCCTTTATTAAAAGACCGTATTGATTCCGAAGCGAATAAAAGAAAGAAAACGACAGATAAATTAGACAAACTTTTTATTTCACCTAAAGATTATGGAGCAACTGGTGGTGGAATTATAGATGATGGCCCTGCGATTAAAAACGCACATATCGAAGCAAATACCAAAGGAATTCCTATTATATATGATAAAGGAGCTACTTATTACATTTCTGACGTTACAGCAATACCAGTTCAAACTTCCGTGGACTTCAATGGGGCCACATTGATATTCGATTTAACTAAGAGCCCAGATGCGAATATATATATCATTAAACCTACAAAGAGTATCATTTCATTAACGCCTAGCGAAATGACAGCTCTCGCTGGAAAAATAAAACCTGGTGTTAAAAATATTCCTGAATTAGCTGGTAAAGGTGAAGGGTATGTATTCGCTCAAGACTCTAACAAAAGAATATATATAAGATACGGCGGTAATGCGAATAACGGTCAAGCGATGACTGAGTGGTTTATGATTAATAATAAAGGTGACGTGCTAAGCCCAATCTATTTCACATTAGAAACGGTCACCTCTGCTTCATTCACGCCATCAGAAGATACATGGATCGACATTGAAAACGTAAACGTTAAAACAAGAGGGCTTGTAACAGGTGATGATTATTCTGTTCGTAATTTTAGAGTGGAACGATCAAAGGTTAACATCAATAACTTTAAACATGAAATCGAAAATAACGTACCAGAACAACGCCCTTCAGTTGGTATATTGCAAATACAACGATGTGGATTCGTAAATTTAAATAACGTAACATTAAATCCTAGATTTTCACACGGAAATATTGGTACGTATGATTTAAGTACTAACTATACGTGCAACCTTACAATGACAAATGTACAAGGTTTTTCGATGAATCCGGCGATTTGGGGTGTATTTGGTGGTAATCAAATGAAAGACCTTATTGTTAAAGATTCGTCGCTTAATAGAATTGATTCTCATAACGGTTCGTATAATATTTCGGTAGATAATTGCCGTATAGGGTATCACGGATTAACACTTACTGGTTTTGGCGATCTTATCATTCGAGATACTGAATTAAATTCTAAAGAAGCTATAGTATTACGTGCTGATTATGGATCTTTGTGGGACGGAGATATTTATATAGACAATGTCACTCATAACGCAACGGAGAATGGTTACTCTCTCATTAATTTCGGTCCTGAATTAAAACATAATTTCGGATATCCATTACATGTGGGGAAAAACATTGTATCGGTTAAAAACTATCATGTTAACAATTTTAGGAATCAACCGTTACCATTAATTTATCCACGGACTACCATGAATGGAAGTGAAGCTACAATCGTAAATGAATGTGTAATTGCTGATAGATGGGAATTCGAAAACCTTACTTGTACACAAAACGGGTTCAATCTTTTTGGTGGGGATCAATACCCAACAATGAGAGCATCTAAACCTTTCACATATATTTTAGACAGCTTTGTATCAATTAGAGAAATTTACAAACGAATATCACACAATATTGAAATATCGATGACTAATGTTAAATTCCAAGATGTTCGCGGGAAAGCTGGAAATACACAATCTAACATTTTCCAAACTCTAGATTCTAACATACTAGGCGGAAGATATGACGATAATTATTTAGACATAAACACTAGACTATTACCTAAATTGAATATTAGAGATTGTAGCCGTGTATCAGCTAGTACACTTGCAAATCCTTTTGATCTGTTAATAGAAAATACAGAAGTAGGTGCGTATGTCTCGTCATATTATGGCGGTTCTCGCTCTAAAGCTATTTTTAACAATTGTAAACTAGTTCCAATCAACGATAATTTTGATAACGTTATGTTTGATGCCAATATGGTAGATACTTTCTTTAATAACTGTATGTTCAAGTTAGCTAGATACGGAAATGGCGCTATAGTTAATCAAAGCTACTTCCTTAATTGGTATCAAATATTACCTTTTGGAGGAAAAACGTCCGACTTTATAAAGCAAGGTTGTAACGCGTCCGGATGTACTTTAGAGGAAACTATAGACTTTACTAAAGTAAAAGATAATTATGTAGATTTCGGGTATGATTTTGGTAACTTCACATACAAAGATTATACTTCAAGAAAAAGTGGGCCAACATCATCTAGACCTTCAACTTATCGTTATACAGGCATTAGTTATTATGATACTGACATTAAGATGTTTATCGTTTGGAATGGCACACAATGGGTTAACTCGTTAGGAATACAACCAACAGATAATATAGATTGGACAAACTTAACTACATCATTTGGAACGGTAGCTGGTAGACCGATGCGATACAAAAAGTTTAACGGTTTTGTTACGATTACAGGATCAGTTGCAAGCGCGACAAACGGAACGGTATTTGCTACATTACCAGTCGGTTGTAGACCTGTTCAAGATACTGTATTCGTCGTAATGGATGCTAGCGGATCAAAGGCCGTCGAGTTAACAATAAGAGGTGATGGCGGAATGGTGTTACAACAATTAACGAACAACGCTACTGTCCACATGTCAGCATCATTCGTCATATAGTGTAAAATTGGTTACTTTAGAAACAAATAACAATCTATCCCTACTCATTATCTTCTTTTTATATTACAATATAAATAAAAAAATAAGGGGTAATACAATGGGGATAAGAAGTATTGTGGATAAATTAAACATTGTCAGGTCATTGCCTGCCATTGTTGCTTACAAAACATCTAATAATAAACATATCATCGATAAAGATATAGATAGATGGAAAGACATTAACAACATAAAAAACGATATTTCTAAAGTAATGTTGCTAAATTGGCTTTTAGTAAATAGAGAAGAGTTTAGAAATTTATTTTACAACAGAATTAACAAATCCATTGTAAATACATTATTGAGGGTCTTTTATCCGAAAATGAATACATTATATGTATCTACAAGTGATATAGGCGCTGGGTTATTTATCTCACACGGTTTTAGCACTATCATTTTAGCAAACAGCATTGGAGAAAACTGTTGGATTAATCAACAGGTAACAATCGGAACAAAGAATGGCGTGTCCACTCCTCCTACAATTGGTAATAATGTTCGAATAGGCGCTGGGGCTATAGTAATAGGTAATATCGTAATAGGAGACAATTCTTTTATTGGTGCTGGATCAGTAGTTACAAAAGATGTACCTGAGAATTGTGTTGTTGTTGGTAATCCTGGACGAATTATAAAGCAAAACGGGGACAAAGTAGACATCGCTTTATAATATGAAAATTGAATTTATATAAAATCAAAAGCGTGCTTATTGCAGGCTTTTTTATTTTGCCTAAAAGGAGATGGAAAAATGGAAGATGCAATTTTTAATTCAATGATTCAACAAGGAGCATTCGCAGCGTTATTCGTGTGGATGCTTTTTACTACGCAAAAAAAGAATGAGCAACGTGAAGAACAATATCAATCGGTAATTCAAAAGAACCAACAAGTTATTGAAGAACAGGCAAAGGCTTTTGGGTCAATTTCTAAGGACGTAACAGAAATTAAACAAAAACTTTTTGAAGGGGACGATAAATAATGGGACAAATTATCGATATTTCTAAATGGAATGCAGGTTCAATAAAATGGGATATAATTGGCCCACAATTAGATTTATGTATCTGCCGTGTGCAATACGGTTCTAATATGATAGATCAATATTATAACGGATATGTAAAAGAATTAGAGAAACGAAATATTCCCCACGCTGCTTATGCATATGGCTGTTTTGTAAGTGTGAATGATGCGATTAAAGAAGCAGATGATTTTATGGCCCGTGTTAGTCCTAATGCTAAATTCTTAGTTTTAGATACTGAAGATGATACATTAAAGTCATGTGGAGAACAAAAGATAGCGGAAGCATCACAAGCCTTCATTAATCGTTGTAAGTCTAAAGGGTGGAAAGTTGGTTTTTATGTAAGTCACCACATGTATAACAAATATGGGTTAAACAATGTGAAAGCTGATTTCCTTTGGATTCCACGATATGGTGGCCCAAAACCTGCTTATAAGTGTGATATTTGGCAATACGCAGACGGAGAAACAGGTGGGTGGCTTGATGGAATTGGAAAGGTTGATTTAAATTCTTTAGTTGGAGATAAACCTTTATCTTGGTTCATTGGAGAGAAACAACCTGAACAGCCTGTCTCTAATGGTGGTTATCAATATGTTAAATCTGGTGGGTTTGGCGTCTCATTGGTTCCTGAAGTATTAAGTGCTATGAATGAGCGTGGAACTAAAGGGGAAGTTATTTCTGATCCATCGACTGGTATAGCATACTTACAAACTGCAGTATTACCAAATAGCGAATTAGATAAAATCACAGCTTGGATGGATGAAAGACCTGAGGGTCAATGGTTCTACGAGTATTTTAAAAAATAAGCAATGATAGCCGTCCTATTGGGCGGCTTTTTTATTTACATCCAAAAGTCATTATAATCAACATTCTTTCCAGTTAGCTTCCTCAATGCTTTTATTATCTTATTTCCATTCTTTAATGACGGTTGGAATGCATCCCCCTGACATATTCGACTAATTGTTCCCCTGTTAACTCCGCTTTCCTTTACTATATCCTGTTGTGAAAGATCATTTTTATCAAGAAATTTACCGAAACGTGAACGTGGTTTTCCTATCCCGAACATCTTTCTTCTCTCCCTTACTTGATTAATTGATAACAAGTCTGTACAAAAATTAAACTTTTTAAACTTCACGAAAGTTTGAATATTGTACAAGCCGTCCACAATATGATGTATCAAGGTTGCTACCAAAGTAGCTATCAAACTTATTATCAAAGTAGCTACCAAAGTAACTAGCTTAATTGCTATCAAGGTAACTAGTATTTGTACTATCAAAGTAACTACCAAGTTAGCTATCACAGTAACGTTACCAAGGTATTGAGGCGCTAAACCTATATATCACCAGGATTTAAAATTCTGTTTATAAAGGGGAGTTTTATATGATAACTACATTTATTTCTTTAGGAGCTTTAGGAGTAACAACAATTGGCGGAGTAATATTAGAGAAACATCTTGTAAAGAATGATCACGTTGCAGCGGCTAAACTTTTAAGTGATGGAATGTATCATGGAATGAGAATAGGGGGAGTTTGTTTCATCGGTTATGTATTTATCAAAATCTTAATCATGTTCTAGGAGGATGTGAAATGGGAATCATCAAAGAATGGCTTCATAAACAAAATTTAAAGAACCAACTTATAGAGGTATTCGGAAAAGCAGGGTTATTTGTGGACCATCAAACACGAGGCGGGAAAGTACCAATCTATCCGAAGATACATGCCATTTCCTCCACAAAAGATACTGTTAGATATGTATTTACCATTCCAAACGGTTTGGATCCAAAAACTATTGAAAAGAAATGGTTTTGCTTTCAACAAATATTAGGACGTAATGTAGCAATTGAAGGTGATATAAAGAAGTTTGTCCTTAATGTATTTCATTCGGATGCCGGACTCCAAACATACAATTACAGTTATAAGAAATGGCAGCCGTTACTAAAACAACATCGTCTTCCTGTTGTGGTAGGACGTGACCAATTCGGCAATATGATTGTGTATGACATGGTTGAAGCTAATACACCACATTTACTTATAGCAGGGGAAACAGGAAGTGGGAAAAGTAGTATGGTACGTGTTGTGCTGTCCACACTTATTCAATACATGTCCCCTGATAAATTACATTTGTACCTGGGCGACTTAAAAAACTCTGAGTTCCATTTTTTGAGAAGAGTCAAACATGTAAAAGAGGTTTGCATGGAAGAAATTGAAATGAAAATCATGCTGCAGAAAGTGTGGAAGGAAATACGTGAACGTAGAAAACTGATGGAAGAGTATGAAGTGGATCACATTGATGAATACAACAAATTGAATCCCGATAATCATAAACCATATATCTTGCTTGCAATTGACGAAGTGGCAATGTTGCAAGACGAAAAGGAATGTATGTCCACAATCGAAAAGATATCAGCAGTCGGCAGGGCACTAGGGGTCTTCCTTATGCTTAGTATGCAACGTCCTGATGCAAAAGTGTTAGATGGTAAGTTAAAGCTCAATATGACGGTAAGGATGGGCTTTAAATGCGCCGATACAATCAACAGTAACATCATGGGTACACCTGGTTCAGAACACCTGGAGCAATCGGGCCAAATGATTTTAAAACTGAATGGATTAAAGAAAGTGCAAGCTCCTTATTTAGAATTAAGCAAAGCGAAACAAATCGTTGAACCGTATCGTATTCCAAAAGAGGATATAACGCTTCAGATTCCTCCACAAGAAGATATTAAATTGTTTGGGGTGTTAGATTATGAAGAGTAGAGACAAAGTGATACTGAGCGATTTGAAACGTTTCAGATGTATGTCACGCGATGATATTATCGATTTGCATTTTCAAGGAGTTAAAAACGCGGTTACTTGCTGTAATACGGTTATGAAACGATTAAGAAGAGATGGTCATGTGGATGCCAATATCTCGCAGCAGCCATTTATATATTTTCCTCAACCTAGCACACTACGAAAAACTAGCCAAAAGATTCCCCACTTCCTCGGCATTGTGGATGTATATAAACAACTCATTCATTATGAAAAACCGAAACTATTTAAAGTTGAACCAAAGTACGGTAAAGAATTTATGGAACCTGATGCATTTACAATTTGGCGCAGATCCCCATTCTTCATTGAAGTTCAAAAGTCAGTTTACAGTAAAAAGATTATGCAAGATAAAATCAACAGGTATGAATTGTACTTCCACAGTCAGGAATGGCACAACGAATCTTGGCAACCGAAAGGAACTAAATACTTTCCATCAATCCTTATAATTACGGATAAGAAGTATGACATAACTTCCTCTAATTTACGTATTTTTCAAGCGACATCCATACACGATTTCATGGATAAACTAGCGGTGAAGTCATAAGAGAACCCTACTTAATTGTGGGGTTTTTACATTAACGTTAATATTAACATTATTGTTAACGATAATATTTACATTATTTTTAATATCAACATTAAAATTATCATTAACAAAAAGAAAAGCCCTACAAATGTAGGACTTATAATAAACCTCTTTCTTCAAAGAAGTCGCGGAATATTTTATTTGCAAGTTTTGATTGTGCACCTCTAGGTGGCTTTTTACCCAATACATTTTGAAAAGCATCACGAACATCTTTATCTAAATGAAAACCTACAACTTTTTTATCATTGTTGTCTTTTAATAATTCAAGGATATCTTCATTCGCATTCTTTTTGATTTCAGTTTTTTTAACTTCCGGCTCTTTTGGGGTCTTATCATTATTTCCGTCTTCATTCTCATTAACGTTTCCGTTATTATTGTTATTAACGTTATTGTTAATGTTATTATCACCGTTAACATTGTTGTTATTCTCGTCTTCACCACCTCTCGTGGCGCTACCTCCAAATAAATCAGCCAATTCGCGTTCCTTCAAGTTCAGTCAGCTCCTTAAATAAATTCTTATAATGAAATGCAAATTCATTATCTTTTTTAGTAAGTGTAAGAGGTAATTGATTATAAGCAATTGAGTTAGCAAATTGAATAGTTCTAGGGATATTAGCTTTAAAGAAGTGAATACCCTCTTTCTCACAAAAACGGCTTGCTTGTTTCATTGCTTCTGTATGAAGCTTAGTATTCTTTTGAACTAATGTAGCTACAACTCCAGTAATATCTAAATTAGGATTGTGTTTATTTTTAAATTGACCAATAACATCGATGATTTTTATTAGTGATCGTACGGAATATTGTTCAGGTTGGAAAGGAATTATAATATTGTCCGTACAGCAAATTACATTACTTTGAATTAACCCTGAAGATGGTGGGCTATCAAATAAGATTACATCGTAATCGTCTTCCACAGACATTAATGCCACTTTTAAAAGTAAGAATGGATTTATGTATTTATCTAAGTTAGGTAATACATCGAAATCTAAAAAGCTCATCATTTCATTAGAAGGTAATACATCGATGTTTTCATGAACATTAATTATCGCTTCACTTGCTGGTGCAAAATGAACTAAAACGTCATGCAATGTAGTACGATACTTGTCTGGATTTTTGCCAAAAGAAAGTAATGAGTTTCCTTGTTGGTCAGCATCCACAATTAGAACACGTTTCCCTTGTTTTGCATAAAGTCCAGCTAAATTTACAGTCATTGAAGACTTTAACACGCCGCCTTTATTCTGCACAAAAGCTAATTTATAGGCCATTCTAATACCTCCATTAAATTTACATTAACATTTTTGTTAACGTTTATATTAACGTTAATGTTTATGGTTATGTTTATATTAATCTACTTTAACATACTTATTCTTTCATGCGATTGTTTTCCCTTTAAATCTTTTGAAATACTTTCATTATGGTATGTGAAATTATATTCTAGGACAAAAATTAGAAAAACTTTAAAAAATGTAGAAAAGATATCTATTTTTGATAACACTCATTACTTTTTTCGCCGTTTTTCATGTTATGATTAATCCACTGATATCGAAAGGCAATCGTAGCTATCCTTTTCCTAATATTTTTAAGGGGGAGGAGGTGTTCGAAGATGGAAATAACGGAAATTTTTAATTACTTAACTGATTTACTTCATGATCCTATCAAGGGAGCTTTAACAATAGTCATTACAGCATACGCAGATAAACTAGCAGATAAAATCAAAAGTAAATCAAATAAAAGAACCGTCCCAAATGCCTGCCAGCAAGAAGACGATTCTCAACGAAAATAATATATAGCAACCGATTGTTTAAAATATCAGTTACTTAGGAGAGAGGTTGCACCCTCTCTTCTTTTTATTATGAACAAACTTATTCTTTGGTATTACTACAGTCATACGTTACTTCGTCAATATGACTACTGTAAGTATAACAAATTCGTAAATAAACAACAAATAAAGTTGTACAAATCGCTCGCTTCAAAACTGAACAACCTCTTGTTATGAGAATTGACCTTCTCCTTGTCACGAGAAACGACGACCTAATCGCTTCAAAATTTTAGTACACCTTTTGCTCATAAGAAAAGAGCCGAAGCTCTTATTTCGTCAAAGTATTAATTTGTTCTAAAAGTGTAATTGCTTGTGGATCACCGTTCTCTGCCTTTTTCATGATGATACTTAATTTATGTACTCTTTCCTCCACACTAACTTCTTTCTTAACTTGTAAATCCGCCCCTTGATTCATCATAGTAATTTTCCTCCCTAGTTTATATTGGTATATTTTAGGTGGCTGGTTTTTTAATCACGCGATATAAAATCAGCCTTTCCCAGAAAGTAGGAAAGACGTCACTAAATTAATAGTAACGTCTTTCGAATTGTTTATATGTAGTTGTTAACTAAACTAAATTTAGTCACTTACTATTCTAGTGACCGCCTGGATCTACTTGCATGTACATTACTGGCGCTTGATCTACAGGTGCTTTTGCTACTGTATCAGCTTGAGCGCCTGCGCCTGCTCCTGTCCCTAGTCCTAATGATAATACTAAACCTAATAATAAACTTTTCATTTTACTCCACCTCGTCCTTTAATATCTCTCTTTTTATACCATTCGCATAGAATAAATTCCCTGTTCTTTCAAAATCAACCAATGCTTCTTTTAAAGCTAGTATATCACCTTTTACTTTAGCGTGTGACGCTTTTCGATGGGGCGTCATTTCCATTTTAGAATATAATTTTTCCCCTAGTTCAGCATCGCCGAATTTAAGTTGGTAATATGCTTCTTCTCCTACATCTAAGAAATTGTGTTCAATTTTTTCAATGTGGAAAGCATTGTCTATATATATATGTCCTAAAGTTGTCTTAAACGAGCCATATTTTTTTGAATTTTTATCAATTTTATTTTCTTCTAATACTTCAATGGCTTTTAAGAGATATTTTTCAGACGTTTCTAAGCATTCGTATTGATAGCTTTCCCCTAAACAACAATACGCTGATGCTTTTAATATCTGATAATCTAGATTTGCATCAATAATGTCCCAACATACCTTACGAGATTCTTCTACTTCATCCGATAATAACTTGATGTATGCATTTCTTTCTTTATACTGCATTTCAAGACATTCTCGAATGAATTTATTTTTAATTAAAGGTATTTTCTCTTTTGCCTTTTCTGAATAAGGAATGATCGCCCGACAGTTTGGAATATCATACATTGCAAATCCGTATAGCATATTCACTAGTACCTGGCATTCTGGTAATTTAGAAAATGTTTCTTCATCAAGTGCTTTTTCTAATTCCTTACCTGTTTTCTTATTCAAGTTTCGCTGATTATATAGTTCGAATATAGTTAAGTATTTTTTTAACGTCCTAGTTCCCTGATGTTTATCTATAAGTTGTGAAATCACATCGTATTCGCCTTGCCCTTGGCAGTAACAAAATGCTTTCACAATATTTAAATCCTTATCGCATCGTAGAATAAACTTGTTAATGACTTCTTTTCTAGTTAAATAATCTTCATACACAATAGATGCAACAGCGATAAACCTCTCTAATTTCATTTCTAATGTTTTGCCTGATAGACCATCTTCAATTGCACATCGATCGATCCCAGTAAGTCTTTCTATCTCTCTTACTTTAATATCCTTACTTGCTCTTTCAGCTTCTAACTTTTTAATTAATCTTTCCACAACAATATTCCCCTTCCAGAAAAACGAACCACATCCTAACAGGATTTTCTCAAGGCGGAAACAAAATACGAGGGAAGAATATTGCATTTTTGTGTTATACTTAGATGTGACTCGTATGTGGCAAGTGTTTCCTAAGTCTAGGTTAGGGAACGGTTATTAAGGTGAGTGTAGGAGCCTCCTTGATAACACGCTCATATGGGTCTTTTTTCGTTCATTTTTTTGTTAAACAAATTTTATCACGAATTTTTACAATTTTAACAAAACACTTGCAAATTAAATATTGAGAAAGTTTTTTTATCGCTATAAATCAAGATTTCGGTGCATATGCAATTTTGCATATCAACTAATAATTTAATAGTACATGAATATTTTACCACTTACAGAACAATTGTTCTATATTTATTTTTACAGATAGCTTAGAAGACAAAATTTTATACAATGTCATGTTACCAACCAAATATGGTATAGTGATAATTTGGTAATTATACTCAAAACTATGAAAAACACAGTCGGTCAAAACATTCAACGTTTAAGAAAAGCTTATGGTTTAACACAAGAACAATTATCTGAAAAGACACGTATTACTCGTGGTCAACTCAAGAACTGGGAAACAGATCGATATGAACCGGATCTTGGAAGCTTGAAGATTCTTGCTTCATTTTTTAATGTTACAACAGACACGCTTCTCGGCTTCGAGAACGAACAGAATGACCCTTTGCTAGATTTACTATTAAGTGACATTCAAAAGGACTACAGTAAGCTAGACGGGCGTGAACAAGGGCAATACGCAAGACATATAGCTGTTTACTCTGACATGTTACTTAGAAATAAGGACTTGTTGTAATATAATTCCACTATAAAAGAAATGTTTCCCAGTTAATAGCGGTAAAATATTACATTATTTTACTCTTTGTGGAAGAGGACTGTTAATTAGTTCTCTTCTTTTTTATTTTTACCTAATAATGCATCTAAACGTTTTTGGTTTTCCTCTAAATCTTCAGTGGCTTGTCCATTATCTTCCACAATTGCTGATACATTCTCTTCTTCTCTAACCCAATCAGGAACCATCTCAGTACGTATTTGCTTAGATCCTGATACTTTAGCTTTACCTGTTCTTGCTTTCTGTTTCTGGCCAAGCTTAGACATCTTTTCTTCCACAACTTTGATTACATAGTTTTCTGCTGCAATTAGATCCGTAGTTCCGATCGCTTTACATTTAGAAATAACATCGTGGATAGCTTTAATAGTTTTTGTGTTTGTAATCTCTCGTTCTTGAATCTTTTGATCCATTAAATTAAGAATCATAGATTCAGTAACAGGGTTAGTTATAATTTCTTCTTCTTCTTTTTCTTTAATTAAGTCTTTTTTAATAATATCTTTCTTATCTCTTGATTTTGAGGTCTTCATTTTGAGGTCTTGAAAATCAAGTCCCCAAATTTGACCGTGTTCTTTTTCAGCATAAGCAAGGATTTCTTTACGTTCTTCATCTGTAAAAGGCTTAATACGATAGTAGTATTCGTAATCCCATTGCTTACCTACACGGAACTTATATTCAATGATGTAGTTAGCATCCATTAACTCTTTCCAAGCGTTCTTTACAGATGTTTCTTTATTTTTACCGTAACGTTTATATAACTCTGTTTTATGTAGTTCCCACTCTTCTGTGTTGTATGACCAAAGGTTAACGATCAACCCTAATGCTTGTAATGAAATACATTCTTCTGGATCGTCATTGTTATTTCGCGTTTCAACTGCAACCGCTGTTACGTTTGGTACTTCCACATATTCTCTTTCTAATTTCCATTTCTTCATTTTAGCCATAATAAAAAATCCTCCATTTTCTTACCCCGACAAAAATTGGGTATAGCAAAATAAAGGATTTGTATTTACGTTTTTTTAAGTTTATGATACTATCAAAGTATCAATTAAATTAACGTATGTACAAAACCTCTGTTTCCGGTTTTTAAATGGCGAGTGGCGACCAACCTTCTACCATCTAAAAACTTTCGTCGGGGGTTTTTTTATTTTTATATAAAGTTAGTTGTTTAAAAATTTATGTATATATCCCTCATCATAACAGAACTTTGTTGAAAAAAGAAGAATACAAGAGAAAAAGGTTGAGAGCTGAGAAGCTCTCTTTTTTGTTTTTAAAAGTTATCGATCAAGTTTTCAATTAATTGACGTTTCTCAGGAGGTAATTTATTTATCTTCTCCATAAGATCAGCAGCTTCTTTTGAAATTTTCTCTGACTTATCTCTATCTAATATTTTATGTTCTGATAATCCATATAGGTAATCAACAGAAACATTTGTTACACGAGCAATCTTTTCAAGTATATCTCGACGCGGTTCTCTTTTATCGGATTCATATAATGAAATTGCTGTAAAGTTTACACCGATCGCTTCAGCTAGTTCATATTGTTTCATATCTTTTTCTTTACGAACTTGTTTGATTCGGCTTCCCATTGTTTCAGCCATTCTTTATTTCCTCCTTTCTTCTTACTATTTATGTCAAGATTCATAATGAATTAATCTTTATCTTCATCTTATTTTTATATACTTAATGTACACCAAACGTTTACAAAAAGACAAGTTTTAATTTTTTTAAATAAAATACTTTACATTTCGTAAAGTATCATAGTACAATAAGCCTATCAGATGAAGATGAAGAAAAAGATGAAGATGAAACTTTACATTCTGTAAAGAATATTTTTTAACGTAAACTTTACGTTTTGTAAAGTTAGTATGGAGGTGTTGACGTTTGGTAAAGAATGAAGAGTTATCAGCTCGTGAAGCGAGAAATGCATACATGAAATTGTGGAGGGCTGAAAACAGAGAAAAGGTTAAAGCAGCAAATCAACGATACTGGGCTAAAAAATCCAAAAGAATGAAGGTTTCTGAAAAGGAGGAGTAAGTGATGGAAGAAAATACATTCTCATTATTAATGGTAGCGGTAACGATCGCTACAGTAATGTCGCTTGCAGCTTGGCTAGATGAACCGATCAAAAGATTTTTAGAAAAATAATGAAGGGAAGGTAAAAGACAATGACACCTGAAGAGTTGTTCGAAGAGAAACAACATTTAGTTAAAGCAGCAATTAAACAAAGGTTTGGCGGTTATAGTAACGCAAGTAAAATTGCGAGAATTAATAATATGGAACTGGATGATTTATTCCAGATAGCAAAAGTTGAATTATGGAGATTATGTTTAGAATATGATTCTGAACGGTATGAAACATTTAATCCATACGCAATTATAACTATTAAATGGAAAATGAGTAAAGAGCTTCATGAAAAAGGGATGCCAATCAGAATTAGTAGCTCGGTTAGTCCTGAGGAAAGGAATCAAATTGATTTTCATTCTATTGATATACAAATAGAAGGTGACGAAAAAGATGGTTTTTTCGCAGTATCTGAAATAAATGTAGAAGATGAGGTATTAACATCTATCGAATATCAGGAAGTAATGGATTTATTAACTCCAGAAGAACAATTCGTATTGATGAAGAAAAGTTTAGGTTATTCGGATGAAGAAATAGGTAAAGAAATAGGGAAGAGTAGAATTTTTGTATGTAGGTTAAAAACTGCATCATTTAAAAAGGTTAATCCTGATTATAAACCGATTGGGAGATCTTCTTTATTATCAGAATGTAAAACTAAAAAAAACCACCTGCTCCAACAGGTGATCTAGATAAAATCAATTTTCAAGATGATTATAGCACGAAATAAATTTATATCAAAAAGGGAGTTGTAACTATGGATGTAAATATCAGTGTTAATTATAAAGATTCAGAGATTAATGGTTTCTTCAATGAGATTGAACAAATGAAAAGACAACGTACTGTATTAAAAGAAAAAATCGATGAAAAAACGGAAGCAATTATTAGTCATATTAAAAAGCACGGAAACGTACTTGCGTATAAAAATGATGTAGCACATGTCTTATCGGTTGCCGGACGAACATCTACAAAATTTGATAAAGCGGGATTTGCAGCAAAAATAGACCGGCCACAATCTGAATTAAAACCAATCGGTATTGCTGAACTTGTGGAAGAAAAGAGAACTACATCGGATGAAATGAAAGAATTCTTAAATGATGAAGTAAAAGAAGTTTTAAAGGCTCGTAAAGCAAAGAAAGCAGAAATAGATTTGTTAGGGGCTAGGGCAGTCATAAATATATAGAGGGGTGAACTGCTAATGAATAATAATTCCATTAATCAGTTATTAGCTGAAAAAGTTATGGGATGGCATTTACGAAAGTTAGAACATGTAGATGCTTGGATTGATGAACAAGGAAACTGGATTTTAAAACAAATGTGGAAGCCTACAACCAATATTCAAGATGCATGGTTAGTTCTTGAAAAGTTCGATTTTGCAAATGTAGAGCGTGTAACAGGTTATGGGGATTTCTATAAGGTGAATTTATCAGTTCCAGAATTAGATGGAACGTATAGTGAAGTAGAAGTGAAATCTACAACTGCACCAATGGCAATATGCATGGCTGCCTTAAAATCTATAGAGGAGGCCATATAAATGAATATTAAAGAAGTGAGTAAAGCTGTACAAGCTATCAGGTTAGCAGGTAATGAAGATGGCATTATAAGTATTCGTGGAAAAGAGGTCCATCTAAGTAATGAAGTATTCGAATCGGTTTTACCTGAATACCGAAACAAGCCGATTATTGCAAAGCGTGAATCAGAAGAATATCCATATGAATTGGCTTTTATAAGTGACAATGTAATTTATTACTCTATCTACACTTATGAAAGGATGGAAGATAAGTTTGGAGGGATTCCAAATAGTAGAAAACTTAATGGTAGTCGGGAATCGTCAGGATTCAGTTTTAAGTGATGTTATGAGTGATTGCGCAAGTTGTGGGAAAGAAATTTACTTTGGTGAAGAGTACTGGGACATTGATGGTGATTACATACACGATGAAACAGATTGCATCAAACAATATGTAGAGTCTCATTCCATAAAGAAAGTGGCAGGTGAGTAAATGAACGCTGCTATTGAAGAATTAGAAAAGTCATTAAGTGTGGAGCAACGGAGATTAGGCGAACACGAACGAGAATTAGAGCGGCTAATAGAAAAGAAGCCTATTGTTGAAAAGAATATTCGGGAAAGTACAGGTAGAATATTTGATCTTGAAGCTTCAATCTTTATTCTGAAAGGCATGGAAAAGGGGTAAATAACATGTTTCCTGCAAGGCTTAGAGAGATAAGAAGAAAGAAAGACCTTACTCAACAAGAATTAGCAGAAATGATTAATAAAGATAGATGTACGATTTCAAATTATGAAATTGGAGATTCTAAACCTACCATTTATGTATTATGCGATTTAGCAACAGCTTTAGGTGTATCAACAGATTATTTATTAGGAAGAGTAGAGGTGAATTAATTGAAAACTAGAAACGGTACTGAAATTACAAAAAGTAAAAAAGCAAAAATTATCATCTATTCAAAACCAGGTAACGGTAAAACAACAGTTGCTGGATTATTACCAGGAAAAACATTAGTACTTGATATTGATGGGACGAGCCAGGTTTTAGAAGGATATGAAAATGTAGATGTGGCGGAGATTGATAAAAGTAATGCACATGCTAGTATTCTAGAATTCTATGCACATGCTAAAGCAAACATTAATAAATACGACAATATCTTTATTGATAATTTAACGCATTACCAAAAATTATGGTTACTAAACAAAGGCGAGAAAACAAAGTCTGGAAGACCAGAATTACAACATTATGCTTTATTGGATGACCATTTACTAAGAATAGTAGAAACATTTAATTCATTAGATGCAAATGTTATTTTCACAGCTTGGGAGACAACAAGAAATATCACTCACGATGATGGACAGCAATATACGCAATTCATTCCTGATATTCGGGATAAGATCGTTAATCACATTATGGGAATCGTTCATGTTGTCGGTCAATTAGTTAAAAAGGCAGATGGTACAAGAGGATTTGTTTTAGAAGGTAATCAAAGTGTATTTGCTAAGAATCATTTAGATAAACGTAAAGGTTGCATACAAGAAGAATTAATAGCACCATCCACAAATTAAATAAACCAAATAAAAGGGAGAGATTTAAATGTCATTTTTCAAAATGGATGAAGTAGAAGAGGTAAAAGGTTTTGGAATTATTGCTAAAGGTGAATATGAAGTAACTGTAACTAATGCTAAAGGTGAAATTGCTAAATCAAGCGGAAAACCTAAACTTGAAATAGATTTTGAGATTCGTAGTGATGTACCGCAAAATCATCAAGGTGCAAAAGTTTTATACAATACGTTTACTTTTGAACATCCAACAGCGAAAGGTCTTGCTAAATCATTCTTCTTAGCTTGCGGAATGCCACATAATTACGCTCCTGCAACAATAGAACAAATGGCGAATGATGTATATGGAAAAAATTTAATTATCTATGTTACGCATAAAAAACAAGACGATGGACGAGAATTCCCAAAAGCTTCTAGTTACAGAAAATCTGAGGTTGACGCTCCACAAAAGCAAGCTCCAGTAACTATTGGTGATTCAGATTTACCATTCTAAATAAAACTTAATAGAGAGGTTGGTTTTAACCGACTTCTCTTTTTTATACCCTAAAAGGCTAATCGGAGGGCGAAATGAAAAAGAATCCATACAATTTTAATGAAATTCCTGCCGAGTTAAAGGCCCTTCCTCAATGGATTTTGTGGAAGTTCGAAACACGAAATGGCAAGCAGACAAAAGTTCCGTGTCAGGTAACTGGCGAAATGGCTCAAGCAAATAATAGACGTACTTGGTCGACATTTGCATCAACAGTCAAATTTTACTTAGAAGGTGACTATGACGGAATAGGTTTCGTGTTTAGTAGGCAGGACAACTATATAGGAATAGATATTGATAAGTGTGTTGTGGACGGAAAGACAAATGCTTTTGCAACAGAAATTATCGATACATTAGATAGCTATACAGAGTTTTCACCATCTATGAAAGGCATCCACATCATTATCAAAGGTAGCCTTCCACAATCAGTATTAGGTACTGGAAGGAAAAATACAAAACACGGTTTAGAAATTTACAGTTACGGTCGATTCTTTACCTTTACTGGAAACCGTGAAAATTCTAATGACGTATACGATCGTACGGATGAACTAGCAGAAGTGTTTGAACAATATTTTGATGATAGCGACATTCAAGGGCGCGTCAACTTAGCGGAATTTGAAAAAGACGAAATCAAAATTTCAAACGAATCACTTTGGGAGAAAATGTTCCGTAGTAAAAATGGTGATGAAATTCGTTCATTGTACAATGGCAACTTAATAAATGAGGACCATTCAGCGAGTGACCTTGCTCTATGTAATTACTTAGCATTTTGGACAGGTAAATCAGCAACTCGAATGGATGCAATGTTTCGCGAAAGTAGCTTAATTCGTGATAAATGGGATGTTATTCATTTTAGCGATACAAACGAAACATACGGTGAAAGAACAATAGGAGTAGCCATTTCCTCCACATCTACAACTATCTTAGACAACAAACAGCAATTCGAAGAATTCTCATTTAATTTTATTAATGAAAATATAGCTGAGGTTGTGGAGGACAAGCCCAAGAGGAAATTCAAACTTACTGAAATGGGAAACGCTGAACGTATCGCATACGAATATGGACATGTGATCAAATATATTAACGATGTTGGTTGGTATATATGGGACGGAAAGCGTTGGAAAGTGGATACGAAAAAAGAAATTGAAAGAATTACAGCCAAAGTTTTACGCAGCCTTTCTAAATCGGATGATGAAGCAGAATCGAAATGGTCACGTATGTGTGAACGTAGAAATATCCGAATGAATAGCATCAAGGACCTTATGCCGTTGGTTCCAGGAGAACGCGGGGATTTTGATACACACAAATACCTGTTAAATGTTGAAAACGGCATTGTTGATTTAAAGACAGGTAAGCTGCAGCAACATGATCGGGAACTTGGATTAACTAAAATCACCAATATTGCGTTTGACGAAAATGCAAAATGTCCTGAATGGCTTAATTTCTTAGATCAAATTTTCCAAGGTGATAAAGAACTAGCTGAATACATGCAGCGGTTAATCGGTTATTCTCTCACCGGAGAAATCACAGAACAAATCATGGTGTTCCTAATCGGTGGAGGTTCAAATGGTAAGTCCACATTCATCAACATAATCAAAGACATTATGGGTGATTACGGCCGACAAGCTAAATCAGATACTTTCATTAAAAAGAAAGAAACTGGGGCCAACAATGACATCGCAAGATTAGTTGGATCTCGTTTTGTATCGGCAATCGAAAGTGAAGATGGGGAACAACTATCTGAAGCCTTTGTAAAGCAAATAACAGGCGGTGAGCCAGTATTAGCGCGTTTCCTTAGACAAGAGTTCTTTGAGTTCATACCAGAATTTAAAGTCTTCTTCACTACAAACCATAAGCCAGTAATTAAAGGGGTAGATGAAGGTATATGGAGACGTATTCGTTTGATTCCGTTCAATCTACAATTACCAAAGGAAAAACGTGATAAGAAATTACCTGAAAAACTAAGTCTTGAAATGCCAGGCATTCTAAACTGGGCGATTGAGGGTTGTCTGAAGTGGCAGCAGTCGGGACTAAACGATCCAGCAATTGTTATGAAAGCAACAGGCGATTATAAAGAAGAAATGGATATACTCGGGCCGTTCATGTTCGAATGTTGTTTCAAAAGAGAAGATGTTCAGGTCGAAGCAAAAGACTTATATGAAGTTTATGCAAATTGGTGTTTTAAAAATGGTGAACATCAATTAAAAAATAGAGCGTTCTATCGAATTTTAGAATCACAAGGATTCAAGCGAGAACGTGGCAACCGAAATAAGTATTTCATCAAGGGTGTTACTTTAGCAGACCGAAAAGATACGTTTAAACAGCAAAAGTTACTAGAAAACGATGAAAATAGCGAAAGTGTTACTAAAAGTAACACATTTAAAATCTCTTAAAACCCTTATGTACCAAGGGTTCAAGGTACTTTTCATACTCTTTTTGTTACTTTTGTTATTAAAAATATATATAAACAAAAAAATAATATATATATAAGTACTTATTAGGAGCGTTTATACCCAAAATGGGTAACAAAAATAACAAAAGTGGTTCAATCCCTTGTGGCTCTAGGGCTGAAGCGTGTTACTTTTTAGTAACACATGGCGATTTTAGGTGTTTTTCAGTAACAGTTTAGTAGTTTCTGATAACAGAGGTGATAGATTTGAAAGTTTTAGAAATTATAAGTTCGATTTGGAAATCAGGTGCAAATATCTATCTTGATCCGAAAGATAATCGAATTGGAATAACAAGACAGAATTTAATTCCAGCGGAAGTTATGCAAGCTGCCGAGAAAAATTTCAATGGAATTGATGCTTGGTTCAAGTCCTGGAAGGATGCAAATAACGAAAAAGTTACAATCCTAAAGATCTTCTATCAATTTTGTGGATGGCAGCATAACCAAAAGTTAAATGAGTGGTTAATTGTGGACGAAGAATCATTACAAATGTTCTATGAATGGACGATTGTACTTGCGAATAACGGATGGACAGACATGTATGAAGATTATCGACCATTTGAAAGTGATAAATCTAATGAAATTGCAAGAAAGATATATGAACGTGCGGTTTTATATGCAAAGAGAGGGGCTTGAAAATGAGAGAAATTAAGTTTAAAGCATGGGACAAAGCGGATAAAGAAATGTACGAGGTTGGTTATATTGATTTCCCTAGCAAGAAAATACAGCTAGCAAGTATTCGTGATGAGATTTGCTACAAAGCGTTTGAAGTCGACATGAATGAAATTGAAGTCTTACAATACACGGGATTAAAAGATAAGGAAGGAAACGGGATTTATGAAGGGGATGTTTTGAAATTTAGCGGAAATGTAGTGGGTTTAGGGATTGTCAAATACAACGAAAATTTCGCTACATTTCAAGCATGCAACGGAAATAGCGGATGGTTATTTGGGAATGAAAGCGGAACTAGTATAGAGATTATAGGTAATGTATACGAAAACCTAGATTTGGTGGGGGCATCTAAATGATTCGTTTCCATTACACAGATAAAGAAATAGAAAAAATCCTTAAAACACTAACAATCGTGATTGATACTCGCGAAAACGTAAATGGTCATATCCTTGATTACTTACATCAAAAGGGGATTCCAATTAAAAATCAAAAGTTAGATACCGGTGATTACGGCTGCATGATTCCTAAAAATGAAGAACTTGGAATACCTCGTGATATTTACTTAGATAGCCGAGTAGAACGGAAAGCCCACATGGATGAGATAACAGGTAACTTACAAAAAGATACGCAAACAGCGTTTGAAAATGAGTTAATTCGGTCAAAAGACATCCCCTTCACTCTAATTGTGGAGGACCTAAAGGGTTATGAAAAGATGTTAAAAGGGCAATATCGTTCGAAATACAATCCTTTAGCATTGCTGGGACGACTTAATACATTTAAAGCAAAGTACGGATTTGAAATTGTGTATTTAGATAACAAATACAGTGGTAACTGGATATATTATCACTTTTATTATCGGGCAAAACTTTACCTTAAAACAGGTATTTTCTAAGCAAGGAGAAGCAATGGATAGGAAACAAATCTACATCGATGTCTTGATACATAAGGGAATTTACAAAGAAGAAAAAACAGGACGTCAGCTGTATGAAATGGATGAAAAAGAGTTATGGAGACTATTAAAAGGGGATGGGGAGAATGAGAAAAGCAATTGAAGAGTATATCGAACAGTTACAGTTATCAGCAGTGGAAAACAGAAAGAGAGCGGACAAGGCTTATGATGACGAGGATTTAGGATTGGCTGGATATTATAAAGGGCAATGGATTGCGAGTGAGGAAACGGCAGTTAAATTAACGGTTATCTTATCTAAATACAAGGAGGAAGAACAATGAAATATACGGAGCATGGAACGTTTGAAGTAACCCAATTATTAGCAGAGGCAAAGGAGAATGAAGAGAATGGCAAATAAGATCGTTGTTTATACGAAGAATGTATGTGCAAATTGCGACCAAGTAAAGTGGGCCCTAGATGCTGCGGGTGTTGAATATGAAACTCGCAATATTGAAGAAAACAAAGAGTATGTAGAGTGGTTAGCAGACAAGAATTATATGAGTGTGCCGGTGACAGTGTTCCCAAGCGGGAGAGAGTTAGTTGGATTTGAGTTTGGTGATTTTGCACGAGAATTAGGAAAGTAAAGGGGTGTTTGGATGAAGGCTGAACATATCGAACTGTATGAACAAGCGCTACATCACGAACAAGGACAATCTAGTAAATGGTTTTGCGAGGTTAATAATTTAGAAGTGCAATTACAAATAGCGAAGTCGCATTACAAGCACCATACGGAAGAAAGAGATAGATTACAAAACTTAGTTACGAGATGGAAGGGGCACAAAAATGAAGTTAAGAGTGAAAATTAAACGAGTGAAAGATGTGAAACTGCCAAAATACGCAAAACCGGGAGATAGTGGTTTCGATCTAGTTGCAGCAGAGGACACGGTTATATGGCCAGGAGAAACAAAGGTTGTACCAACTGGATTAGCTTTTGAAATCCCACCAGGATATGAATTGCAGGTGCGTCCGCGTAGCGGTATGACGCGTAATACAAAGTTAAGAGTTGTTCTTGGTACGGTGGATAGTGGTTACCGTGGAGAAGTTGGGGTGTTGGTTGATAATACTGAAATTCCTAAAGTGGCCAATATGCAAGCGCAAGTAATTGAAAAGGGAACTCGAATAGCTCAAGGCATCATAGCGCCAGTAATAACAGCTCATTTTGTGGAGGTGGACGAACTATCAGATAGTGAACGTGGTGATGGTGGGTTTGGGTCTACAGGCAATAAATAATATAAGAGGAGCAACATCATGAAATGGTTGTCTTATGTATATATTCTTCAAATGTGTTTCGTGCCAGCGTTAACTTATCAAATAATCGTGAATTTAATTTTAAAAGATAAAGTAAATCCTATATCAATATTCGCGTTAATCCTATTGATTTGGGCGATACCTAGATTCAATCCTATATGGAATGAACTAATAGAAAAATGGAAAAAGAAATAAAACAAAATTTGAATTTTGTCTAAAAGTGAGGTGTAAGAGATGGATTCAAGACGTTTAGCACAACAAATAATAGAAAAGCAATGTAATAACGTATCTGAGCTGATTCGAATTAAAGAAATATTGCATTCAGTACGAGATAGTTTAACAGATAAAGAAGAAGTTAAAAAACTAAGCAATGCAATTTCGAAGCTAGATGAACTTATAGAAACTTTATAAAAGCGTTATTTTAATCGAAAAGGGGAATGGGTAATGAATAAAGTTGAATTTAATCAAGATAGTTTTGGACAACAATTAATTATTACGGGTTTAGCAAGATTAGTTGAGAAGGAAGGTTTAACACCGCATGAAGCGTTTGGTGTTTTAAGACTCATTCAAAACAATACTTTTCATGCATTAGCTGATTTACACAAGGAATATAAAAGAGCAGCCAGCAAAAGCTAACTGCTCAACAAAGGAAAACAGAGAAAGACTACCATGTATCTACAGTATTGACGGAATATTGAGTTTTATTCAGAAGGGACCGAAATATTGTGAGTAATTTTAACGGGGAGAAGTTAACGGAACTTCGGCATTTATTCGGAATGAATCAAGGACAAGTTTCTGAATTGTTAGGTGTTGATATTAATAAGTTGATTGAGATAGAGCGATCAAGAATCATTCCATCGTTTAATCAAATACAAGTGCTTTGCAAGAGGTTTCATGTTAAACCAAAGTATTTTTATAGCGAATCATTTGTAACTAGCGTGGTAAATCCGAGTTATATTTCTTTTCGATATTAATAAGGAGGTAGAGGGAAATGATTGAGATTAATCTTAAAAGCGGAAGAAGTTTAGGGTGGATATTTGATACTGAACAGGAAATGAAAAAAACGTGGGAACAAATGAAGAAAGTGGATTATACCAAGAAAGGTGCTATTGAATGTAATGGAACTTTAATTCCTTATAGTAGTATTGAATTTCTAAAAATAAAGAAAAACTGAACAAAATAATCCTTTGAATAGAAAGTGAGGTTAGAAGAATGTACTGTAAACCGATCAATAAAAAAGATTGTAAAACGTTTGATGACCACGTTAGGAGATTAACAGATATCTTTCTAGATTGTGGAAGCTTACAAGTATTAGAAATGGAAACAATTAAAATTTGTAAAGAAAGCAACTTTGATATTAAAGAAATGGTGAGACATGTTCAATGGATGATTGAGGATTTGATTTAAGGAGGTAGAGGAATGGGTAGATATAAAAAGGTTTTACATTTAATGTCTTTGATTGAATTCGTTGAAGGTGCAAATATTGAATTTAATTATTTTGATGAATGGTCAATTGAAAAAATCGATAAAGAAATCGAATTTTATGAATGTGTTTCTGGAAAATAGGAGTTATAGGAATGGAAAAGGTTAATTTTCATTCCTCACGAAAAAACGGATCTATATAATAAGGAAATTAAACGTTTAAATTAATTTCGAATGTAATAAGTCTTGGGCAATATAAAACGTCTAAAAACGTGTAATAACACTGTATAAAATGATTCATCGGTTTGAGGTGAAAATACAAGGGGGAAAAACGATGAAAAAGCATAAAAAACGTAAAGTTAGAAAAGCAATTGCTCGTAGAGGTAAATTATTTGATAAACAAAGAACGAATGAGGCATGGAGAAACATTTTTGTACAAGCTGGCATCCTAAAATAAGTGAGGTGGCATACACATTGCTAGAATGGTTAAAAGATTATCGGAATCTAGAAGATAGAATTTGTTATCTAGAAAACAATTTATTAAGAAGTAAACGTGAACTGAAACGTTGGGTATATGGTGACTTGCAAGATGTTCGATTAACTGAAGGTTCAGAAGGAACGAAACTAGAGGATCGTATCGCTGCCATCGAATATGAATTAGCTCATACAATGAATGACATGCATGAATTAAGAGTAATGATTAGTAAGTTTGAAGGGTTGGACAATAAAATCATTCAAAAGAAATACATCGATGGGATGACATTAGAACAAATAGCATACGATTTAGATTACAGTCCATATTACATTAAACGTAAACATGCTGAGATAAGGAAAGTCTTAAAGTTTGTGGATGCATTATAAAAGGTTACTTTTTAGTAGGTCACCTTTAGGTAAGGTACTTTGTGGGTAACGAAACCCTTGTAAAAATGAGTTATAGTAATAACATAAAGAATTAACGAAAAGGCAACTGAACGAAACGGTTGCTCTTTCGTTTATGAGTGGATATTAAAATATCACGTACCGGACTATTTTTATAAATGATATGCATAGACAATAATGTATACATTTTATGTTAGGTAATTAGAAATGGATATAATCATAAGACTTTCTGTAAGAAGACTATATTCTTACCTATTTACCTATAATTACATTTTTACTAATTTATTATGATATCGATATTGATTTAAAGTGAATTAATAAAATTATAGCATCCATTCGGGTGCTTTTTATTTTGGAGGAGGATGAATGATGAAATTTAAAGAGATGCTTGAATGTATGGATAAGAATTGTGGAACTGTTGTTGTTACTAAGCACCTTGACGGATTAAAGTGCGTTAGATGTGGAGGTCCAACGATGCCGAAGAAATTCGCACCATTAGAAAAGAAAGAAGAGAAATTAGTAACGGTTGAGCAAACCATTATTAATAATAAAAAGAAAGAGGTTTACAAAGAACTTCAACAACTCGCACATTTAATAAAAGATAAACGACATGAAATTAATTTAATGTTAGGAAATATTAGTCTTGAAGAAAATGATGTAGTGGACGAATTTATAATCGATGTTGTTACGAAGAACAGAATTCCTTCTGATTTTGTTTTGTCAGAGGAAATGGAACAGTACTTATTAAAAGAAGGTATTGAAGAATTATTGAAAAAGCCTAGTGAAGTCGATGCGGAAAAGTTAGCTAAAGAAATTAGTGAAAAGATGATTAAGAAAGCTAAAAGTGAAATTCGAATATAATGGGTGAGGATAATTCATGCAACCTCTAACGATACAAGAGATTAATAAACTATATGAACAAGATAATATCATTAAGTTCTATAAGCATCCATATTGGCGTAAGCACATAAGATTGTTAGCGCTCGAACGAGATAACAGTGAGTGCCAAGAATGTAAGCGTAAAGGTAAGTATAGCAAGGGTAGGAACGTCCATCACATCAAGGAGTTACGTGACAGACCAGACTTAGCTTACACATTAAGTAACCTAGAAACACTATGCATTCAATGCCATAACAAAGAACATGGCAAAGATAAGAACATAGTGAAGAAGCGCTGCACGATAGTAGATGAAGAGAGGTGGTAAGTGTGGACAGCCTAACGTTACAAGGTAACACGTATGACTTAGATGTTATTAAACGTTTAGTTGTTGCTGATTTACTTAAGATGACTGACGAAGAACACGCAACATATGAACGATTCAATAAAGATATCTATAAGACTTATGTACAGATACGACACATACACAAGCCTAAAGCATGTGAGAAGTTATCACTCGAGAAGGTTAAAGCGAACCTAAGAGATCATTGGTTAGAGATATACTTAAACCTAACAAGACAAGAAGCCGAAACAGTTATCGAATACGCTGAACTATTCTTCGGTTTAGCAATCAAATAAATAAATTTAAAGTAAAAATTTTCAGCTTCACACACGTATAACACCCCCCGGTAACATTTCTAGAAACAATTTGATGGGGGACCGGGCAACGCGAGGGGGGATTTCTCTTTTTATTTTCGCGTCGCGCGCGTGAAAACAGAAAAAAGCGCAAAAAAATACACTATCCTTCTCTCTGGATAGCGTTCGTTTTGCGTTTATTTTGTTGTTTTTTTACCGTTTCTTTCCTGTTAATTAGATTATAAAACGTATTTTTCTGAAAAACAAGATAAAAATAAAATTTTTTTAAATCAAAAATGAAAGTGTGGTGATACCGTGGCAATCAAGAAGAAAAACTATGAATTGGCTTTTGAAGACTATAAAAATGGCATGACATACGCTGATATTGCTACAAAATATGGCGTTGCTGAAACTACTGTTCGTGATACGTGGCGTAAGCGGCATTGGAAAGAAGCGTTAGAAGAACATACTAACTTACGTGATACGATCCGTGATAATTTGCTAGGTCAAATGAGGTCAAACGGTGTCACTCACACTTACTTTCTTGATATGGTCGATGATTACATGTCTTTTTGGGATGTTAAGAATAGTTTGATCGCTGATATTAACGAACGTGGTGTATCTGTATTAGGTGCTAACGGATTTCTGAAGAAAAACGATAGTATTAACGAGTTGAATAAAACTAATAACCAAATGTTAAAGATTCTTAATGAACTTGGACTTAAAGCGGTAAGTGAGGATGATGACGATGACGCAGAAGTCTGATCTTCCTTATAAATATCACCCGTACATTGATGAGTATATGTATAGTGTGGAAAGCGGAGAGATAAGGTCATGCAAAGAGCAAAAACAATTAATGGCCTTAGTTCGAAAAACTTTAGATGATCCAAATGTTTATATTGATGCAAAAGCTATTGAGGACAGTGTTAAAGTTCCAGAACCGTATTTCCCTTTTAAACTCTACGCATGGCAAAGATTTGTTAATGCTTGCGTATATGGAGTTAGGTATAAAAATAACGATCGTTTAGTTTGGAATCAGATTTTAATTCTAATGGGTCGTGGCGGCGGTAAAAATGGTTATGGTGGTTGGCATAATTTTTATATGCTGTCCAAACAGTTCGGAATTGATGATTATCATATTGAATGGATTGCAACTTCCGAACAACAAGCAAAAACTACATTTAAAGATGTTAGGAAAGTAATTGACAGCCCTAAAAACAGTGTTTTGAAGAAGTCTTTCAATACTACTAAAGTGTTAATTGAACATAAAAGGAACGGATCTCATTTAAAATACAACACTTCTAATGCTAGAACGAAAGATGGTTTACGTCCTGGATCAGTTTGGTTCGATGAAATTCATGAATATGAAGATTATGCATCCATTAAAGTATTCCGCTCAGCTTTAGGTAAGGTAAAAGACGGTCGAACTTTCTATTTAACTACTGACGGTTATGTCCGTGGTGGCGTTTTGGATGATATGAAAGAAGAGGCTCGAATGGTTCTAAGTGGAGAAGTTGAAAACAGTAAGTTATTCCCCTTCATCTGCAAATTAGACTCCGAAGAAGAAGCCGAAGATATTGCAAACTGGGAAAAAGCCAATCCTTCTATTCGAGATAACACGGAACTATTCGAAACGATGAAAGAAGAATGGGCCGGTTGTCAGACTAAAATTCCAATGCATGTTGAATTCATGACAAAGCGTATGAATATTCCGAAGCAGTTGTTTCAACATAAGATTGCTACTTATGAGGATCTTCTTGCTACAAATCAAGAACTACCGGACGATTTACATTTATATGAATGTATTGGTGGTGTGGATTACGCAGAATTACGCGACTTCTGCAGCGTCGGTTTACTATTCAAACGACAAGGGAAGCGTTATTGGATTCACCATACCTTTATATGGCATCAGGCTTTGAAAATGCAGGATATTAATCAAGATATTATAGATATAGGTGTGGAAAAAGGACTCTTCACCATCGTCTGCGATAAAGAAATAAAGCCCGAACGTGTTATCAATTGGTTTTTAGAAAAAGCGAAAACTTATAGCATTAAAACTATAGCGATTGATAAGTTCCGTTCTGTTATTTTAAAACCATTGCTAGAACAAGCAGGATTCAATGAACGCGTACAAGTTGTAAGGCGTGGACAGTACATTCATGCAATGCTCGACCCGCTCATTCAACATTTATTTATCAATCATAATATAGTTTTCTCTGATGATCCTGTTATGCGTTGGTATTGTGGGAATATCTATGTGGATGAATTAGGGAATGGATCAAAAGAATATAAAAAAATCGACCCTGTCAAAAGAAAAACTGACGGGTTTTTTGCATTCACACACGCCCTCAATTTCGACGGTGATCTTGAAGACTATGCAGTCGATTTAAACGATATGCAAGTATGGTCATTCTGAGAAAGGGGGTGAAAAATTGGGGATTCGTAATCTTTTAAAATTTGTTTTAGGCAAAAGTGATAATGGAACAGTCCTGGATGTTGATTGTAGTGTGATGACGCTTAAAGCTGAAATTGCTTACAAAAAATTGTACGTTAGCGCTGCGATTGATTTAATTGCTCGTAGTTTGGTAGCTTGTGATTTTGAATCTTATCGAAGCGGTAAGTTAAAAAGAAGTTTGAATTACTATCAACTAAATGTAGCGCCTAATAAAAACGAAAATGCTCATGAGTTTTGGTGTAAGGTTATCCATCAGTTAATTTACGACAATGAAGCGCTAATTTTGCCTATAGGTGAAGAACTGTGGGTAGCCGAGTCGTTTCATCGTGAAACTACGAATGGTTTTAATGAGTATGTTTACAAAAGTGTTTCGATTAACAATCAGCTTTTAACGAAGGAATTTAAAGAACGAGACGTTCTATATTTGAAGCTTTCTGAAGAGTCGATAAACAGTGTTATTGACAGTCTTTATAACTCGTATGGATTATTACTTGCTAAAGCTATGTCAGATTACAAAGGTAATGGAAGAATACGTTATTTGTTCAGAGGACGTTTCATGAATGGATTAACTGATGAAAATGGAAAAGCTGCACAAGAACTTTTTGAAGAGAAAGCAAAAGATTATATGAATCTTGAAAAGTTAGCAGCAATCATGTTCTTACCAGATAACGTAACAATGGAAGATCAAAGTAAAGACCCACGTAATTTAGATACGAGGGACATTAAAAATCTCGCCAAAGATATGTTAGATTTCGTTGCTACTGCTTTCCACATTCCTCCTTCATTACTAAGCGGAATAAGTGAGGGCGGCATTTCAACTACCGGTAATCCTACTGGCGATTTAGATAACTTTATCATATTCGCAGTAAGACCAATAGGGGAAATGATTGTTAACGAATGTAACAAAAAGATGTTCTCTAGAGAGCAATATTTAGGTAAAACGTACATCAAATTTAACATGGATAACTTCAAATTGTTCGACCTTACTAAGTTTGCTAATTCCGTTGATAAGTTATTTGCAGTCGGCGGCATGAGTATAAACGATGTGCTAGAACGATTAGGAAAAGAACAAATAAAAGAAGCTTGGGCTGATGAACGTTATGTCACTAAGAACTATGAGAGAGCAAGGATAAGTGGAACTATGGAAGGGGGTGAAAATGATGGAAATGGAAAAGATTCAACCGAAGTTCCTAATGATGGACAAACAACCTGATAGCAAGAAAGCTGTAGCTTACATGTATGGAACAGTTGGTTCTGGTTGGTGGGGCGATATCACTAGTGAAAAAACTCGTGAAATGTTCGATAATATCGACGCTGAAGAAATTGAAATTCACATCAATTCTGGAGGAGGCGACGCATTTGAGGGTATAGCAATCTGCAATTACCTAAGAAACCACAAAGCGCATGTAACTGTTGTGGTTGATGGTTTAGCTGCATCTGCTGCCTCATTAATAGCAATGGGAGCTAATAAAGTGGTAATGCCCTCAAATACAACAATGATGGTTCATAGAGCCGCGACATACGCATATGGCAATGCTGATTCATTAGAAAAGCAAGCTAAAATGTTACGTGATGTTGACGACGCTTTGATTCAATCATACAGAAATCGTTTTAATGGCGAATTTCATGAATTAGAGGCGTTATTAGATAACGAAACTTACATGACTGCTGAAAAAGCCTTATCTTATGGGTTGTGCGACGAAATCGTTGATTCAATAGATAACAGTGTGGACAGCAAAGAAGACGTTGTTGAAGAACCAGAACAACCTGCAGCTATCGAAAATGAAGCTGACAGACGTGAAATCAATGCTGAAAAATCAGCAAACTTTATGGCTTCATTATTAAAATCTATCAAACTATAGGAGGTACTTTACAATGGGTAAAGACTTAGAAACAAAAATTGACAATCAGAAAAATTTAAGCGAGGTATTAGCGTCTGGTACGCCGGAACAAGTGGATAATGCTTTAGTACAATTCGCACAAGGTATTCAAAACGAAATTTTAGCTCAAGCATCTGTTCAATCTAGCGACCAAGCTGTTTTGGCTGCTCGTGGTGGACGCGCTTTAACTAGTCAGGAAACAAAATACTACAATGAAGTAATTGCAGGCAACTCTTTTGCTGGTACTGAAGCATTAGTTCCGCCAACTGTTATTGAACGAGTATTTGAAGACTTAGTTCAATCTCACGAATTACTATCTAAAATTAACTTTGTAAATGTTGGGGCTTTGACTGAATGGATCCTTAAAAAAGGCGACATTCAAACAGCATTCTGGGGAAAATTATGCGCTGAACATAAGGAATTACTTGACGAAGGTTTCGAAACGATCAATATCACGCAATACAAATTATCTGCTTTCATGCCTGTATGCAAAGCAATGCTTGATCTTGGCCCAACATGGTTAGACCGTTATGTTCGAACTGTACTAGTTGAATCTTTAAAAATCGCTTTAGAACTAGCTATCGTAAAAGGTACTGGTAAAGATCAACCTATCGGTATGACGAAAGATTTATTAACTGTTTCTAACGGCGTTCATGCTGATAAGCCTGTAACGGGTACTTTAAAAGACCTTTCTCCTTATACATTAGGAAACATTATGGCGTTACTTACTCGTGATGGAAAACGTAATCCTGAAGATGTAATGCTAATCGTGAATCCAGTTGATTACTGGGCTAGAGTTTACGGTTACACTACACGCCCTAATGCTGATGGAACTTACGCTTACAATGTTCTTCCGATTCCAGGTTCATTCGTTAAATCTCACGCTGTTGACAAAGGAAAAATGATTGTAGGTATGGCTAAGGATTACTTCTTAGGATTAGGCGGAGCACAACGTTTAGATGTGTACGATCAAACTCGTGCTATCGAAGACGAAGATTTATACATCGCTAAAATGTACGCTAACGGTCGTGCTGATCGTAATGATTCATTCTTAGTTTACGATATTACTGGTTTAGTTGATCCGAACGTACCTGTTACTCCACCAGCTGGAAAGTAAGGTGATCCTTAATGGGAGAAAATCAATCACAGGCGACGTTACAGTCGCCTTTTGATTTGTTAGAAGATGTAAAACATGCACTAGCAATCACCTGGGATGAAGAAGACAAGGACATCATAAAGCTTATAGATCGTTCCGTTTACTTTATTAATGATTTAGTAGGCGCTGAACTTGATCTATCCGTCAATTTATCAGCAAGGGAGCTAGTTATTAACCGTATTCGTTATGAATACAACAATGCGTTAGACAGTTTCGAAAGTAACTTCAGACAACCACTTTCACGATTGATATTACACGTCGCAATCGATGAGAGGAAGAAGAACAATGGTAATTGAACAACATAGAAAAACATTTAATGATGGATTTATTAGCGTTATGGAATATAGAACAATTCGAAATGCCACTCAAAAAATAATCGGGCGTGATAACGTCGAGATTATCAAACTTAGATTTTCGGAACTTTCGTGTCGTGAGATTGATATTCAGCTAGTAGAGAGTGTGGGTAAAAAGTTAGATATGAAGATTGAAACGTTATACGCGCCTATGTTAAAGAATAAGGATGTGGACAGCCTAACTATTGAATTACGTGGTCATTATTATAGCATCATTAAAGCGGATCGTTTTAAAAACAGTATGTATTTATATTTACAAAAGGTCGGTGGTCAAGATGACACAAGATGAGTTATTTGAGAAGTATAATACTAAGCTAGTACAACATTTAGAAACGTTTTTTGATGGGGCTAAAGTTTATCAGGATGTTGTACAAGAAGATGAATCTAAAATATCCACAATTGCTCATGTTGTATTCGAAACTGGAGGATTTGAAAATTTAGGTTCTATTAATTATAAACAAGAAGTTACAGTTTATTATTTTTCTGAAAATCGCGAAGACTTAGATGTTCTTCAATTAAAATTCATGAATTCTATTAAAAAAACCGGTCACGTTTGCAAAAAAACGCACAAAGATAAGATGCAAAAGGGCAATACTGAGTTCTTTGTTGATGTAATTACATTTGAACTAACAAGGAACATTACAAATGTCTGCTAAGTTTAGTATTGATACGGCACAAGTAGAAGCGTATCAAAAGAACATTGAGCGATTACCAAACGTTGCCGAGAAAATCATCAATCGAGATTTAGATAAAGTTGTTTCGCCTGTCATGCAAAAGTCTATTCTTGGTTTAATGCCGATTTCAAAAAGAAAAAAACTACATGCCAAACTTTATAAATCCATTAATGGAGATACAAAAGAAAACTTAACGTTGACTCTTAAACCTAAGGCTAAATACAAATATCTTGTATTTCCAGATTTAGGGGTAGGTACGAGTAAAAAGAAAATGCCACAAAAGTTCATGGAACGTGGTGTTGAACAAAAGGTAAATTACTCTATTGAGGAATTAAATAAATCTTTAATAGAAGAAATAAATAAAACTTTAGGAGGAAAATAAATGCCTACAACAACTATTGATGTTTTTGATGCAGTCGAGGTTAAAAACGCGAGTGTACTTTTTAAAGGTGAAGCAGTAACAGAACCGTTTGGATGTATCGGTAAATTAGATGCAGAAACAGAAATTAAATCAATCGAAAAGAAATGTGGCGGCGTTACACAAAAGAAAAAATCTAAGCCAACACAATTGACTGTTAAGATTAGTGGCCACATGCAATTGAAAGTACTACGCAACATTTTTGGCATTACAAACGACGGTTTAATCACTGATGTATTCGGGTATGGTGTGGATAGTTTAGGTAAAGATTTCGCATTCGTAGCTGAAGAACACGATGCATTTGAAGAAAATACACGTTTAATCGCATTCCCTAACTGCGCAGCGGCAACAGGTTTCGTAAAGAGTGTGGAAAACGGAGCGGAGGAACTAGCGGAATTCGAATTAGAAATTACTGCATTACCAGATAAATACGGGAAATTCTATTATGAAGGGATTAATTTAACAGGAACAGTTGCACAAACTTGGTTAACTAAATTTGATCCTGCAAGCTTACAAAAAACTGGTGCTTAATACATCAATATAAATTCTATCAAAGGCGCTCTTTATGAGTGCCTTTTAATTTTGATTATAAGGAGAGATATTACATGACAAAAGAAATTACATTATCAAATGGTGAAGTAGTGAAAGCAAATCCTAACTTAACAGCTTTAACATTATTCAAACTTGAAAAAGAAGGCATTATCGATAAAGGGTTTTTAAGTACTTTATTAAATGCTGGTGGAATGCAGAACATCGATTTATTAGATACGTTCCGTATTGTTTACGCGTCTTATCGCCAAGCAAATCCTAAAGAATATATGGAATTTGAATCGTTCATGGAAGTGTATGAAGTCGATATGTCAGAAGCGTTTGATTATTTCGGTGCGGTTATGAAAAAAGAAGCTAAAAACAAAATGGCGCAAGGTTTCCAGGATAAAGCGAAAAAAAAGGTTTAAAACTTCCTAAATTCGAGATTGAATTCGTTGTGGATTTATACAGTCTATACGTATTTATTTTCGAAATATCGGAGCATGACTTTTGGAATTTGCCTTTAAGGGATGTGCAAAGAATAGCAGAAAACAAAAGTGCTTACGAATGGTGGAAAGCCTATATCCAAGAAAAGGAGAGTGGAAAATAGATGGCTACTCCTTCAAAAGAAACCATAATTAAATTTAAGGCTGACACCGCTGATTATAAAGCTAAAATAAATGAAATGAATCAAGCAAACAAAGCCTTAACGCAAGAGTTGAAGTTAGCTCAAACTCAAATGAAGTTAACTGGAACTGATGTTGATAAATATAAGACTTCGCTATCCACACTTGAGAAGCAATATGATATTGCTAAAAACAAAACAAAAGAGACAGCGGAACAACTTCAAAGAACAAAACAAGTGTGGGGAGAAAACGCAACAGAAACCAAAAAGGCTGAAGAAGCGTTACGTCGTGCGCAAATTGCTGAAGCTGATATTTCAAATAAGATTAAAACTACTTCGGAGTCATTAAAACAAGCTCAACAAGCAGAATCATTACGCAATAGCGAAGTAGGCAAGTCGAAACAGAAATTAGAAGAATTAAAAAATGCTCATTCTGGTTTAAAAACCGAATCTGATAAATTGAAATCTGCATACGAATTACAAGCAGCTTCATTAAGCAAAAATGCTTCGGAAACTTCAAAAGCTAAACTGCAATATGATTATTTAAAACAAGCTCAACAAAATGCTGGTGAACAATCAAGAAATTTAGCGCAACAATTAGAAAATGCTAAACGGGCTTTCGGTGCTGAATCAGAAGAGGTTAAAAAGCTAGAAACAGAATTAAATAGAGCAAAACAAGCTGAAATAGAACTAGGAAGAGAAGTAGATGCATTACATCAAAAGGTAGGTACTAGTTTTAAAACAGCATCTTCACATGTTCAAGAATTTGGTAACAAAGTAAAAGAAGTTGGGAAAAATGTTTCTGATGTAGGGAAAGACATGTCGATGAAAGTTACAGCTCCTATAGCTGGTGCTATGGGTTACGCTGCAAAAGAAGCATCGAAATTCCAACATGAAATGGCTGATATTAGAAAAGAGGTAAACGCTACTGGGTTAACTTCTCAACAAGTTAATGACGTTATGAGCAGAATGTGGGATAGTTCCCTTGCTAACTCTCAACAGTTTGGTGTTAGTACCGAAAAGATCAATGAAGGTTTGCTTGTATTAGTTAAAGACGGTTACACAGCAGAAGAAGCGATGCGAATCATGACTGTTTCCCTCCACACTGCTAGGGGTGCGAATGAAGACTTAGCTAAAACTGTCGATGGTTTAGGATCAGCTTATGAAGCTACTGGACAGAAAACGAATAATGCTGAACAGAATATAGCAGGTATCAATAAGATGGCTGACATATTCGCTTATACAGCTAACCACACAAAGGCTAGTGTTCATTCTTTAACCGAATCAATGTCAATTATCGGGCCTACTGCAAATGCAGCTGGGCAAGATTTAGCCGTTACCGCTTCGGCTGTAGGTATGTTGCAATCTAATGGTATTGAAGCGTCAGTAGCGGCAAGGGCTTTAAAATCAGGTTTCGTTAACCTAGCTAAACCTACAAAGGCAATGTCTAAAGCTATGGCTAAAATGGGATTTGATGCATATGACGCAAACGGAAAAATGAAGCAATTACCACAAGTTATGGATGAACTTGAGCATAGTTTGCAAGGTATGACACAAGAACAACAAAATGCCACATTAGCAACTATATTTGGTAAGGAACATTTAGCATCGTGGCAAATACTTGTTCATAGTGGCGGGGAAAAACTAAAGAAAATGGCCGACGATGCTCGTGGTGCTACTGGTGAAGTTAAACACTTATCTGAGCAAATGGAAAACACGCCTGAAAATAAATTTAAAGAATTACAACAAACACTTCATACTTTAGCCGTTCAATTCGGTACTGAAATACTACCTGCGTTAATGCCTGTTGTTGAAAAATTAAAAGAGTTAATGGATTGGATTTCGAAACTCGATCCAGAAACTAAGAAAACAATTGTAGTCATTGCGGCGTTAGCTGCGGCAATCGGTCCTATATTAATAGTTATTGGCGCAACAATAACCGCCATAGGTACGATAATAACCGCTATCGGTTCAGTCATCGGTTTTATCGGAACTTTAATAGGTTGGATTACTGGTATAGGTGAAGCGATAGGAATAATTGTAACTGTAATAGCTGGATTTGTTGGCGCACCGGTAGCAGCAGTAGTTGCAGCTATAGCAGGAATCATCGCGATTGTAGTTGCGGTAATAGCTATATTTAATAACTGGGGTGGCATTACAGATTGGCTTTCTGAAAAGTGGGACGAATTCTCTACTTGGATGTCTGAATTATGGGATGGAATTGCTGAAGGGGCGTCAGAAGGTTGGGACTCTTTAAGCAAAACGGTATCTGAAGGTTGGGATTCCGTAGTTGAATACTTCAGTGGAGCATGGGAAGATTTCAAAACTGGATGGTCTGATTTCTGGACTGCATTCGGACAAATAGCAAGTGATATGTGGACAGGAATAAGTGACTGGTTCTCTGGTATATGGGACGAATTCACTCAAGTTTGTTCTGATGCTTGGGAAGGCGTTAAAGAAGGGTTTTCTTCTTTCTGGGAAGGATTAAAAGAAATCGCACAAACCGCATGGGATATTCTGTTTGGAATCATTACATTCCCATTACAATTACTTTTAACTGCATTTATTTTGATTTGGGAACAGATAAAAGAACCTGTGCTTGAATTTTGGGAGTGGATTAAAGGTTATATAAAAGAAGCATGGGAAGCAATTTCTTCAACATTCACCGAATATATGGATAAGGCGAAAGAAATTATAAACACTGGATGGACTGCAGTTAAGGATTTCACATCATCTATTTGGGAAGGTGTCAAAACTATTGTTAGTGATGCATGGAAATGGATTTCCGATCAGGTGAGTTCTTTCATGGCCCCTATTAAATCAAAGGTGCAAGAAGGTTGGGACTATATCTCGAGCAAAACGTCAGAAATTTGGGGAAAAGTATCTACTGCTGTATCTGACAAATGGAATGAAATGGCTAACAAAACAAGTGAGAAAGCTGCGGATGTAAAACAAAAAACAACGGATGGTTGGAATACTGTTAAAGAAGCTACTTCTCAAAAATGGAATGAAATTTCTGGAAATGTTTCTGAAGCTTGGACGAAAATTTCTAATGATACTAGAAGCAAAGCTGATGATGTTAGAAGTAAGGTTGACGGTGCTTGGAACACGATAAAATCAATATCTTCTGGTATTTGGAATAGCATCGTTTCTACTGTGTCCGGATATTGGGATTCTATGGTATCAAAAGTTCAATCTAAGTTCGATACCATAAGAAGCAAAATTTCTTCAGCTTGGGATTCGGTAAGTAGCACATTAACTTCAGTATACAGACCAATCCAAAGCGCGATCGACTATTTCGGTGATCTGTACAACGGTATCACTAGATGGTTAGATAAAATCGTTGGCAAAATTAGAAACGCGTGGAACTCTGCTGGCGATATGATTGGTAAATTGAATCCGTTTAGTTCATACAGCATAAGTGTGGATAGCGAAAGTGAAGCACCTGCATTAGCTTCTCGAAGTTTTGCGCCTATGTTTGCAGCTCCTATGGCTTTCAGTGCTCCTACAACATTTGCAAGTGGTGGAATTCTAGGAGATGCAATGTCAAAAGTCAACGGCATTCTAAGTGGCGGCGGAATGCTTTCAGGTCTACCTGATTTGGCTGGAAACGCACTTGCTGGTAAGGCTGGAATGAATGTTATTAATAATCAACCACAACAAATCACAAATGAAGTTACTTTCCACACTACCGTTAGAAATGAAAGTGATATGAATAAAATGTTCCAAAAAGCTGATGATTGGTTTACTCAAAAAGGGCAATCATTAAACGTTGGAAAAGGAGGTTCCAACCGTGTTTGATATCCGAATAAATAATGAATTAGGGCGAAACTACTATCTTTGTATGGTGGATCGCCCTAAAATTCCGACTGCTAAAAAGAAGATTGAATTTATTGAAGTTGACGGCAGAGAAAATGGAGCATTAACAAAAGAAAAAGGTTATGAAGATGTCGAGTTCACTATTGAATTTAATTTACTAGAAGATGAAAACATCAAACCTTTATTAAGAAAAATAAAAGCGTGGATAATGAGCGCTAAAATTCTTTCGTTTACTGATGATTATGTTTATCGAAAGATAAAATCTGTAGAAATCGGTGATATTGAAAACGAGATAGAGGAATACGGTAATTTTCAAGTTACATTCAAGTCCGATCCCTATGAATACGCTATTGAACAACCTTTTACGTTAACTACTCCTGCTACGATAATGAACCAGGGAACGTTGCATTCTTTACCTAAATTAACAATTTACGGAACGGGAAATATAACAATACAAATCAATGGGATCTCATTCCAAATTAAAGGTGTTAATCCTTCTGTAATAGTTGATTCTGATTTAATGGAATGCTACTACAATACTACTCCTATGAATGACAAAATGATTGGGAAATTCCCTATATTTAAAGAAGGAGAAAACACAATATCGTGGACAGGAAGCGTTGATATGATTGATATCGAAACGAGGTGGAGATACATTTGATTACACTTTATAAACCAAACGAAACAGACTTTACCCACAATGGAATAGGGATACTTGATAATAACATTTATGAAGCTGAAATCGAAGAGATATTGAACGGCGTTTACACGCTAAATTTTAAATACCCTTTATTCTCTCCACACGGATTAGAAATAGACGGGCAATGTTTAATCAAGGCTCCAACACCTGACGGGGATCAATTGTTTCGTGTAGCTAATCCTCATCCTTCTGACGGTGTATTACAAGTATTCTGCTACCATATTTTTTACGATTTAGTAGATAACTTTATAGAAGATACGAACATTGTTAACAAATCAGGTACAGGCGCTTTAGAACAAATAAAAAACAATTTACAATACGCAACTAGATTTGAATTCTTTAGCGACATTACAAAGGTTAATAATGCACGTTTAGTACGTAAAAACCCCGTAGAAGTATTATTAGACAGTGGACAAGACAATTCATTCTTGAATCGCTGGGGCGGTGAATTAAAACGAGATAACTTTAACGTCAGAATGTTAAACGCTCGCGGTCTTGATCGCGGTGTCGTAATTCAACACAAGAAAGATTTACTAGGATATGAAGCGAGTGTGGATTGGCAATCTGTTATTACAAAGATAATGCCACAAGGTTTTGACGGACTTTTTCTTCCCGAAAAATATGTAACTAGTACATTAATTAATAAATATGTTAACCCTAAAATAAGAAAAATTGAATTCCCTGATGTCAAAGCTAAACAAGGGAA
>NZ_NVAP01000048.1 GCF_002567495.1 Bacillus cereus | reverse complement strand
AGATTTACCCCATTTAACCCCAATGCATCATTCGTCGAAACGGCCAATACGACGGGCTTGCCATTTCTTAATGTCGCTTTTGCTGCCATTAGTACTGGAGAATCTGTCATTGCGTTCGCAAATTTACTCATAGAATTTCCTGTTAAAGGAGCGATTACCATGCAGTCTAATGGAATTTTAGGTCCAAGTGGTTCTGCTCCAACAATTGAATTAATTGCTTTAAAACCTGTTATTTCTTCAATCTTCTTAATCCACTCTGCTCCTTCTCCAAATCTAGTGTTTGTTGATTGAACAGTGTATGAAACAACAGGACGTACTTCTGCTCCTTCAGCAATTAATTTTTCTAAGTGCGGCATAACTTCCTCATACGTACAATGTGAACCTGTAAATCCGAAACCAATTCGTTTCCCCTTCAAACTCATTTCTTTTCCTCCTTTGCGATTGCATCTGCTGCTAATAACTGAGAAAGAACATTTGCTAAGATTTGCCCAGCCGTTTTTGGAGCAACAATACCTGGTAATCCAGGTGCTAGCAACGCTTTGACTCCTCTTTTTTCCGCATATCTAAAGTCAGTACCGCCTGGTTTAGAAGCTAAATCAATCACTAACGTATGTGCTGGCATTTTCGCAATAACATTCGCTGTTACAACGAGGTGCGGAATCGTGTTAATTACAATATCGATATTTCCTACTTCTTTCTCTATGTCTTGCATATGAAAAGGAGAAAACATCATCTCTGTAATACGTGCAATATGTTCTGATCGTCTTGCTCCAACTTTGACATGGGCTCCTAATGATTGAAATGCTCTCGCAACACTCATTCCTGTTCTACCAAATCCTAGAACCATTACATTGGACCCATGAATTGTATAGTCGGTATGTTGAATTACCATCATTAATGTACCTTCTACAGTTGGAATAGAATTGTAGATTGCCACATCATCACGATCAAATAATTTAACAAGTTTTCGGTTCGTAGTAGATACGAGATTTTCCAAGTAAGGCGTACCAATACCTGAATATATAGTAAAGTGTTCTGGTGTATTTTCAATTTGTTCTTTCGTTATTGAAACTTTTTCATTTGAAAAAATAGTATCTACTTCTCCTTTGGCATTTGTGCCTGCAACCGGCAAAATAATTGCATCTACAGAAGTGAAATCTAAATTTTGTATACTTTCTTTTGCTGCCCCTGTGAAACCATGATCTAACTGATCAAACCCTATCAAAGAAAGTTTCGCATCCAATTCAACTAGCTTACGAATTACTTCTAGCTGCCTTGCATCTCCTCCTATGACAGCAATATGCATCTCAGTCAACATTCCCTAATTCACCTTCTTTTTCTGTCATTTATAAGAAAAGTGCCTACTTTTTCTTTTTCCTCCACATCATATGTAATGTACGAGTTTCTGGTGATTGAAAATCCAAATGCATATATGATTTATCAGGTTTCTATGTAAATACAAAAAAAGATGACCAAAATGGCCATCCTTCACTCCGAATTTGAACGATCTATACTATCACAAAGAAGCATATCATGTCCGACTTTCTTTATTTGACTCCATGCCACCCTTACTTCCTGTGGCTCCTTTTTAAAACCTCCCCACTTCCCTCCAGGTATTATAAGTGTTTGTATTTGTCCGTCTTTCTCGTTAATCTCTAAATCCATATAACCCAATACTCCCATTTTTTCCGCTTTTTCTATATCTACAACCTCTTTACCACTTAATTCACTTAATCGCATACACACTCCACTCCTTCTACTGAATTTTTCATTTACATTGTCTATAATTAGTACCTATTCTATATGTATAAAAAAAATAACCTTCTCTCTTTTAAAAAGAGAGAAGGTTATTTTCAGGTACATCATAAAAATCAATTATAGTTTTATTCCTTTTGGAAGTTTTCCGTCTGGACTAATAAGTGCCGCAGAGAATTCATCAGTAAACATGTTACGAATTAATCCGTCTACATTTTCTTTGGTTACAGTGTTTACACTTTCAATAATCTCATCAAGTGAACGATGTTTACGAAGAAGCAATTCATTTTTACCGTTACGGCTCATACGGCTATTTGTACTTTCTAAACTTAACATTAAGTTTCCTTTTAATTGCTCTTTACTATTCATAAGTTCTTTTTCTGTAATACCTGTATTTTTCAATGTCTCTAATGTTTCTTGCATTGTTTCATACAGTGTATCTAATTGTTGGCTACCTGTTCCACCGTAAAGTGTTAACATGCCTGTATCTTCATAAGAAGAGTGGTAAGAAAATACCGAGTAAGCTAATCCGCGTTGCTCACGTACTTCTTGGAATAAACGGCTACTCATGCTACCGCCTAAAACATTATTTAATACAATTAAGTTATAAATATCTTCGTGTCCCATTTGTAAGCCTTTATATCCTAGACATAAATGAGCTTGTTCCGTTTCTTTTTTACGAGCTACCTTATTGAAATGGAAAATTGGGCTATGTACTTGTTCACGGTTTGTTGTTCCTTCATAACTACCGAAATATTGCTCCACTGTTTGTAAAAATGCTTCATCAATATTTCCTGCAACTGATACAACGACATTTTCAGGTGTGTAATGATCTTTTATATATTGACGTAACGTATCACCTGTAAACGTGTTAAGCGTTTCTTCTGTTCCTAAAATAGGATATCCAAGTGGATGCGTTTCATATGTTGCTTTCGTTAACATATCATGCACAATATCATCTGGAGCATCTTCGTACATTTTAATTTCTTCACATACGACATTCTTCTCTTTTTTCAGTTCTTCCTCATCAAATGTTGAATTAAAGAACATATCTGCTAAAACATCTAAAGCATATTTAGCATGCTCATCTAATACTTTTGCATAGTAACATGTATATTCTTTTGAAGTAAATGCATTCACTTGACCACCAATGCTATCAAATGATTCTGCAATTTCTCGTGCGCTACGTGTTTCTGTCCCTTTAAAGAACATATGCTCTAAAAAGTGAGAAATCCCATTATTTTTTTCATTTTCATTTCTTGATCCCGCATGGATCCAAATACCAATTGCAACCGATCTTACAGTTGGTATATTCTCCATAACTATTCTTACACCATTTTTACAAGTATATTTTTTAATCAAAAACTTTCCTCCTACTACCAGTTTCTCTAAATAAAACGCTATTATTTAATGATAACAAGTTTAAGGATGAATGTCATGCAAATGTATTTAATCCACACGTTTTTCATCCAGTAATTCAGTTATATTCCCCACTTTATATCCTTGTTCCTTCAATTTTGTAATCATTGTTTCTAAAGCCTCTGCTGTAGACGAAGTAGGATGCATTAATATGATAGCACCTGGATGTATTTTTCTCATCACTCTCTGCAATAGTACATCCGGCTCCGGTCGCTTCCAATCGATCGTATCTACAGTCCACATAATTGTCCCCATTTGAAAATCATCTGCGATTTTTACGACTTCATCTCGAAAACTTCCACTCGGCGGGGCAAACCATCTTACTTTTTGATTCGTTGCTACTTCTATCATTCGATTTGTTTTTTGTAACTGATCTCGTATTTCATCTGACGATAACGTTTTCATATTAGGATGTGTGTATGAGTGATTTCCAACTTCTTGATTTGCATCGACAATCATTTTTGCAAACCGTAAATTTTCTTTCACCCAACGTCCTTCTAAAAAGAAAGTGGCCTTCACATCATGCTTTTTCAATATCTCTAATATACGAGGCAAATACTCATTTCCCCATGCCACATTTATTGTTAATCCCACCATCTTTTTATTTGGATGCCCTCTATAAATTGGAGCTGGTGATAAATCTTCTAAATGAACACTCGGTGATACTTCTTTGAATTCAAGATATTTTTGATCAAATTTCTTTAGCTTCTTCATATTATTATACGATGCTTCAATATCCACTTGTCTTCCATTATATCCAGGTGTTGCCTTCCATATTTTATCAATCATCGCATTTTGAGGTACAATCTCATACTGTTTTGCATGCTTTTGAATTTCTTCATGCAAGTTATCTTGTGCAAAAACAGAATAAGAGCCTAAACTGACATATAAAGAAAATATACATATGTATGCCAATATACGAACTTTCATATAAACCCTCCCAAATTAACTATATAAAAACATTTCCTTCTTATCTTTGTTAATTTGAGCGTTATAATGAAAACTATACCTATACCGACATAAAAATATATGAACATCATGTTTTTTACATAACAAAAAAAGCCAGTTTAACTGGCTTTTACTTATTGCTGCTCTTGTTTGTTTTCTTCTTTAGCAGCTTCTTTTTCTTGCTCTTCTTTTAGTAATACTTTTCTAGATAGATTTACGCGACCTTGCTTGTCAATCTCGATAACTTTAACTGTAATTACATCACCGATTTTCACAACGTCTTCTACTTTACCTACACGCTCAAGTGCAAGTTCAGAAATGTGAACTAATCCATCTTTACCGCTGAATAATTCAACGAAAGCACCGAATTTCTCAACACGTTTCACTTTTCCTTCGTAGATCTCACCTACTTGTACTTCGCGAACGATATCTTCAATAATCTTCTTAGCTTTGTCGTTCATTTCTTGATTTATTGATGAAATAAATACAGTACCATCTTGCTCGATGTCAATTTTAACGCCAGTTTCTTCAATAATTTTATTGATTTGTTTACCGCTTGGTCCAATAACGTCACGGATTTTATCTGGGTTAATTGTCATTGTAATAATCTTTGGAGCGTAAGCTGATAATTCAGTACGTGGCTCTGCAATAACAGATAACATATGATTTAGAATGTGCACACGACCAATTTTCGCTTGTTGTAATGCCTCTTCTAAAATCTCACGTGATAAACCATCGATTTTAATGTCCATTTGCAATGCAGTTACACCTTGTGCTGTACCCGCTACTTTAAAGTCCATATCACCTAAATGATCTTCCATACCTTGAATATCAGATAAAATTGTGTAATGCTCACCAGATTTAACTAGACCCATTGCAATACCTGCAACTGGAGCTTTAAGTGGAACACCCGCATCCATCATTGCTAAAGTACTACCACAAATACTTGCTTGTGAAGTAGAACCATTTGATTCTAACACTTCAGATACAAGACGTACTGTGTATGGGAAATCTTTTTCAGATGGAATTACAGGCTCAAGAGCACGTTCTCCTAGTGCACCGTGACCAATTTCACGACGACCTGGTCCACGCATCGGTCTTGTTTCACCAACACTAAATGATGGGAAATTGTAATGGTGCATAAAGCGTTTTGATTCTTCTACACCAAGACCATCTAAAATTTGCACATCGCCTAATGCACCTAATGTACAAATACTTAATGCTTGTGTTTGTCCACGTGTGAACAAACCAGAACCATGTGTACGAGATAAAATACCAACCTCTGATGCTAAAGGACGGATTTCGTCACCTTTACGGCCATCTGGGCGAATTTTTTCAACTGTAATAAGACGACGTACTTCTTCTTTTACAATTTTATATAAAATCTCATTTACTTGTCCTAATGTATCAGCGTCAGCTTCCTCAGCTTCGTAATGCTCAATTACACGCTTTTTCACTTCGTTAATTGCATCTTCACGTGCATGTTTCTCATGTACTTGAATTGCAGAATGCATATCCTTCTCAGCCATTTCACGTACAGCTTGATTAAGATCAGCGTCAACTTCATAAAGTTTCACTTCTGATTTCTCTTTACCTACAGCTTGTACAATCTCTTCTTGGAATGCAATTAGACGTTTAATTTCGTCATGCCCAAACATAATTGCTTCTAACATTGTTTCTTCAGGCACTTGATCTGCTCCTGCTTCAACCATGTTAATTGCATCTTTCGTACCAGCTACAACTAAGTGGATATCACTTTGTTCTTGCTGTTCTACTGTTGGATTAATAACGAATTCGCCATTAATACGACCAACTGTTGCGCCAGCGATTGGGCCTTCAAATGGAATATCTGAAATCGATAACGCTAATGAAGAACCAAGCATAGCTGCCATTTCAGAAGAACAATCTTGATCAACACTCATTACAATGCTGACAACTTGTACTTCGTTACGGAAACCATCTGCGAATAACGGACGAATTGGACGGTCGATTAAACGACTTGCCAAAATTGCTTTTTCACTTGGACGACCTTCACGCTTAATAAAACCGCCAGGAATTTTTCCGACTGCATATAAACGCTCTTCATAGTTTACTGTAAGTGGGAAGAAATCTACATTTTTAGCTTCTTTTGATGCAGTTGCTGTAGATAGAACCGCTGTATCGCCATATCTTACTAATACTGCTCCGTTCGCTTGTTTTGCAAGCTGACCAGTTTCAACTGTTAGCTGGCGACCAGCTAAATCTATCGAGAAGACTTGCTTTTCTTGACTCATTTAAGTACCCCTCTCAATTTAAAATATTCAATTCTTCTATGTAAATGGATAGTATATCACAATATTCTACCTCTAGTATTGCCGAAAATTAAGTAAGCTATAAAGCGTAGAAGATATATTTTTACCTAACAAAAAAGCGGGAATATTCCCGCTTCTTTGACTATCGACGTAAGCCAAGCTTTGTGATTAATTCACGGTAACGTGTGATATCGCTATTACGAAGGTAAGTTAGTAAGTTACGACGTTTACCAACCATCTTTAATAGACCACGACGTGAATGATGATCTTTCTTGTGAGTACGTAAGTGCTCGTTTAGAGTGTTAATTTGCTCCGTTAGGACAGCAATTTGAACCTCTGGAGAACCAGTATCAGTCTCATGAGTTCTAAATTGTGCAATGATTTCATTTTTACGCTCTTGTGTTAAAGCCATCCTATTTCACCTCCTATTAATTAAACCCCCAATTACCTAGCAAGCGTCGGTGAGTCGCAATGCCAAGCAATGGTTGTCATAAAGTACATAACATAGAATACTACTTTTCATTTGAAAAAGCAAGTATATTCTTTTCGCTCGCAAAATATTCTTGTGCTGTTTTCTTATCTTTTGCGATTTGTTCAACTAACTCATCAATGCCATTGAATTTCTTCTCTTCTCTTATACGCATATGCCACTCAACTGTAACACTTTGATCATATATGTCTTTGTTGAATTCAAATAAGTGAACTTCAATAGATAATTGACGTTCATTTTCTTTAAAAGTTGGTTTATATCCAATATTACATACACCATCGTACCATTCATCGTGAACTTTTAATCTCACTGCATAAACACCTACAGGTGGCAATAAATACTCATCACTTAAACCTACGTTAGCTGTTGGAAAACCGATTTGACGTCCACGTTTATCACCGTGTACAACCGTTCCTCCTACTGTATAGGCTCTACCTAAAATAGATGGAATTTGTTCCATTTCGCCATTTCGAATTAACTTTCGTAATGCTGTAGAACTTACTTTCTCTTCTTGAAATTCAACTTTTTCAATCACAGTCTGTGTAAACTCCCCTCTTGCATGAAATGGTAAAGTCTCCATCTTTCCTTTTCCTAAACGTCCATATGAATAATCAAACCCTGCTACTACATGCTTTACATTTAAACCAATAATATAATCATCTACAAATTGTTGCGGTAATAACCCTGCAAATGATTCATCAAATTTAATCACATATAATATATCGATTCCTAAGCTTTCGACTATTTTTTCTTTATCACGCATTGGTGTAATATACTCCACATGCGCATCCTTTTTCCCTAAAACAACAGATGGGTGAGGATGAAATGTCATAACTGCACTTTTATATCCTCGGTCGTCCGCTATTTTTTTCGCAGTTCGAATCACACATTGATGCCCTAAATGAATGCCATCAAAAAATCCTAATGCCATTACAGTAGGTGGTAATTCTAATTTATTTTGTTCATGTGGATGAGTTAAATGAATAAGTTTCACGCTTGAATTCACCTTTTTCTGTAATAATCCTTCCAATAATTCATTATAGCTTTAGTTCTTGATTATTCACAAGTACTTTCATCGGCTTTAACATGCCAGGATGTTTTGGATGATGTTCATAAATTGCTAAGCAACGATCATTTTTATCAAATACTGTAATAAATGGTGCCGTTATTTCTAATTCGTTCTTTAAGAACATACCATTCTTTATTTTCTCTGCTTGCTTTTCATCTACAACCATTTTTGGAAACTTACTTAATGCTTCATCAATTGAAATGAAGATAGACTCTACTGTTCCATTTTGCACGTTTTCTTCAATTTCTTCAAATGATATGCAATCTTCTAATAAAAATTCACCAGATGCCGTTCGTACAAGGTGAGACATATGTGATGGGAAACCAAGTTTCTCCCCGATCATTACTGCTAACGTTCTTACATATGTTCCTTTACTACAAGTTACACGGAAACGGAATGAAATATTTTCTCCTTCAAAAACTTCACGGTCATCCAGTAATACGAATTCATGAATCGTAATTGTACGGACTGGACGTTCCACCTCTTGTCCTGCTCTTGCATATTCATATAATTTTTTTCCGTTTACTTTTACTGCTGAGAACATTGGTGGCATTTGTTCAATCGTGCCTGTTAATTCCGCTAGTACCTCTTCTACTTCTTTACGTGTAATAACACGATTTACATCTTGTTTCTCCACAACTTCACCAGAAGCATCTTCTGTTGTTGTTGAAAACCCTAATGTTACTTCACCTTCATATGTTTTCGTTTCACTTGTTAAAAATTGTGCAATCTTCGTTGCTCTTCCCACACAAAGTGGTAATACCCCCGTCACATCTGGGTCTAATGTTCCCGTATGACCAATTCTCTTTTCTCGCAATATCTTTCTTAATTTAAATACACAATCATGTGATGTCATGCCTTTTGGCTTATGTAATAATACTACACCTTCCATATATGTTCACCTCATCATAATTCTTTCGTAGTAAATATCCAAAACTTATTTTGCATTGAAAAAATGGATAGACAAATGTCTATCCATTATTCTTCACGTTTACCGTCTTTATTAATTTCATGTAAAAGTGTATCAATTCGATGACCATATCCGATAGACTCATCAAACTCAAAGGTAATTTCCGGTGTTTTACGAAGACGAATACGTTGGCCAATTTCTGAACGAATAAAGCCTTTTGCCTTCGCTAAACCTTTTAACGTATTTTCTTTCTGTTCTTCGTCACCTAAAACAGAAATATATACCTTGGCAATTTGTAAATCACCACTCACTTGTACATCTGTTACTGTAACAAATCCGATACGTGGGTCTTTAATTTTACGACTGATGATGTCGCCTAATTCTTTTTTCATTTGCTCGCCTACACGGTTTGCACGTAATTTCATAACTCTTCACCTCATTCAATACCATTCCAATTGTGTTATCGTACGTTCAATTTCAGGAAATGAATCGATGTACTCCAGTACACGATTCATTTCTTTTTCACAGATAACACGATTTGAGGATACGGAAACAATCGCAATTTCTGTACGTTGCCATACATCTTGATGCCCTACTTCTGAAACAGCTACGTTATACCGCTGCTTCACACGAGTTAGCACTCGTTGCAAAATTGCCCGTTTCTCTTTTAAAGAATGTACATCGTAAATCATACACTCGAATGAGAGTGAAGCGACAATCATCGCTTCACTTCTTCCATAACGTATGCTTCAATGATGTCCCCTTCTTTAAGGTCATTATATCTCTCAATTGTAATACCACACTCATAGTTTTGTGCAACTTCTTTTACGTCGTCTTTGAAACGTTTTAACGTATCAAGTTGTCCTTCGAAAATTACGATACCATCGCGAATAATACGAACGCCACTATCGCGTGTAATTTTACCGTCAATTACGTAACAACCTGCGATTGTTCCAACTTTTGTTACCTTGAATGTTTGACGAACTTCCGCTTGACCGATTACTTTTTCTTCGAATTCTGGATCAAGCATACCTTGCATCGCTAATTCAATTTCTTCGATTACTTTGTAGATAATGCGGTGTAAGCGAACATCAACGTTCTCTAACTCAGCTGTACGCTTCGCGTTCACATCCGGACGTACGTTAAATCCAATTACAATTGCATTAGATGCAGAAGCTAAAATAATATCAGATTCTGTAATCGCACCTACACCAGTGTGAATGATTTTAACTTTTACGCCTTCAACATCAATTTTACGAAGTGATGCTGCCATCGCTTCAACAGAACCTTGTACGTCTGCTTTTACGATTAAGTTGATTTCTTTTACATCGCTCTCTTGGATTTGTTGGAATAAATCTTCAAGGCTTAATTTAGATTTCTCACCACGTTGTGCAACTAACGCTTCTTGTGCACGTGATTCACCGATTTGACGAGCTTTCTTCTCATCAGCGAATGCCATGAAACGATCTCCAGCCTGTGGTACTTCATTTAAACCTGTAATTTCAACAGGAGTTGATGGACCAGCAACTTTTACACGACGACCAATATCACTTACCATTGCACGAACACGTCCGAATGAAGTTCCAACAACGATTGGATCTCCAACTCGAAGCGTACCGTTTTGAACTAATAATGTCGCGATAGTTCCTTTACCTTTATCAAGCTGTGCTTCAATTACAGTACCCGTTGCATAACGATTTGGGTTTGCTTTATATTCTTCTACTTCACTTACAAGAAGAATCATCTCTAGCAAGTTGTCAATTCCCTCGCCTTGAATTGCAGAAATTGGTACGAAAATTGTGTCTCCGCCCCAAGCTTCTGGAACTAATTCATATTCTGTTAATTCTTGCATTACACGATCAGGATTCGCCGCTGGTTTATCCATTTTATTCACAGCAACAATAATTGGTACTCCAGCTGCTTTTGCATGGCTAATCGCTTCAACTGTTTGTGGCATAACACCGTCATCAGCTGCAACAACAAGGATTGTAATATCAGTTACTTGCGCACCACGAGCACGCATCGTTGTAAATGCCGCGTGACCAGGCGTATCTAAGAATGTAATTTTCTTATCATTTACTTCAACTTGGTATGCACCGATATGCTGAGTAATTCCACCCGCTTCGCCAGCAGTTACTTTTGAATTACGAATAGAGTCAAGTAATGTTGTTTTACCATGGTCAACGTGTCCCATAATTGTAACAACAGCTGGACGCTCTTTTAAGTTTTCTTCATCGTCTTGCTCATCAATGAATGTTTCAAACTCAGTTTCACTTACAACTATTTCTTCTTCTACTTCAATACCGTAATCAGTAGCAATTAACTCAATTGTATCTTTATCTAAATCTTGGTTAATTGTCGCCATAATTCCTAGCATGAAGAGCTTTTTAATAATTTCAGATGGCTCTTTGCTTAACTTTTTAGCAAGTTCACCTACTGTAAGGCTTCCAGAGAAAGTAATTTTATCTGGTGTTTCTACTATTTGTGTTTGTTGTCTTCCAGCAAAGTTATCTTGACGTTTGTCTTCATTTCCTTTGCCTTTTTTCTTTTTCTTATTGCTGTTCTTTTTACTGCGAACAACTTTCTCTTCTACTTCAAACTCATCTGCAACAGAAGGTTTTTCCGCTCCAGTGTTATATTCATTATCTAATTTGTTTACTACTTCATCTTCTAACATTGTCATATGATTCGAAACCTCGATATTCATCTCTTTAAGTTTTGTCATAAGATCTTTACTTGAGATATTATTTTTTTTTGCATATTCATGTACTCGAATTTTACTCATACCTTCACCCCCGGTAATTTGTATCGAGCATGCTACGTAGCTTTTTCGCAAAGCCTTCATCTAACACAGCTACAACGACTCGCTCGTCTCTCCCAATCGCATGCCCTAATTGTTGTCGATTTTCGACTTTTTTCATTGGTACATTGTAGTACGTCGTTTTATCAGTGATACGTTTAGTAGTGTTCGCTGACGCATCTTCAGAAAGCAATACGAGCTTTGCTTTACCATTTCGTACTTCTTTTAAAACGAGTTCTTCACCCGAAATGATTTTTCGAGCGCGATTTGCCAGTCCTAAAAACGATTTCCAATCGGACACTTATTTCGACTCCTTCTCAACAAGCTCAAGAAGCTCTTCGTACAGAGAACTGTCGATTTTCGCTTTTAGATGATGTTCCAAAATGTTTTTCTTTTGGGCTTGCATAATGCATTCTTTATCTTTTGACAAATATGCACCTCGTCCTGATTTTTTTCCAGATAAATCAATAGACACTTCGCCCTCTTTGGAACGAACAATGCGAACGAGCTCTCGTTTTGATTTCATCTCTTGCGTCGCAATACATTTTCGTAACGGAACTTTTCGATTGCTCATACTCATCACCTCTATTCGATTTCGTCTTCAACTGAATCGAATCCGAATGCGATTACGCTATCTTCATCTGTCACAATTCCAAGTTGTTTCGCATCAGACTCACTTTTAATATCAATTTTCCAGCCTGTTAATTTAGCTGCAAGACGCGCATTTTGTCCACGCTTACCGATAGCTAATGATAGCTGGTGGTCTGGAACAACAACAGTTGTTGCTTTTTCATCTTCATCTACAAGTACTTTAACAACTTGTGATGGGCTTAAAGCATTTGCAACATATTCAACTGGGTCATTTGACCAGCGAACAATGTCAATCTTTTCACCTTTTAATTCATCTACAACACGTTGTACGCGTTGTCCTTTCGGTCCTACACAAGAACCAACTGGATCAACATCAACGTTTTCTGCATGCACAGAGATTTTAGAACGATCTCCTGCTTCGCGCGCTACAGAGCGAATTTCTACAGTTCCATCATAAATTTCTGGAACTTCCATTTCGAATAAACGTTTTAAAAGACCAGGATGTGTACGTGATACGTAAATTTGTGGTCCTTTTGTTGTCTTTTCTACTTTTGTAATAAATACGCGAATACGATCATGTGGCTTATATTGCTCATTTGGCATTTGCTCACTTACAGGTAATAAAGCTTCTACTTTGCCTAAGCTTACGTAGATGAAACGAGCATCTTGGCGTTGTACAATACCAACCATAATGTCTTCTTCACGATCACTAAATTCTGAGTAAATAACACCACGTTCTGCTTCACGAACTCGTTGTGTTACAACTTGTTTTGCAGTTTGCGCTGCAATACGACCAAAATCTTTTGGCGTTACTTCAATTTCTAGTACGTCGCCATCTTGGTAGTTTGGATTAATTTGTCTTGCCTCTTCTACAGAGATTTCAAGACGTGGATCAAACACATTATCAACAACGTCCTTACGTGCTAAAACTTGAATTGTTCCCACTTCTGGGTTAAAGCTCACACGAACGTTTTGTGCTTGGTTAAAATTGCGTTTATAAGCAGAGATTAACGCTGCTTCAATCGCATCAATAATAATATCTTTACTAATACCTTTTTCTGACTCTAATACGAGCAAAGCATCTAACAACTCAGTGCTCATGAAGATCCCCCTTCTTACTAAAACGTAACAGCAAGTCGCGCATTTGCAACTTTATCCATTGGAATTTGGATTTCTTTTTTACGTGTTTTAATTGTTAATAGTAGTGTAATTGTAGTACCGTCGTAGGAAAGTAACTTTCCTTCAAACATCTTTTCGCCATCAATCGGCTCATATGTTTTAATTGCCACTTGTTTTCCTACCGCTTGCTGGAAGTCTTTTTCTTTCTTTAATGGGCGTTCTGCTCCAGGAGATGATACATCCAAAAAGTAAAGGTGAGGAATTGGATCCTCTTTATCTAAAGCTTCGCTTAAACGTTCACTTACCGCACCGCATTCTTCAATGTCGACTCCCTTTTCAGAATCGATGAATACGCGTAAGAACCAGTCTTGTCCTTCTTTCACATACTCTACATCTACAAGTTCAAGATTCAACTCTTCAACGATTGGCTGCGCAAATGCTTCTACAACTTCTGTGACTTTCTTATCCATAAACAGCCTCCTTCCTGCCGCCATGTACCATTTACAAGAAAAGATCCCGTTCATAAAGACGGTCTATCTTATTCTTTCTCGTTAGCTAACAAAAGCCCCTGCCGTTAAGCAGGGAATATCTGTCTTAGTATTACCAAATTTAAGAAGTAAAACTTGTAACAAAATATGTATATACGACAGAAATGTCTTTACTATCTACATGAATAAAATGTAGATAGTAACACGAAAGAGTGGGTTTCCCCACTCTCTTTTTCACAAAATATACATGACATGGTTATCTCGGTTTATAGTATACCATAGCAAATATTGATTTGCAAAGACTTTTCCTACCTATTAGAACAGTGATAATTGGTTTTGATCCGGCAAATCTCCTAAACAACCTTGGCTATCTAAATACTCAATAATTGTTTTCGAAACCTTACTTCGCTGCTGCAAGTCTTCTTTTGATAAGAAGTCTCCATTTTTGCGCGCTTCCACAATACTTAAAGCTGCGTTCGTACCAAGACCAGGCACTGCATTAAATGGAGGAATTAAAGTATCCCCATCAATAATAAACTCAGTTGCATGCGAGCGGTATAAATCAACCTTTTGGAATGAATATCCACGCTCACACATTTCCAGTGTCATTTCTAGTACCGTTAATAAACTCTTCTCTTTCGGCGCTGCATCCAATCCTTTTTGAGCTATTTCATCAATTTTCACACGTATGGATGCTGAACCTTTCGCCATCGCCTCTACATCAAAATCATCTGCACGGACTGTAAAATATGCCGCATAGAATAAAAGTGCAAAATGTACTTTAAAGTATGCGATACGCACAGCCATAAGTACGTAAGCAGCCGCATGGGCTTTAGGGAACATGTATTTAATCTTCTTACATGAATCAATATACCACCCTGGTACATTATTACCTTTCATGTCATCTTCCCATTCTTCCGGTACACCTTTACCTTTACGAACCGACTCCATGATTTTGAAGGCTAATGATGGATCTAAACCTTGATAGATTAAATATACCATGATGTCATCACGACAACCGATAACTTCACTCAGCGTACATGTACCGTTATAAATTAACTCGTTCGCATTACCAAGCCATACATCAGTACCATGTGACAGCCCAGAAATTTGGACCAATTCTGAGAATGTCGTTGGTTTTGTCTCTTCTAACATCTGTCTTACGAATTTCGTACCGAATTCCGGGATACCAAGTGTTCCTGTTTTACAGTTAATTTGTTCTTCCGTTACCCCTAACGTTTCTGGACCAGAGAAAATTTTCATTACTTCTGGATCATCCGTTGGGATTGTTTTCGGATCAATACCACTTAAATCTTGTAACATACGAATAACGGTCGGATCATCGTGTCCTAGTATATCAAGTTTCAATAAATTATCATGAATTGAGTGGAAGTCAAAATGCGTTGTTCTCCACTCAGCCCCAATTGAATCAGCTGGAAACTGTATTGGTGAGAAATCAAAGATATCCATGTAATCCGGCACAACGATAATACCACCTGGATGCTGTCCAGTTGTACGTTTTACCCCTGTACATCCTGCTACCAAGCGATCAATCTCTGCATTTCGAATTGTTAAATTGTGATCATTTGCATAACCTTTTACATATCCATAAGCAGTTTTTTCCGCAACTGTACCAATCGTTCCTGCACGGTATACATAATCTTCACCGAACAGTACTTTCGTATAGTTATGGGCGCGTGGTTGGTATTCCCCAGAGAAGTTCAAATCGATATCGGGTACCTTATCTCCTTTAAATCCAAGGAACGTTTCGAATGGAATATCATGTCCATCTTTCACATATGCCACATTACATGTCGGACAATCTTTATCTGGTAAGTCGAAACCAGAGCCTACCGAACCATCATTAAAGAATTCAGATTGCTTGCACTTTGGACATACATAGTGTGGTGGTAATGGGTTTACTTCTGTAATTTCCATCATCGTTGCAACGAACGATGAACCTACTGAACCACGCGAACCTACTAGATATCCGTCTACTAACGATTTTTTCACAAGCTTATGTGAGATTAAATAAATAACGGCAAATCCATGTCCAATAATACTTTTCAATTCTTTTTCTAAACGAGCCTCTACAATTTCTGGTAGTTCTTCACCATATATACTGCGTGCCATTTTATAACTCATATCACGTGTTTCATCATCGGCACCCTCAATTTTCGGTGTATATAGATCATCTTTTACCGGACGAACATCACCAATTAATGACGCAACCTTTTGTGTATTCGTTACAACAACTTCTTTCGCTTTGTCTTCACCTAAAAATGAAAAACACTCTAACATTTCATCAGTTGTACGGAAATGCACTGGCGGTAATGAATGTCGATTTAACGGATTTGCTCCGCCCTGCGAACTGACTAAAATTTTACGATACATTGCATCTTCTGGATCTAAATAATGCACGTTTCCTGTAGCAACAACTGGCTTATCTAACGTCTCACCTAGTTTTACTAAGTTAGAAATAATTGTTTTTAATTGTCCTTCATCTCGAACAAGTTCACGTTCTACTAAATGACGTAACACCTCTGGAGGCATTACTTCAATGTAGTCATAGAACTGTGCAATTTCTTCTACTTCTTCAGGTGCCTTTTGCATCATTGCCTCGAACACTTCACCTTTATCACAAGCCGTTCCTACTAAAATTCCTTCACGGTATTTTTTTAATAGTGACCTTGGTACACGTGGTACACGGTAAAAGTAATTAAGATGAGAATATGAAACAAGTTTATATAAATTTTTCAACCCAACATCTGATGTGGCAAGTAACGTCATATGACTTGGACGGCCACGCTTATAAGCATCCCCTTGCCCCATGCTATCATTTAATTGATCATGATATTCAAATCCCTTTTCAATTACATCTTTCAACATTTTCACAAGCAAATATCCCGTCGCTTCTGTATCATAAATCGCACGGTGATGTTGCGTTAATTCAATATCAAGTTTTTTACACATCGTATTTAATCGATGATTTTTCATTTCTGGGAATAAGAATCGTGCAAGTTCTAACGTATCAATAACTGGGTTATTCGTTTTTTCTATCCCAGCCTTTTTAAAACCTACATTAATAAAGCCCATATCAAAGCTTGCGTTATGGGCAACAAGTGTATGGTCACCCATCCATTCTTCAAACTTTTTAAACACTTCGTCCACTTCTGGCGCATCAGTTAACATATCATCTGTAATACCTGTTAATTCAATAATCGTCGCTGATAATGGTTGATGTGGATTTGCGAAAGATTCAAAGCGATCAATGATTTCGCCACCCTTTACTTTTACGGCAGCCAACTCAATGACTGTATCGTATACAGCTGATAAACCTGTCGTCTCAACGTCGAAAACAACATACGTTTCCTCTGCAAGTAAACGATGCGCTTCATTATACGCTATCGGTACACCATCATTAACTAAATTCGCTTCTACACCGTATATAACTTTAACTCCAGCCTTTTTTCCCGCAGAATATGCCTCTGGGAACGACTGAGCCACGGCATGGTCTGTAACCGCAATAGCCTCATGTCCCCATTTACCCGCTTGGGCAACAAGCCTAGAAACAGGAGTAACAGCATCCATTTGGCTCATCGGAGTATGCAGATGAAGTTCTACACGCTTTTCACCTTCTGGCGCTTTATCTTTACGAGACGGCCCTGTTATTTCATTAATATCATTTGCAATCATTACTAAATCTCGAACGAATGTATCGTTTTGAACAGAACCACGCGCTTTCACCCACATTCCTTTTTTCAAGGATTGCAGCATTGGAATATCTTCTTTGTCACGTGAGAACATTTTAATCATAATAGAATCCGTATAATCTGTTATTTTTAAAGTTAATAACGTACGGCCACTACGAAGCTCTTTTGTCTCTACATGGAAAACATATCCTTGCACCGTTTTTCTTCGTTCTTCATCTTGAATTTCTCGCATCGGTGTAATCTCTTCATCTGGCTTAATAAGATACCCGAGTGTAATCGGTCCTTCATACACAACGCTACTTTCTTCAGCTTGCTTCTTCGCCATTTCTTCCATAGCTTGTATAACACGCTCGCGGTCTTCTTGCTGAGTTTGCTCACGAAACTTTTGCATTTCTTCTGCATTTTGCTGTATATGTGTGTCTAACTGGAAACGCGGGAATCCAAAAACTTCGTATTGATCCCCTACTGGTTTCGCAACGTTTTTCTTTAAAGCAGTAGACTCCAGCTCGTTATTCACATTTATTAGCAACTTCACTCCATTCACCTGCGGAAGTTGCTTCTTTAAGTACGCGAACATAGGTGAAAATGTAATTCGTTCCGTACAAAGCGGCCAATAGGCCCTTACTTCTTCTTCTGTAAATTGTTTATTCTCTGTTTCTAATGCAAATGTTGTTCTTGCAATATGAGAAAATGATTGCTTAAGCTTCATTTCTAGCAATTCATATAATTCTGTAGGCAAAATACGTGGCACTTGTAAATCAAAATGCCAACTTTTATTCGCTTTATCAATAACTAGCCTTTCAATACCACCGCCTTGCAAATATTGATTTATAAGGTCTTCTGGTATTTGCAACTGCTGGAGCAAAATTTGAAATCGCTCTTGTTGTTCATTTGTTAATGACATAAGCACTCTCCTTCCATTTGCTATTATAAATTGAAACGTACTACAAAGAAAGATTTCTCCCTTCTTCTTTTACAAAATACATTTACAAAGAAAGAGAAGGTACCTCATTACGAGGTACCTCTTCTTATTTTAAAATATTAGCAATATATGTTTGAAGTTCTTCTACTTTCACTTCTTCAGACTCGCCTGTAGCACGCACTTTCACTTCTACAATACCTTCGTCTGCTTTTTTACCAACCGTAACGCGTACTGGAAGTCCGAATAAATCCGCATCGGCAAATTTAACACCTGCACGTTCTGCACGGTCATCTAGTAACACTTCGTAGCCTTGTTCTTGTAATGAGTTATAAATAGTTTCACCCATTTCACGTTGTGCATCAGATTTCATATTTACTGGAATGACATGCACATGGAACGGTGCTACAGCTTTTGGCCAAACTAAGCCGTTCTCATCATTGAACTGCTCTGCAATTGCTGCCACTGTACGAGATACACCGATACCGTAACAACCCATAATAAGTGGTTGTGTTTTCCCATTTTCATCTAGGAATGTTGCGTTCATTGCTTCACTATAACGAGTTCCTAATTTGAATACATGACCAACTTCAATTCCGCGTGCGAAAAGAATTGTTCCGTTTCCGTCTGGAGATTGGTCTCCTTCTTGAATAAAGCGTAAATCTGTATACTGACTTACTTTAAAGTCACGTTCTGGATTTACATTTACATAATGGAATCCTTCTTCGTTCGCTCCTGAACATCCGTTGACAATTGATGCCACAGCATGGTCAGCGATAATTTCAATATCACCTGTTACACCAATCGGTCCTAATGAACCAACTTCACAATTTAATAATTCTTTTACTTCCTCATGAGAAGCAAGCTCAACAACTGAAGCGCCGTATACATTTTTCACTTTTACATCATTTACTTCATGATCACCACGAACAAGTACAACTACTAATTTATCATCTACTTTAAATACCATAGACTTAATGCACTTGTCAGCTTCAATGTTTAAGAATGCAGATACTTCTTCAATCGCTTTTTGATCTGGCGTTGCAACCTTTTCAAGTGCCATTTCCGCTTCGTCACTCTTCGTATACGTAGCTACAACAGGAGCCATTTCAATGTTCGCTGCATAATCAGATGTATCAGAGTATGCAATTGTATCTTCACCGACATCAGATAATACCATGAATTCATGTGTATCTTTTCCGCCCATTGCTCCAGAATCAGCAATAACCGCACGGAAGTTCAAACCACAACGAGCAAAAATGTTAGAATATGCTTTATATAAGCGATCGTACACTTCATCTAAGCTCTCTTGTGTAGCATGGAAAGAGTATGCATCTTTCATTAGAAACTCTCTTCCACGTAATAAACCGAAACGAGGTCTCTGTTCATCGCGGAACTTCGTTTGAATTTGATATAATGTTAACGGTAATTTTTTATATGATTTGATTTCATCACGTACAAGATCAGTAATTACTTCTTCATGCGTCGCTCCTAAAGCAAACTCACGAGCATTACGATCTTTCATACGCATTAATTCAGATCCGTAAGAATACCAACGACCTGATTCTTGCCATAATTCTGCAGCTTGCATAGCTGGCATTAATAATTCTACAGCTCCTGCGCGCTCCATTTCTTCTCGAACGATACGTTCTACTTTGTGTAATACTTTTAACCCAAATGGTAGAAAACTATAAATACCAGAAGCATTTTGACGCATAAAACCTGCGCGAAGTAATAATTGATGACTCTTAATTTCAGCATCAGCTGGAACTTCACGTAATGTAGGACTGAATACCATACTTTGTTTCATTTATTTGCACCTCTTCATTTTACTCTTACACGCAGTAAAACCCCTCACCTCGAATTAGGTGAGGGATTTTATTCTACGAGCTCTATTTCATTATAAGTTTCCTTCTATTTTACAAGAAAAACTTACGAATGTCATTCCATGTTACAACTAACATTAATAACATTAATAATGCAAAACCAATAAAGTGAACCATTCCTTCTTTTTGACGGTCAATTGGTTTTCCTCGTAACGCTTCAATTAAGAAGAAGAATAAACGGCCACCGTCTAAAGCAGGAACTGGTAATAAATTGAATAAACCAAGGTTAATACTTAAAACTGCCGCTAAACTTAGTACACGCGTAAATCCATAATCCACAACTTGATCTGTTAGATTATAAATTCCTACTGGACCTGATAACTCATTAATAGAAAATTGACCAGTTACTAATTTCACAAGAGATTCAAAAATTAGTTTCGTCCATTGGTATGTTTGTTCAAATCCTGATTTAATAGAACCCATTACTGTTTTCTCTACAGGGGAATAAACACCAATTCTACCAACTTCGTCTTTACCTTCTTTATCGAGTGTTGGCGTTACTTTCACATTAAACTGTTCATTATCACGCTTTACTTGTAACGTAATTTCTTTATTCGGATTTTCACGTACAATGGCAACAACATCTTTCCATGTACTTGTGTTTTTCCCATCAATCGCTTGAATTGTATCATTCTCTTTCAATCCAGCTTGCTGTGCTGCACTATTATCCATCACTTTTCCGACCATTGGTTTGTCAACGGGAACCCCTTGTACAAATCCAAGAATCACAAAAATAACAAATGCTAAAATAAAGTTCATTGCAGGACCCGCAAAGATTGTTAAAGCGCGTTGCCCTAGTTTTTTTGAACCAAATTGTCTATTATACGGAGCAATTTGAATTTCTTCCCCCGCAGTAATAATACGAGCCTTTTCATTCACTCGGAACGTTTGAAGCTCTTCCTCGTACTCTTCATAGCCCGAAATTGTTAGATTGTGCTCCAAATCAGCTTGTTCGACTTCAATGACACGAACATTTGGATACTTTTCATATCCATCAAAAACTAATTTCACAACTTCGTCTTTTTCATTTAATACAAGGCCAACCTTTTTCCCAGGCTTTAACTCAACTGTGTCCGCATCCTCGCCAGCCATTCTTACATAGCCACCAAGGGGCAGTAATCGAATCGTATACACCGTTTCATTCTTTTCAAATGAGAATATTTTCGGACCAAACCCAATCGCAAACTCGCGGCATAAAATACCTGCTCTTTTTGCGAAATATAGATGCCCTAGCTCATGGAAAAATACGAGTGCACCGAAAATTAATATAAAGGCAATCGCTGTATTCAATTCCATAACCACCTTTGCTAAATTTGTTCCATCACAAACCGTCTTGTGGCTGCATCAATTTCCAGAATTTCCTCTAAGCTCGGACGTGCAATGACATTGTGATGGTTCATTGCTTTTTCAATGAGGTCTTCTACTGTTAAGAAACCAATTCTCTTTTGTAAAAAGGCTTCAACAGCTACTTCATTCGCTGCGTTCATTACAGCTGGCATACTTCCACCTGCTTTTCCAGCTTCATACGCAAAACGTAGGCAACGGAATCGCTCTTGGTCCATTTTCTCAAAATGCAACGTCCCTATTTCCCATAAGTTTAACTGTTTTGTGTCTGAAAGAGGCAATCTATCAGGATATGTAAGTGCGTATTGAATTGGTACTCGCATATCAGGTGAACCAAGCTGCGCCATTACACTACGATCTTCAAATTCAACCATAGAATGGATAATACTTTCTTTATGTAAAACAACATCGATTTGCTCGTAAGGGATACCAAAAAGCCAATGTGCTTCAATTACTTCCAGTCCCTTATTCATCATTGTAGCAGAATCAATTGTAATTTTCGAACCCATTGACCAGTTTGGATGTCGAAGCGCATCTTCTACGGTCACATGATGCAATTCATCCCTCGTTTTATCACGGAAACTTCCACCAGAAGCCGTTATAATAAGACGAGAAATTCTTTTCTCATTTTCACCATTCAAGCATTGAAAAATAGCTGAATGTTCACTATCTACTGGAAGTAACGAAACATTATGTTTTCGTGCTGCTTCCATTACAAGATGTCCTGCAGTTACTAACGTTTCTTTATTTGCAATTCCAATTGTTTTTTTCGCCTCAATTGCACGAAGTGTTGGTAACAACCCTACGCTACCTACAACAGCATTTACTACAATCTCCGAATCTGGATGTAATGCTACTTCTAAAAGTCCTTCACTACCATATACAATTTTTGTATTACCAGAAACAGCTTGTAATTTTAAAACATCTTCCTCTCTTTGCACAGAGACGATTTGCGGAGAAAATTCTTGAATTACCTTTACTGCGTAGTCAATATTTTTCCCTACAGAAAAAGCAACGAGACGGAATTGGTCTGGGTGCGAGCGTAATACATCTAAAGTTTGTGTACCAATTGATCCGCTTGCACCTAATAAACTAATGTTTTTCATGACTCCAACCCCTCGTTCATTTATTAATTGTATTGTAATAAGAAGTAGAGAATTGGTAAAACGAATAACCAACTATCTGTTCGATCTAATATACCACCATGTCCAGGTAAAATTGTACCTGAATCCTTTACGCCATAATGACGTTTAAAAGCAGATTGTACTAAATCACCAATTTGTCCAAAAATAGAAATGATAATTGTCAGCACAATTAAAATTACTACATTCGATTCAACTGGGAAGAACATGTTGTAAACAAGTGCCACGATAATTCCGCAAACGATGCCGCCTAATGAACCTTCAATCGTTTTATTTGGACTAATTTCTGGCCACAATTTTCTCTTGCCCAATGCTTTTCCTACGAAATATGCGCCTGAATCAGTAGCCCATATAACAAATAATGCGCAAAACACATATTTAATTCCTAATATTCTCGTTTCATTTAAATATAAGAATCCCATTGCCACATATGTCGTTGCCATCAGTAAAAATGAAGCATTATCAAAAGTAAATGTATTCTTAGAAAGGACTGTATATGATAAAAGTAATAAAACAATCACAAATGTGATTTCCAATTTACCTAATCCAATCCATGTAAACAGTTCTGATGCACTACTTGGAATTAAAAGAATCCACAATAATACTGCAGCTAAAACTGTCGGTACTGAAATAAGCGTAAGCTTATTCATACGAATTAATTCATATAAACCTATAGAAGCAAGTGCATACACTAAAACCGTAAAAGGCACGCCACCGTATATTACGATGGGAATGAATAGCGCGGCAGCAACCACTCCAGTAATAATTCTCTGTTTCACTACCAAACCCTCTCTTTCTACACGCCTCCGAATCTGCGCCCTCTATGTTGAAAGTCAGTAATTGCATTTAGCAAATGTTCTTCTTTGAAGTCTGGCCAATACACATCTGTAAACCAAAATTCTGAATACGCAATTTGCCATAACATGAAATTACTAATACGTAGCTCTCCGCTTGTACGGATTAACAACTCTGGATCAGGTAAAGAACTCGTCATTAAGTAGGAAGAAAGCATTTCTTCACTTACCTCTTCAGAACGAATTTTTCCTTCTTCATTATCTTTCATCATATGTTGCACAGCAGAAACGATTTCATCTCGACTTCCATAGTTTAACGCGAAATTAAGAATTAATCCCGTATTCTCTTTCGTATTTTCCATGGCCTTCTCCATCGCTCTGCGTGTATGCGTAGGAAGACGATCTTTTTGCCCTATTACTCGGACTTGTACGTTTTCTTCAATCAATTCTGGTAAAAATGTACCTAGAAATTCTTCTGGAAGCTTCATTAAATAATCAACTTCCTTTTTCGGTCTTTTCCAGTTCTCAGTTGAAAAAGCATAGAGAGTTAACACTTTCACATTAAGTTTACTTGCAAATTTTGTAATTTTCTTTACAACTTGCATACCTTCATGATGTCCCGCAATACGAGGCATTGCTCTCCTCTTTGCCCATCTTCCATTCCCATCCATAATGATGGCAATATGTTCTGGGATATATCCTTTTTTCACTTCTTCAACGAGATGATCAAACGATGTGTCCTTTTTACCTTTAAAAAAAGGAAAGTTTTTAAACATCATTCATACCCTCCAGCAAGCAGACGTATGCCTAAAAGTGTAAAAAGACCCCCTTAAGAAGAGGGTCATATTTGCGAAGTTATCGCTATTACACTTCCATGATTTCTTTTTCTTTGTTTTTTGCGATTTCGTCAACTTTTGCAATATATTTATCTGTTTCTTTTTGGATATCTTCAGTATATCCTCTTAAATCATCTTCTGTAATCTCGCCAGCTTTTTCAAGCTTCTTAAGATCATCATTTCCGTCACGACGTACGTTACGAACAGCTACTTTTGCTTCTTCAGCATATTTTTTCACAACTTTAACAAGATCACGACGACGCTCTTCTGTTAATGCAGGGAATGCAATACGAATTACAGTTCCATCATTAGAAGGGTTTAAGCCTAAATCAGCTTTTAAAATTGCTTTTTCGATATCACCGATAGAAGTTTTATCATAAGGTTGAATTACAAGCAAACGTGCTTCTGGAACTGTAATGTTCGCTAATTGCACAACTGGTGTTGGTGCACCATAGTAATCAACTTGTACCTTATCTAATACAGACGAGCTTGCACGACCAGCGCGAACTGTTGCTAATTCACGAGAATAAGCAGCAACTGCTTTTTCCATTTTTTCATTTGAAGACTTCAATACTTGTTGTCCCATATTTATTTCCCCCTTACAACTGTTCCAATATTTTCGCCTAAAACGGCACGTTTAATATTACCTTTTTCCATAACTGAGAATACAATTAATGGAATGTCATTATCCATACATAGAGAAGAAGCTGTAGAATCCATTACACCTAAACCTTCTTTTAATACATCTAAGTAAGTAAGCGTTTCGTATTTCGTAGCTGTTGGGTCAATAGATGGATCTGCACTATATACGCCATCCACATTATTTTTCGCCATTAAAATAACGTCCGCTTCGATTTCAGCTGCACGTAATGCTGCTGTTGTATCTGTAGAGAAGTATGGGTTACCAGTACCTGCAGCAAAGATAACAACACGTTTTTTCTCTAAGTGACGAACTGCTTTACGGCGAATGTAAGGCTCTGCCACTTGACGCATCTCAATTGAAGTTTGTACACGAGTTTGGATTCCAATATTCTCCAAGCTATCTTGAAGAGCTAATGAATTCATAACTGTAGCTAACATGCCCATGTAATCTGCTCCTGCACGATCCATGCCCATTTCACTTCCAATTTTCCCACGCCAAATGTTACCGCCACCAACAACAACAGCAACCTCTACATCAAGTTCTGCAATTTCTTTTACTTGTTCTGCAACTGACTTAATAACAGTTGGATCAATTCCAAATCCTTGCTCTCCAGCTAAAGCTTCTCCACTTAGCTTTAAAACGACACGATTATATTTCGGTTTACTCATAATGAACCTCCAATTGCTTACATCTTTATTTTAAAAAAGGGAACACAATGTGTTCCCTAATCTGTATTAGTTACTACCTTTTACTTGGTTCATTACTTCTTCAGCAAAGTTGTCTTCGCGTTTTTCGATACCTTCACCAACAGCGTAGCGAACGAATCCTTTTAATGTTCCGCCTTTAGACTCAACGAACTGACGAACTTTCATATCAGGGTTTTTAACGAATGCTTGGTCAAGTAAGCAAATCTCTTCGAAGAATTTGCCTAAACGGCCTTCAACCATTTTTGCAACGATTTTTTCAGGCTTGCCTTCGTTTAATGCTTGTTGTGTTAATACTTGACGCTCATGCTCAACTTCTTCAGCTGTTACAGCATCGCGGTCGATGTATTTAGGGTTAACTGCTGCAATGTGCATTGCTACATCTTTAGCAGCTGCTTCATCAGTAGAACCTTCAAGAACTGTTAATACACCAATACGTCCACCCATGTGTAGGTAAGCGCCGAATGCATCTGCATCAGTTTTTGATACGATTTCGAAACGACGAAGTGTAAGTTTTTCACCAATTTTAGCGATTGCTTCATTGATGTGCTCTTCTACTGTTTTGCCGCCTTCAATTGTTTGAGCCATAGCTTCTTCAACGTTAGCAGGTTTGTTAGCTAATAAGTGAGCAGCTAGCTCTTTAATTAATGCTTGGAAACCTTCGTTTTTCGCAACGAAATCAGTTTCAGAGTTTAATTCTAAGATTAAAGCGTCGTTACCGTTTGTTTCGATGAAAGTTAAACCTTCAGCAGCGATGCGGTCTGCTTTTTTAGCAGCTTTCGCAATACCTTTTTCACGTAAGAAGTCAATTGCCTTCTCCATGTCGCCGTTAGTTTCTGTTAAAGCTTTTTTGCAGTCCATCATACCTGCGCCAGTTTTTTCACGTAATTCTTTTACCATTTGTGCAGTGATTGCCATACTTTTCATCCTCCTAAAATATGTATTTATACCTTTTAAAAAGGTGTTTATACCTTAAAAAAGGTGATAAAAGGCCGAACCCCTTATCACCTTTCCAAATTTGTTACGCAGTAACAGTTTCTTCACCTTGTTTTGCTTCAAGGATCGCGTCTGCCATTTTAGATGTAAGAAGTTTTACAGCACGAATTGCATCATCGTTTGCTGGGATAACGTGATCGATTTCGTCTGGATCACAGTTTGTATCAACGATACCGATGATTGGAATGTGTAATTTGCGTGCTTCAGCAACTGCAATACGCTCTTTACGAGGGTCTACTACGAATAATGCACTTGGAAGACCTTTCATATCTTTAATACCGCCTAAGAATTTCTCAAGACGCTCTAACTCTTTTTTAAGTTGAACAACTTCTTTCTTAGGAAGTACTTCGAAAGTACCATCTTCTTGCATTCTTTCGATGTCTTTAAGACGCTTGATACGCTTTTGGATTGTTTGGAAGTTTGTTAAAGTTCCACCTAACCAACGTTGGTTAACGAAGTACATACCAGCACGAGTTGCTTCTTCTTTAATAGCTTCTTGTGCTTGTTTTTTAGTACCTACGAATAAGATGTCTCCGCCTTCAGCAGCGATGTCACGCATCGTTCTGTAAGCTTCCTCAACTTTTTTCACAGTTTTTTGTAAGTCGATGATGTAGATACCGTTACGCTCTGTGAAGATGTAACGCTTCATTTTTGGGTTCCAACGACGAGTTTGATGTCCGAAATGAACACCAGCTTCAAGCAATTGTTTCATAGAAATTACTGACATAATTTAGTTCCTCCTAAATGGTTTTTGATATCCTCCGTTTACTTCATCTCTAAGCGAAACTACAAACGTAGCACCAACACTTAAATCAGTAAACGTGTGTACTTTGTACTGACACCACTGCTTACTATATCATACTGAAATATTACAATCAAGTCGAAAATGCGAACAATGTAAAACTTTCTTTGTTCATACTCGAATTCTAGTATTACCAACCTTCATTTCTTCTAAGCAAAAAATCAAAATCCAATTGATAGTTTTCCCAGAAAACACGCTTATGGCACTCTTTACAGGCACTATCGATCCATTGCACAAAAAAACTCTCCTCAACCGAGGAGAGTTTTTTATAAATTAGTTTGTTTTTAATTTAGCAAGTTCCTGTAGAAACTTGTCGTTTAGCACTTTAATGTATGTTCCTTTCATACCTAAAGAGCGAGACTCAATAACACCAGCACTTTCTAATTTACGTAGTGCATTTACGATTACAGAGCGAGTAATTCCTACGCGATCAGCAATTTTACTTGCAACAAGTAAACCTTCTGTTCCATTTAATTCTTCGAAGATGTGCTCAATTGCTTCTAACTCACTGTAAGATAATGAGCTGATCGCCATTTGAACAACAGCTTTACTACGTGCTTCCTCTTCGATTTCTTCTGCTTTTTCACGTAAGATTTCCATGCCTACAACAGTTGAGCTGTACTCAGCAAGGATTAAATCATCATCTAAGAACTCTTGACCAAGACGAGCTAATACTAATGTACCTAGACGCTCACCGCCACCAACGATTGGTACGATTGTAGTTAAACCTTGACCAAATAATTCTCTGTTTTCTACCGGGAATGCTGTGTAAGCACTGTTCACATCTAAGTTTGAAGATGTTTCCGTAATGTTGAATAAGCTTTGTGTATATTCTTCTGGGAACTGACGCTCTGCAAGCATTTGTTTCATACGCTCATTTTCGATTTGTTGGTGAATTGCATAACCTAGTAATTTACCACGACGACTTACAACGAACACGTTTGCTTCAATTACTTCACACATTGTGTCAGACATTTCTCTAAAGTTTACAGGCTTCCCTGCTGCGCTCTGTAATAACGCATTTAATTTTCTCGTTTTTGCTAATAATTCCATTTCAAAAGTTCCTCCTACATGTTACTTACATATTTTTTCATCACTTGGAAACTAGGGCGAGTCACCTGATGACACTATTACAAAATAAACTGGCTCACATCTTTATTTTTAGCAATTGTTGCTAATTTCTCCTCAACGTATTGAGGTGTTATCGTTATTTTCTCTAACGTAATTTCAGATGCTTCAAACGATAAATCTTCAAGGAGCTTCTCCATAATCGTATGAAGTCTTCTTGCTCCAATATTATCTGTATCCTGATTAACTTGATAAGCAATCTCAGCAATCTTACGAATAGCTTCGTCTGAAAATTCAATTTCTATACCTTCAGTCGCTAATAATGCCATATATTGTTTAATTAACGCATTGTCAGGCTCGATTAATATTTTAACAAAATCGTCTGTTGATAATTTTGTTAATTCTACTCGAATCGGAAATCTCCCTTGCAATTCCGGAATTAAATCCGACGGTTTAGACATATGGAACGCTCCAGCTGCAACGAATAAAATATAATCCGTTTTTACTGATCCGTATTTTGTCGCAACATTCGACCCTTCTACAATTGGCAAAATGTCACGTTGCACACCTTCACGTGATACATCTACGCTATTCGACTGCTTACCAGCAATTTTGTCAATTTCATCGATAAAAATAATCCCGAGCTGTTCAGCACGATAAACAGCCTCTTGTGTAACTTCATCCATATCAATTAAGCGCTGTGCCTCTTCATTTGTCAAGAGTTTTCTTGCTTCTTTTACAGAAAGTTTACGTTTTTTCGTTTTTTTCGGCATAAAACTTCCTAATGCATCTTGGAAATTCATTCCCATTTGCTCCATGCCAGTTCCTTGTAACATATCAAACATAGAAGACTGTTGCTCAGTCACTTCAATCGATACAATTTCGTCTTCAAGAAGCCCTGCAGCAAGCTTTCTCTCCACGTCTTGACGTTTCTTTTCGATTTCACCATCTTCTTGTGTATCAGACGTCTGACTCGAATTTTGAGCGCCCCCAAAGAGCATCTCTAATGGGTTTTTAAATCCAGATTGCTTCTCCGGACTCGGTACTAAAATTTCAACAAGACGTTGATTCGCTTGCTCTTCTGCTTTATCTTGAACTTTCACTACCATTTCTTCTTTTACGATACGAACCGATGTTTCCACAAGGTCACGTACCATCGACTCTACATCTCTACCCACATATCCAACTTCTGTGAATTTTGTAGCCTCAACCTTAATAAAAGGTGCTCCAACGAGTTTCGCCATTCGTCGTGCTACCTCTGTTTTCCCAACACCTGTCGGTCCAATCATCAAAATGTTTTTAGGTGCTATTTCATCACGTAAATTTTCAGCTAATTTACTGCGACGGTATCGATTTCTCAACGCTACAGCAACCGCTTTCTTTGCATCTTTTTGACCGATGATGTATTGATCTAATTTTTCCACAATTTGGCGCGGAGTAAAATGTAAATGCATATAAAATGCCTCCCTTACGATTCTACAATTCTTCAACAATTATGTTGTGGTTCGTATAAACACAAATATCGCCAGCAATCTCTAAACTCGCTTTCGCAATTTGTTTCGCTGTTAAGTGTTCACTTGCATATTGCTTTAAAGCACGACCTGCAGAAAGTGCATAATTCCCACCAGATCCAATTGCTAAAATACCATCATCCGGTTCAATCACTTCTCCTGTACCTGAAACAAGAAGCATAGTTGTTTTATCCATGACAATGAGCATCGCTTCTAGCTGACGTAACATTTTATCGCCACGCCATTGTTTTGCCATTTCAACAGCAGCACGCTGCAAGTTGCCATTATACTCTTCTAATTTCCCTTCAAACATTTCAAAAAGAGTAAATGCATCAGCAACTGAACCTGCAAAACCAGCTAAAACTTTACCTTGGAAAAGCCTGCGAACTTTACGAGCTGTATGTTTCATTACAACAGCATTTCCCATTGTCACCTGGCCATCTCCAGCCATTGCACATTCTCCATTATGATGAACTGCAAATATCGTTGTAGCGTGGAAATTCCCCATAGAAAAAACTCCTTTATTTGTTTTTATAGCTTTTAAAGCAATTTATGCCCGCGGGTGATGCTTCATGTAAACAGAACGCAATCTTTCTTTTGAGACATGCGTATAAATTTGTGTCGTCGACAAATTCTCATGGCCTAATAGCTCCTGTACAGTACGTAAATCCGCCCCTTCATCTAACATATGTGTAGCAAATGTATGCCTTAACATATGGGGACTTATCCGCATTGTCAGTGAAGCCTTTTTAATGAGTTCGTTTAAAACATAACGAACTCCACGACTTGTTAGCGGCGTACCTTTCGCATTTAAAAATACCATATGAGAGTCTTCTTCAGTCTTATTAATTAACTGTTTTCTCCCATTTTCTATATAGGTAATTAAAGAATCTTGCGCATAGCTTCCGAACGGAATATACCTTTGTTTTTTTCCTTTTCCCATTACTAAAATTGTTCCCACCGCAAAGTCAATATCGGTAAGTTGTAAATTGACACATTCACTCACACGGATTCCAGTCGCATACATCAACTCTAATAAAGCTTGATTTCTTTGACCAAGTGGCGTTCCCGTGTCAGAAACTTCGAATAATTCCTCTAACTCTTCAGCATATAAAAACTTTGGGATTGACAATTCTTTTTTGGGGAGTGACGCAAGTGCAAACGGATTATCCTTCCGATAACCTTCACGCATCAAAAAACGATATAAACTTCGTAAGCTTGATACTTTTCTTGCGACAGATTTACGGGCTAACTTTTCATCGTGCAACGTCGTTAAGTACAAACGAACATCCGCGTATGTAACATCTAAAAAAGAGGATATGCCTTCTCGCTCCATAAATTGCACAAAATGTTCTAAATCATTTTGATAACTTGCAATTGTATATTTTGAATAATTTCTTTCAATTTGTAAATATCCAACGAATAATTGTAACAATTTCTTCACATTCACACAATTCACCTCAATAAAGGCTACTAAATCGTATCACAACTTAGTAGCCTTTGCAAGAAATTTAACTAAATATTTACAAAATTTTGAATCGTCTCTAAAGCGCGTGTTGCGTACGCTTCATTTCGCTCCGCTTTCTTTTTGAGCTTCTTCTCTAACGGTGCAAATAGACCAAAGTTCGCATTCATCGGTTGGAAGTTTTTAGCATTCGTTGCCGTAATGTAATTTGCCATGCTACCCATCGCAGTTACTGGCGGTAATACAACTGGCTCTTCACCTTGCACAAGACGTGCAGCATTAATTCCTGCTAATAACCCTGATGCTGCTGATTCAACATATCCCTCTACTCCAGTCATTTGACCAGCGAAGAATAAATCATCACGTTGTTTATATTGATATGTTGGACGAAGCAAATTAGGTGAATTAATAAACGTATTACGATGCATTACACCATAACGTACAATCTCTGCATTTTCCAGTCCCGGAATTAACTGTAACACTTCTTTTTGCGGTCCCCACTTTAAATGTGTTTGGAAACCTACGATATTGTATAAAGTTCCCGCCGCATCATCTTGACGTAACTGAACAACAGCATATGGCGTTTTCCCTGTTTTTGGATCTTCCAATCCAACAGGTTTCATAGGTCCAAATACTAGCGTCTGTCTCCCTCTACTTGCCATAACTTCTACTGGCATACAACCCTCAAAGAAAATTTCTTTTTCAAATTCTTTTAAAGGCACTGTCTCAGCAGCAATTAAAGCCTCATAAAAACGATCAAATTCTTCTTCTGTCATCGGACAGTTTAAATATGCCGCTTCCCCTTTATCATAACGAGACTTTAAATATACTTTGTTCATATCAATGCTGTCTTTTTCAACGATTGGCGCTGCTGCATCGTAGAAATAGAAATAATCTTCACCTGTTAGTTCTTTTAATTGCGCAGCAAGATCAGGAGATGTAAGTGGACCTGTTGCAATAATTGTTGGTCCTTCTGGAATTTCAGTAAGCTCTTCATTCACTACAGTTACATTCGGATGATTCTTTACGTATTCAGTCACTTTAGCTGCGAACTCATGACGGTCAACTGCTAAAGCTCCTCCAGCTGGTACAGAGCACTCATCAGCTGCACGAATAATGACAGAATCCATCAAACGCATTTCTTCTTTAATAACTCCAACAGCATTTGTTAATGTGTTTGCACGTAATGAGTTACTGCACACTAATTCAGCAAATTTATCTGTATGATGAGCTGGCGTTTGCCTTACTGGTCTCATTTCATATAATTTTACTTGGACACCACGTTTTGCAATTTGGTAAGCTGCTTCACTCCCTGCAAGACCTGCGCCAATGACGTTTACTACTTGTGTTGTCATATATATCACCTTTCCTTTTCTTCCCGAAAAAAATGTGAGCAGTTACGCTCACATTTGTTGTTCTTCTTCATAATCGCACGAAATACATTGTACTTGCACGCCTTTTTTCAACTTCTTCTCTACAAGCATGCCTTCACACTTCGGACATTTACGACCAATCGGCTTATCCCAAGATACAAAGTCACATTCTGGATACGTACCACATCCATAGAAAAGACGTTTCTTTTTGTTACTACGACGCTCAATAATTTGTCCTTCTTCACATTTCGGACAAGTTACACCGATTTCTTTCACAATCGGTTTTGTATTACGACAATCAGGGAAATTCGAACAAGCCATAAACTTCCCATATTTACCCATTTTAAAGACCATTGGATGTCCGCATAATTCACAGTCTTCTCCAGCTGGCTCATCTTTAATTTCCACTTCACGCATTTCTTTTTCCGCTTTTTCTAAGCGCGGTTCAAATCCTACGTAGAAATCATCAACAATTTTTACCCAATTGGCATTTCCTTCTTCCACTTCATCAAGGCTTTGCTCCATATTGGCAGTAAATTCAATGTTAATAATTTCCGGGAAAAATTCTAAAATAAGTTCAATTACAATTTCACCAAGTTCAGTCGGAACAAAGCGTTTATTATCTAAGCTTACATACCCACGCTTTTGAATTGTTTCAAGTGTAGGTACATAAGTCGACGGTCTTCCAATTCCAAGTTCTTCAAGTGTTCTTACTAAACGAGCCTCTGTATAACGTGGCGGTGGTTGAGTATAGTGTTGTTTCGGCTCTATATCTTTTGAAAATACCGTTTCTCCCACTTCTAACGGTGGCAACATCTTATCCTTTTCTTCCGCACCATCATCTTTTGACTCTACATACACTTTCATAAATCCTGGGAACTTGACAACCGATCCACTTGCACGGAACTGAACATTATTATTAATGAGTCTCGCTGTCACAGTATCCATTATAGCAGACGCCATTTGACTTGCAACAAATCGCTCCCAAATCAATTTATATAATCGAAGTTGATCACGACTTAAGAAACTTTTTAGTTCCTCTGGCTTTCTCATTACCGAAGTAGGACGAATTGCCTCATGCGCATCTTGTGCATTTGACTTTTTCGTTTCTTTCTTCTTTTCTGTTCCTATGTATTCCGTACCATACGCTTCAGTGATGTAAGTACGAGCCTCTGTTTGAGCTGTTTCTGAGATACGTGTTGAATCGGTTCTCATATACGTAATAAGACCTACAGTTCCTTGTTTTCCAAGATCTATCCCTTCATACAATTGCTGTGCAAGCATCATCGTTTTCTTTGCCCGCATATTTAACTTACGTGCTGCTTCTTGTTGCAAGGAAGATGTTGTAAACGGTAATGCAGGATTACGTTTTCGCTCTTTGCGCGTTACATTTTCAACTGAAAACGCATTGTCTTTCATCTGTTCAATTATTTCATTCACTTGCGTTTCATTCGTTAATTGAACTTTTTCACCATCTACACCGTAAAAGCTTGCTTCAAATGTGTCTTTTCCTTTTACAAATTCTGTTTTAATTGTCCAGAATTCTTCAGGTTCAAAGCTTTGAATTTCCTTTTCACGTTCGATGATTAAACGAACTGCTACAGATTGTACACGCCCTGCACTTAATCCTTTTTTTACTTTCTTCCATAATAAAGGACTAATATTGTAACCAACAAGACGATCAAGTATACGTCTTGCTTGTTGTGCATCTACTAAATCCATATTAATTGCACGAGGATGTTTAAATGATTCTTTGATTGCATCTTTCGTAATCTCATTAAACACAACCCGACAATCTGATTCAACGTCCACATTTAACGTATTCGCTAAATGCCAAGCAATTGCTTCCCCTTCGCGGTCTGGATCGGCCGCGAGATAGACTTTCTTTGCTTTTTTCGCCGCTGATTTTAAATCTTTTAAGACGGGACCTTTACCACGAATGGTAATATACTTCGGGGTGAAGTTGTTCTTTACTTCTATCCCCATTTGACTTTTTGGCAAATCGCGAACATGTCCCATAGACGCGACAACTTTGTATTTTTTCCCTAAATATTTCTCAATGGTCTTCGCCTTAGAAGGCGACTCCACGATTACGAGGTAATCTGACATGCTAGTGCCTCCTTAAGAGGTGGATTCAAGTCTTCATTAATCTTATTGATTTCTCTTGTTTTTGTCAATCAAGAATGAATATACCATACAGCGCCAATCTACCATTTGTCAATAATTGTTTAATAAAAACATAAAAATATAAGGTTAATTTAAAATCTCTTCAAAGATATCTTCTGCATTTCTTACTAGTTTTGCTCCTTGTTGAATAAGGTGATTCGTTCCCGATGCCCCCTCTATAAATATAGGTCCAGGGAGCGCAAACACCTCTCTATTTTGCTCTAACGCAAGGTCTGCAGTAATAAGTGTTCCACTTCTCGATTTCGCTTCTACAACTAAAACACCTTTACTTATGCCACTAATAATCCGGTTCCTTTTTGGAAAATACCACTTTTTCGGTGCATAGTGCGGCGGATACTCTGTCAATAACAATATATATTCCTTCCACATTTCATATAAATGCCTATTTTCTTTCGGATACATAAAAGATAATCCGTGTCCTAATATCGCAATAGTCGGGCAACGCTGCCTTACTGTAACCTCATGAGACATTGTATCTATCCCTTTTGCAAACCCACTGACAATAAGCCATTCTCTTTCTAATAAAGGGTGTAAAATAAATTTCAAACTCTCATGACCATATAATGATGGTTCTCTCGTTCCAACAACTGCCAATTTATTTACTTTATTCAGAAAGTCTTTCTCTCCTTTTCCATATAAAACGAAGGGAGGGTCTTGTATTTCACGTAATAATTGCGGATAATTTTCATCCCATATTGTTATATAAAAGATACGATTTTCCTCTAAATAAGATATATATTGCGGAAGATTTGAACTTTGAAGAAATTTCACTAGTTCTGAAGATTTTTTCGAGGATATTCCAGTGTAGTGTTCCATTTGTTTTTCGTTAAAAGTATATATGTTCTTTAATTCTGGATCGACGTATAGTAGCCTCTCCATCGCTTTCCAATAATCTGCTAGCAAGTAATGAAGATGTAATAATCGCTCTCTTTTCATCTCAATTCTCCTTACCCATAATTTTTATTATGTAAACAGAAAAAAGTGTAAAAAGACACCCTCAAGCAAGAAGGTGTCTTTCAACAGATTAATAGTTTTTGCAAGTCTCAAATAGACCTTTTTCTTTTAAAACAGAGATTAGCGTTTCTCCCATAACTGCTGGAGTTTCAGCTACTTTAATGCCACAAGCTTCCATTGTTTTAATCTTTTCAGCAGCAGTTCCTTTACCGCCAGAAATGATTGCACCAGCATGACCCATACGTTTGCCAGCAGGCGCTGTTTGACCACCAATGAAGCCTACAACAGGTTTTGTCATATTAGCATTTACCCATTCAGCTGCCTCTTCTTCTGCTGTACCACCGATTTCACCAATCATAATTACAGCATGTGTTTCTTCATCTTCATTAAATGCTTTTAACGCATCAATAAAGTCTGTACCGTTAACAGGGTCCCCGCCGATACCTACAGCAGTAGATTGGCCAATACCTTCTTGTGTTAACTGATGTACAGCTTCATACGTTAATGTACCAGATCGAGATACGATACCTACATGACCTTTTTTATGAATGTATCCTGGCATAATACCGATTTTACATTCATCAGGCGTGATAACACCTGGGCAGTTTGGTCCAAGTAAACGTGTATGTTTACCAGCCATATATCTCTTTACGTTTACCATATCTAATACAGGAATTCCTTCAGTGATACATACTACTAAATCAATTTCTGCATCAACTGCTTCCATAATTGCATCAGCCGCAAAAGCGGGTGGAACGTATACAACTGAAGCGTTTGCGCCTGTTGCTTTCACTGCATCTTCTACAGTATCAAATACTGGTACACCTTCAATATCAGTGCCACCTTTACCTGGCGTTACACCACCGACAATTTTCGTACCGTATTCAATCATTTGTTTTGTATGGAATAAACCTTGAGAACCTGTAATACCTTGAACAATAACTTTTGTATCTTTATTAACTAATACGCTCATTTTTCTCCCCCGCTTTCTATTAGCCCACTAGTGAAACAATTTTTTGTGCACCGTCTGCCATAGATTCTGCTGCAACAATATTTAAGCCAGACTCATTTAAAATTTTCTTACCTAGTTCTACGTTTGTACCTTCAAGACGTACAACTAAAGGTAACTCAAGACCTACTTGTTTCGTTGCTTCAATAACACCTTCTGCAATAACATCACACTTCATAATGCCACCAAAAATGTTAACGAAGATACCTTTTACATTTTTGTCAGAAAGGATAATTTTGAATGCTTCTGTAACTTTTTCAGCAGTTGCACCGCCACCAACATCTAAGAAGTTAGCTGGGTCACCGTGGTAATGTTTAATGATATCCATTGTAGCCATCGCTAAACCTGCACCATTAACCATACAACCGATATTTCCATCTAAAGGAATGTAGTTTAAGTCGTATTTTGAAGCTTCAATTTCTTTTGCATCTTCTTCATCAAGATCACGAAGCTCTAAAATATCTTTATGGCGATATAACGCATTAGAATCAAAGTTTAATTTTGCATCTAATGCCATAACTTTACCTTCACCTGTTGTAACAAGTGGGTTAATCTCAGCGATAGAGCAATCTTTTTCGATAAACGCACGGTATAGGCCCATCATAAACTTCACAGCTTGTCCTACAAGCTCTTTTGGAATATTGATGTTAAATGCGATTCGGCGTGCTTGGAAACCTTGTAAGCCTACCGCTGGATCAATATATTCTTTAAAGATTTTTTCAGGTGTTTTTTCTGCTACTTCTTCAATTTCTGTTCCGCCTTCTTCAGACGCCATTAAAACAACTTGAGAAGTTGCACGATCTAAAACTAGACCTACATAATATTCTTTTTTAATATCGCAACCTTCTTCGATAAGTAAGCGTTTTACTTCCTTACCTTCAGGACCTGTTTGATGTGTCACAAGTGTAGTTCCTAAAATGCTCTCTGCATATGTACGAACTTCATCTAAATTTTTTGCAACTTTCACTCCGCCAGCTTTGCCGCGTCCACCAGCGTGAATTTGCGCTTTCACTACACATACATCTGTTCCTAATTCTTTCGCTGCTTCTACAGCTTCTTCTACTGTAAATGCAACCTTCCCGTTCGGAACGCTAACCCCATAGCTTCTAAGGACTGCCTTACCTTGGTACTCATGGATATTCATGGTCCCATCCTCCCCTGTTTTCCTGTTTTACTCGAAAAGTTTTTTAATGTTTAAAAAACATTACATTGCCATTGTATAAGATGATTGGCACGCTGTCTACAATAAAGTGTCAGAAAACTGAAATCGCTTTATTCTTTTTCGAAAATAGTAATGTTTATATGCCAAAATAAAAAATAAGCTGTATATTTACAGCTTATTTTTGAATCATATCTTTAATTGGCGCGAATGATTTGCGGTGTTCATCTAATACTCCATGCACTTCAATTGCCTCTAAATGTTGCTTTGTGCCATATCCCATATGTTGCTCAAATCCGTATTCAGGATACTTCTCTCCCAGTTTTTTCATCATACGATCTCTCGTCACTTTTGCGATAATGGATGCAGCTGAAATCGAAACACTTTTCGCATCACCTTTAATAATTGAAGTTTGCGAAATTGGTGTAGGAAGCTTCATCGCATCAATTAATAAATGTTGGGGCGTACAAGATAAATTTGCAACAGCATCTAACATCGCTTGTTTCGTCGCTTGGTAAATATTAATGTCATCAATAACTTGCGGTGATACAATTCCTACTCCAATTGCCATTGCTTGTTCTTTTATTTCATCATAAAAACGCTCACGTTTCGCTTCACTCAGCTTTTTCGAGTCATTTAACCCTGGAATATAAAAATCCTCAGGAAGAACGACAGCCGCCGTCACAACAGGCCCAGCCAATGGCCCGCGCCCCACTTCATCAATACCCGCGATATATGTGATCCCTTTTTCACGCAAAGCATTTTCATACTTGGACATTTCAAAAAACTTCTCTTTTTCTTTCTGTTCTAACTCTTTTTGTTTATACCACTTCAAAATGAGTTTTTGAATCCCTTTTCTCTCATCTTTCATTAACAGTTGAAAGCGATCTTCTTCTTCATTCATAATTTCTTGCAATACATTTTCCGCTTCTTTTATCGTCATTTTTTGCATATATACAAGCTCCTTTTTAAACGTATCCAAAAAGAAAAGACGCACAAACGCACGTCTTATACTTCTTCTATTTTTTCCACATCTTCTACTTGCTCTGCAAACTCTTCCGGTGTTTCAAACGTCATTTTTCCAAGTTTGCCACCACGAAGCTCACGAAGTACAAGCTCAGATGTCTTATCATAATCAATCATTCCGCCGCCCATTAAGCAGCCTCTATTTTTTCCAATTGCATCGAATAATTCCACAATATCTTCTGGAATCTCATTTAAATTATAGCGTTCTTTCAAGCGCTCTGGATAATGTTTCTCCATAAAACGTAATGCGTAAACAGCTACATCTTGTAAATTTAAAATTGAATCTTTAATTGCACCCGTTGTCGCTAAACGAAGACCTACTAATTGATCTTCAAATTTAGGCCACAGAATACCTGGTGTATCTAACAATTCCATTTCTTTCCCAACTTTAATCCATTGTTGAGCTGTTGTCACACCTGGACGATCTCCTGTTTTAGCAATATTTTTCTTTGCCAATTTATTAATTAATGTAGATTTACCAACATTCGGTATACCTACAATTAATGCACGAATCGCTCGCGGTCTAATACCTTTTGCAACCATTTTATCAAATTTTTCTTTAACAAGCACTTTACAAGCTGCTGCAATTTCCTTCATACCTTGTCCAGCTTGCGCGTTAATCGAAATTGCCATATGGCCTTTTTCTTTAAAATATGCGATCCATTGTTTTGTTAAACGGTCATCTGCCATATCCGCTTTATTTAAAACAACAAGCCTCGGCTTATGTGTAATGATTTCATCAATCATTGGGTTTCTAGATGATAATGGTAATCGAGCATCTACAAGTTCAATTACAACATCAATTAATTTTAATTTCTCCGTTACTTGGCGTCTAGCCTTTGCCATATGCCCTGGAAACCATTGAATTACCATGTTGCCACCTTCTTTTTCATTTATTTCACAATACGTGCGTCTTTTAACGGCCAATATAACATATTAGCTTTACCAATTACTTGATCTATTGAAATCGTACCGATCGAACGGCTATCTTTACTAAAACGACGATTATCACCTAAAACAAATAATTGATCTTTTGGAACGGTTTTCTTGCCTGTCATTTCTTCAAGATTAAAATCATATGTAAGCGGTCCGTCAGCAATTTGCTTTTTCTGCTTGTCTAAATACGGCTCCTCATAAGCCTTTCCGTTAACATACAGTTTATCATTACGATACTCTATTTCATCGCCTGGCAGGCCAATAATACGCTTAATGTAATCTTTATCTTCTGTTGCTCGAAATACGATAATATCAAAGCGTTTTGGGTCTCCAATGTGATAACCAATTTTATTCACAATCATTCGATCACGATCATGTAAAGTAGGTGCCATCGATACCCCATCTACGAGAATTGGCGCAAAGAAAAACTGTCTAATAACACCAGCTAATACAACAGCAATCAAAATTGCTTTAATCCATTCCCAAAGTGAACTCTTCTCTTTTTTCATGCATTTCCCCTCCACGGTTATGTAAGCTGATCGTATTATACCAAAATTTCATATAGATTGGAAAAAGGGAGCTTGTGCATTTACAAGCTCCCATACATGTCTTATCGAATTTCTTTAATACGTGCTTTTTTACCGCGAAGGTTACGTAAGTAGTATAACTTAGCACGACGTACTTTACCACGGCGAAGTACTTCGATTTTCGCGATTCTTGGCGTGTGAACTGGGAATGTACGCTCAACACCTACACCGTAAGAAATCTTACGAACTGTGAATGTTTCACTGATTCCGCCACCACGACGTTTAATTACAACACCTTCGAAAAGCTGAATTCTTTCACGAGTTCCCTCAACAACTTTTACGTGTACACGTAAAGTGTCACCAGGACGGAATGAAGGAAGGTCAGTTTTTAATTGGCCTTTTGTAATTTCTGCGATTAATTGTTGCATATTAAATTCTCTCCTTTAAACAGATGCTCTTATAAAGTCTTAATAAATTACAGCGGAACATCGTTAATACGGCTACTGATTTCAGTAGCACAAATGTTATAATAGCATATTACTAGGCCTGTTGCAATAGCAAATATATGAAGTTATTACTGCTCTCGCTTTATTTCCTCAAGCCATTTTTTCTCTTGTTTAGATAACTCTCTCTCATCTAACAAATCAGGTCTACGCGTATACGTTCGGCGCAAAGATTCCTTATGTCGCCATTCATCAATGTTTTTATGATTCCCTGACATTAATACATCCGGTACCTTTATACCACGAAAATCAGCCGGACGTGTATAATGAGGATGCTCTAATAAACCTGTACTAAACGAATCCTCTACTTGTGAAGCATGATTTCCTAGCACGCCTGGCAAGAGACGTACAACACTATCAGTAATAACCATAGAGGCTAATTCTCCGCCTGTTAATACATAGTCACCAATAGAAATCTCATCCGTTACGAGATGCTCGCGAATTCGTTCGTCATACCCTTCATAATGCCCACATACAAAGATCAAATGTTCTTCTCCTGCAAGCTCTTCCGCTTTCTTCTGCGTAAACCTTTCGCCCTGTGGACACATTAAGACAACTCTTGGCTTACGCTCTGTCTCTTTCGTCAAATCTTCTACAGCATCAAAAATAGGCTGAGGAGTAAGCACCATACCAGCTCCTCCGCCGTAAGGATAATCGTCTACGCTATTATGCTTACTTGTTGTATAGTCACGAAAGTTAACAACACGAAGGTTTACCGCTTCTTTTTCTTGCGCCTTCTTTAATATAGAAGATCCAAATACACCGGTAAACATGTCTGGGAACAACGTTAAAATATCAATTTTCATTATAGCAGCCCTTCCATTACATGAATGGTTACTAATTTATTTTCAATATTAACTTGAAGTACAACGTCATCGATATAAGGAATTAAGAGATCTTGACCCTTCGGACGTTTAATCACCCAAACATCATTTGCACCAGGAGATAGAATCTCTTTGATTGTCCCTAGCGCTTCTCCTTCTTCCGTTACAACGTTGCAACCAATAATTTCGTGATAGTAGTATTCACCTTCAGCTAGTTCGCCTAACTGCTCTTCTGGTACTTTTATTAAAGAACCTTTAAACTTCTCTACTTCATCTACATTGTTGTATCCTTCAAGTGTTAATAAATCAAATGTCTTATGTTGACGATGAGAAGTTACCTTCACCGGAAGATAGTCTGTGTCTTTCTCATTCGATATGTATAGCGTGTTTCCTACTTTATATCGCTCTTCTGGAAAATCAGTACGAGAAATAACACGGATTTCTCCTCTTACGCCATGAGTATTTACAATTTTCCCTACATTAAACCATTTTGTCATAAATAGTATGTCACCCCTGGTTTCTATATAAATTAAGCATCTCCATTTCACAGATGGAACATGCAATCTCTATTTAAATGTTAAAAAAGGGAGAGGAATAACTCCTCGCCCTTTTTACGTTTATTGAATTTCCAGTGTTACTTTTTCATCATTATGATGTCCCACTGAATACAAGAGCATTCGAATCGCTTTCGCAACTCTCCCTTGCTTTCCAATGACTTTTCCAACATCCTCAGGATGTACAGTTAATCGATACTTTATCTCTCCGTTGCAAAGTTCCTGTGTAACTTTTACATCTTCAGGATGATCGACAAGAGGCTTGACAATCGTCTCGACTAACTTCTTCATAGTCATTGCCTCAATTACTTACCTTGTTTAGATAAGTGGAATTTCTCCATGATACCTTGGTTAGAGAATAAGTTACGAACTGTATCAGATGGTTTAGCACCATTTCCTAACCATTTTAATGCTGCTTCTTCGTTGATCTTAACTTCAGCTGGTTGAGCAACTGGATTGTAAGTTCCGATTTCCTCAATGAAACGTCCGTCACGAGGAGAACGAGAATCTGCAACAACTACACGATAGAAAGGAGTTTTTTTAGCTCCCATACGTTTTAAACGAATTTTAACTGCCATTTATAAAGCACCTCCGAATTTATTTCACACAGATAATTATATTAGCAAAAAGACTATTGCTTTGTAAAGTATTTTTTCTTAACAGAGCCATCTTTTTTCCTTACATGAATGGAAACTTCAATCCACCTAGTCCTTTTTTCTTACCTTTTTGCATTCCCGTCATCGTCTTCATCATCTTTTTCATATCATCAAATTGCTTGATTAGACGATTGATTTCTTGTACAGTTGTACCGCTACCTTTGGCAATGCGCTTTTTGCGACTAGCATTGATTATTTCCGGTTGTTCTCGTTCTAATTTAGTCATAGAACGAATAATTGCCTCAATATGCCCAATTTGTTTTTCATCAACTTGCGCATTTTTCAGCCCTTTAATTTTATTTGCACCAGGAAGCATTCCTAACAATTCATCAAGCGGTCCAAGTTGACGCACTTGTCCAAGTTGTTCTAGGAAATCGTCAAGCGTAAACGAAAGCGTACGCATTTTTTGCTCAAGTTCTTTTGCTTTCTCTTCATCAACTGTAGCTTGCGCTTTTTCAATTAATGTTAAGACATCGCCCATCCCTAAAATACGGGATGCCATACGCTCTGGATGGAACGCTTCAATTGCATCTAGTTTTTCACCCATACCAGCAAATTTAATCGGTGTGTTTGTTACAGCCTTAATAGATAATGCAGCACCACCGCGCGTATCACCATCTAATTTCGTTAATACAACACCTGTTAAACCTAACTGTTCATGGAAACTTTGCGCAACATTTACCGCGTCTTGTCCCGTCATCGCATCGACAACAAGGAAAATTTCATCCGGTTTCGCAACTTCTTTAACTTTCGCTAATTCATCCATTAGTTCTTCATCAATATGCAGGCGACCCGCTGTATCGATTAAAACATAATCGTGATGATCTTCTTTTGCTTTTGCAATCGCTTGTTTCGCAATTTCAACAGGACTTACTTGATCTCCTAAAGAAAATACAGGCATGTCCAATTGCTTCCCTAATGTTTCAAGCTGTTTAATTGCTGCTGGACGGTAAATATCCGCTGCAACAAGCATCGGTTTACGATTATGCTTTTTACGAAGCAAATTCGCAAGCTTACCTGTCGTCGTCGTTTTACCCGCACCTTGCAGACCAACCATCATAATAACAGTCGGTGGCTTATTAGCAACAGCAATTTTGCTTTGCTCTCCGCCCATAAGTTCTGTAAGTTCTTCCTGTACGATTTTAATTACTTGTTGTCCAGGTGTCAAACTTTTCATTACATCTTGTCCGACAGCACGCTCAGACACACGCTTTATAAAATCTTTTACTACTTTAAAGTTAACATCTGCTTCTAAAAGAGCCAGACGAACTTCTCTCATCATTTCTTTCACATCGGCTTCAGAAACTTTTCCTTTACCGCGGATTTTTTGCATTGTCTGTTGAAGTCGGTCGGCTAATCCTTCAAATGCCATATTGCCGCCCTCCTAATCTAATTTTTCGATAGCTTCAACAACTTGTTTCATTTCTTCATTCACATGCTCTTCTTCGCTGATTAGCTGTTTTAGCTTTGCAACAAGTCGCTGTCGCTCTTGAAACTTTTGAAGTAATACTAATTTATCTTCATATTCTTCAAGCATCGCTTCAGTCCGTTTAATGTTATCATACACGGCTTGGCGACTTACATCAAATTCTTCCGCAATTTCACCAAGAGATAAATCATCTAGATAATAAAGCGACATATAACTTCTTTGTTTTTGCGTTAACAACGATTGATAAAAATCAAATAAATAGTTCATTCTCGTTGTTTTTTCGAGCATGTTGGATCATCCTTTGTTAAGTGATTTCCCTTTACATGAATTAGTTTACATGGAGTACAAAAGAGTGTCAAGTTTTTTTCTTAACATCATATATTTTTATAGAAAAAGAAGCGGAAATACCGCTTCTTTCGCTTATACTTCTTCTGTTTCTACTAAGTTCGCAAATAAACCATACACATATTGTTCTGGATCAAACCGCTGCAAGTCATCCATTTGCTCTCCTAATCCAACAAACTTCACCGGTACATCCATTTCGTTACGAATCGCTAATACAATACCACCTTTAGCAGTTCCATCTAACTTCGTTAACACAATACCAGTAACATTCGTTGCCTCGCGGAATGTTTTCGCTTGGCTTAAACCGTTTTGTCCTGTTGTTGCATCAATAACAAGCAATACTTCATGAGGAGCACCTGGTACTTCACGCTCAATTACACGCTTCACCTTCTCTAACTCTTTCATTAAGTTGACCTTATTTTGCAAGCGTCCTGCTGTGTCACATAGTAATACGTCTACCTTACGTGCTTTCGCAGCTTGTACAGCGTCATACATAACCGCCGCTGGATCAGAGCCAGATCCTTGTTTAATTACTTCTACACCAACGCGATCGCCCCATACTTCTAATTGTTCAATCGCTCCAGCACGGAATGTGTCTCCTGCCGCTAATAGAACAGACTTACCTTCTGATTTAAACTTATGTGCCAGTTTACCAATTGTCGTCGTTTTTCCTACACCGTTAACACCAACAAATAAAACAACCGTTAATTGGTCCTCTTGCATATTAATTTCGTTACTAAAATCGCTGTCGCCTTTGTAAATTCCTACTAACTTTTCTGAAATAACAGCTTGTACTTCTTTTGGATCTTGAATATTACGGCGTTGCACTTCTTCTTTCAATTGATCAATTAATTCCATTACCGTCGCAACTCCGACATCTGCACTGATTAAGATTTCTTCTAGCTCTTCGAAGAAATCTTCGTCCACTTTACGGTAACGATACACTAAATCATTCACTTTATCCGCAAATGAATTTCTCGTTTTTTCTAATCCTTGTTTAAATTTCTCAGTAACTGTATCCGTTTGTTTTGAAATTTTTTCTTTTAGTTTTTTAAAAAAACTCATACTTTCCCGTCCTTTCTATTCACTTGCAATAAGTTCTTCTCCGTCATCTAAACGAACCGAAACAAGTTTAGATACCCCTGATTCTTGCATTGTTACACCGTACAATACATCAGACTCTTCCATTGTACCTTTTCTATGTGTAATTACAATAAACTGCGTCTCATCACTGAATTTCTTTAAATACTGTGCAAAACGAGCTACATTCGCCTCATCAAGGGCCGCCTCTACCTCATCTAGTACACAGAACGGTACTGGGCGCACTTTTAAAATACCAAATAAAAGCGCAATTGCCGTTAAAGCACGCTCTCCACCTGAAAGTAAACCTAAATTCTGCAGTTTCTTCCCTGGCGGTTGCGCTACAATATCAATACCCGTATTTAGTAAATCCTCTGGATTGGTCATTACTAAATCCGCTCTACCGCCTCCAAATAATTCAGAGAATACCGATTGAAACTCCATTCGAATGCCTTCAAACGTAGTAGAAAAGCGTTTTTTCATTTCTTCATCCATTTCGGTAATCAGCTGGTGCAATGTCGTTTTCGCTTCTTCTAGGTCGTCTCTCTGCTCTAGTAAGAATGTATGACGCTCCGCTACACGTTCATATTCATCAATTGCCCCTAGGTTCACTGTACCTAACTCTTCTATGGATAATTTGATTAATTTTACTTTCTTACGTGCATCTTCTGCAGGCATTGTCATTGTATATTTTAGTTTTGCTGCTTCAAATGAAATCGTATATGTTTCACGCAAATGTTGTAATCTATTTTCCAACTCGACATCAAGTCGGTTTATTTTCACTTCTTGATCTTTCAACATTTCAAGAATATATTTATGTTTACCTGTCGTTTCTTTCAAATCGCGTTCTAAATGTTCTACTCTCTCTTGCAACGATATACGTTGTTCACGACGAGAGCGAATTAACTCTGAAGTTTGATTACGATCATACGCTTTCTTCTCAATCATATTCGTAATTTGCTCTTCACCACTTGAATTAGATGTCATTTCTTGTTTTAAGAACGCTAAATCCTCTTTCGTTTTTACAAGTGTCGCATCCGTTTCTTCTTTTTCCTTCGTCAATCGTTCAACTTTTTCTTTTTGATTAGATAAGCGTTGTTGCTTTTCAGCTGCCAGTACTTTTAACTCAGTCATTTCTTTTTGAACTTTTTCTTTCGAAGAATGTTGCTCACTTTTTTGTTTTGTTAAAGCTACAATTTTACTATCTAACTCAGTGATATCAGCTTGAAGATTCGTTAAAATCCCTTCTAACTCCTCTTTACGCCCTTGTATTTTTACTCGATCTTGTAAAAACCCTTCAATCTCTAAATCATAAATAGATAAGCGGTCATTAATACGATGTTCTTCTAATTCTAAACGATTAATCTCTTCTCTTAATTTCTGCTCATCTACACGCTCTGCTTCTACAGTTTGCCTTAGTTCGCGTATTTTCACTTCTTTTTCTTGAATCTCTTGTTTTACTGCTTTAACAAAGTTTTCTAACTTCGTTGTTTTTTCTTCCATATCAGTTAACTTGCGAGTCCACTCTTCTAGTTCACGTTGGCGTCCTAATAAAGAAGATTTCGCTTGTTTTACCGCCCCACCAGTCATAGAACCGCCAGGATTCACTACGTCACCTTCGATTGTTACAATGCGATAACGGTATTGCAGTTGTTTCGCTAACTCATTTGCTCCGCGTAAATCTTTCGCAACAATAACAGTTCCTAATAAATTTGAAACTACATTTTCATATTTATTGTTGTACTGCACAAGTTCTGCCGCCACACCTACAAACGATGGGTGTTGATTTACAATACGTAATTGCTCAAATGATAACGATCTGCTTTTAATAACAGCTTGCGGTAAAAACGTTGCACGTCCATGTTTATTTTGCTTTAAAAATGCAATCGCATTACGAGCATGTTCCTCTGTTTGTACAACAATATGCTGCATTGCTGCACCTAGAGCGATTTCCATTGCAACTTCATATTCTTTCGGTACCGTTAACAGTTCCGCAACAGCACCCTCGATACCTTGCAACCTATTTTCTCTAGCTTTCAATACTTCACGTACACCTTGATAGAAGCCAGAATAATCTTCTTGCATCTCTTCAAGCATTTCTTTTCGAGAACGTGCCTGTTGCACAAATTGATATGCTTGATACAGTTTTGTTTCATTTTCACTATACTGCGTCTTACATTTCCCAAGCGCCGCCTCTGTCTTCTGTATGTTCGAGATAATGCCAGCTACTTTTTCTTTCACTTGTTCGTAACTTTCTACAAGTTTCGTCTTTTTCGCTGTAATTTCCATACGCATTTCTACATATTTCGCATTTTCTTCATCCAGACGCTCGTTTTTAGACGTTTGCTGTTTAGATTGTTCTTCGATCATAGATAATTCATTACGATGACTAGCTTGTTGATTTAAAAGTTCAATATAGTCACCTTTTAAATTCTCAATCTGTTCCTCTAAATTGTCAGCAAAAGTAGCGAGCAATTGCTCATTATCATGCAATTTTTGCTCCAACTCTTTTACTTCATTCACAAATTGCATTAAAGCTTCTGTACTTGACTCAATTTCACCATCATAACTTTTAGCTTTCTCTGTTAATTCAACAATTAACTGCTCAAGTTGCGCACAATGCGTCGTAGCATTTTGCTTCCTCTCTTTTAACAACTCGCGCTGCCCTTCTAGTTTTTCTAGCTCTTTACTAGAAAGAAGAAGTACTTCTTGCAACGAGTCTACAGACTCATCTACGGCTTGTAATTGTCCTCGTAATTCCTCAAGCTCTTCTTCACTTTTTTGTAAATTCGTTGACATTTTAACTTCTTCGTTTTTATTATGCCCAAACTGATTTCGAAGCGCTTCCCATTTCTCATGCAATTCTTCAATTTCATGGACAATAAGCGCCGCTTCTACTTTCTCTAATTCTTCTTTATTCTCGAGATAATCTTTCGCAATAGAAGCTTGTCTTTCTAAAGGTTCTACTTGACTACTTAATTCATGAATTATATCTTGTACACGATTTAAGTTTTCTTGTGTTTCTGCTAATTTCCCTTCAGCTTTCTTTTTGCGAAGTTTGTATTTCAGTACACCTGCCGCTTCTTCAAATACACCTCGACGCTCTTCTGACTTACTACTTAAAATCTCTTCCACTTTCCCCTGGCTAATAATCGAAAAAGCTTCTCTTCCCATACCAGAGTCCATAAATAAATCGATAATATCTTTCAATCTACATGATTGTTTATTAATATAAAAATCACTATCACCTGAACGAGATACACGACGTGTTACACACACCTCATTGTATTCAATTGGTAATCGTTGATCTTCATTATTTAAAGTTAATGTTACTTCAGCAACATTAACTGCTCTCCTCGTATCACTACCTGCAAAAATAATATCCTCCATCTTTGCACCACGTAATGACTTTGCAGATTGTTCACCAAGTACCCAGCGAATTGCATCAGTAATATTACTTTTCCCGCTTCCATTAGGTCCTACTACAGAAGTTACACCTGGGACAAAATCAACAGATACACGCTCAGCAAAAGACTTAAACCCTGCTATTTCTAATCTTTTTAAAAACACGAAAGGCCTTCCTCCTATTCTCCGTCGTTATAAATGTTCTCTATACAAAAACAAGCTATTATACGGATTTACGTTCTTTTTATTTACAAAAAAAAGAAAGTTTCATTCTATGCATAAGGAATCCCCCTCATTCAAAGGGGGATTCCTTATAGTTGTTCTTTTAATTTTTTTAATGCTTCTGCAGCAGCTTGTTGCTCTGCTTCTTTTTTCGACTTACCACTACCAAGACCTAAAGCTACGTTATTTAACGTAACACGTGACACAAATTCTCGATTGTGAGCTGGTCCTTTTTCTTGCAAAATTTGATACTCAACATTACCACTACCATCACGCTGAATCAATTCTTGCAACTGACTCTTATAATCCATCACATGAGAAAAAGCACCTTCATTAATTTTCGGATATACAATTTCTTTTAAGAATTCCCAAACTGTTTCTAGCCCTTGATCAAGATAAAGGGCACCAATAAACGCTTCAAAGACATCCGCTAATAAAGCTGGTCGTTCACGTCCACCTGTCATTTCTTCACCTTTTCCTAATAAAACTAGGCTACCAAATGACAATTCGTTCGCAAAACGAACAAGAGATGGCTCACATACAATAGCTGCACGTAGTTTTGTTAACTCGCCTTCGCTCATTGTCGGATATTTTTGAAACAGATACTGCGATACAGTGAGTTCCAATACTGCATCTCCAAGGAATTCAAGACGCTCATTATCTTCATGCGGTTTTTTTCGATGCTCATTCACATACGATGAATGCGTAAATGCTTGAATCAATAATTTTTCATCAGTAAACGTAATACCTATCTTTTCTTGAAATACTTTAAATGCTTCACGATATTTTGTTTCGTATTTTTTTTCTCTATGTTTTCGGTACGGCATAGGTCCCTCCAGATATAAGCCGAGAAGCCCCGCTAAAAAACGGGACTTCACTTAAGCATTATAGATGACTCTCTATGTAAGTCACAGCATCGCCAACAGTAGCAATCTTTTCAGCATCTTCATCAGAAATTTCCATTTCGAATTCATCTTCCAATTGCATTACAAGTTCTACTACATCTAGGGAGTCTGCGCCTAAATCTTCTTTAAAGCTCGCAGCTGGTACTACTTCAGTTTCTTCTACACCTAAACGATCAACGATGATTTTTGTTACACGCTCTAAAACATCTGCCATTCCATTCACCTCCCCTCAAATATTATATTAAATATTGTCCAAAAAAACTAGTTGAAATCGATTCTTTTATTACATTACCATTCCGCCATCAACATTTAGCGTTTGTCCTGTAATATATTTGCTTTGATCAGAAGCGAAAAATGTTACAGTATTTGCGATATCTTGCGCTTCACCAAACTGAGCTGCAGGAATTAACTTTAACATTTCAGCTTTTATATTTTCATCTAATACATCCGTCATATCAGTCGCAATAAACCCTGGAGCAATTGCATTCACTGTAATATTTCGGCTCGCTAATTCTTTTGCTGATGTTTTTGTTAATCCAATTACACCAGCTTTAGCAGCTACATAATTCGCTTGTCCTGGGTTTCCTGTTACTCCGACAACAGAAGCGATGTTAACAATACGTCCATGACGTTGACGCATCATATAACGAGATACTGCCTTCGTACATAAGAATACACCTTTTAAGTTTGTATTAATAACTGTATCCCATTCTTCTTCTTTCATACGCATTAATAAATTATCTTTTGTTACACCAGCATTATTTACAAGAATATCAACTTGTCCAAATGTATCTACTGTTTGTTTCACCATATTTGTAACATCATCAGCATTTGCAACGTCTGCTCTTACTGCAATTGCATCCGAACCTAATTTCTTAATTTCATCAACTACTTCATTTGCCTTTTGTTCATTACCAGCATAATTTACTACTACATTTGCCCCTTGTTTCGCTAAATCGATCGCAATCGCGCGACCAATTCCACGTGAAGCACCAGTTACTAATGCTACCTTCCCTTTTAACATCAGTTTTCTCCTCTCAAATTTGAAATGGTATCTTTTAATGTCTCTTCATCGTATATCGCATATGCTTTCACTGATGAATCAATTGACTTCATAAGTCCAGCAAGTACTTTTCCAGGTCCAATTTCAATAAATGTATCTACTCCCTGGTTCACCATACATTCAATGGACGGGTACCATAATACAGGCGAATAAAGCTGTTCGATTAACTTTTCTTGAATGTCTGCACCACGTGTAATAACATCCGCCGTAACATTTGCAATAACAGGAATATTCGTGTCGTGAATCGTAATTTCATTTAAAACACTTTGGAACTTCTCAGCTGCCGGCTTCATAAGTGAAGAATGGAATGGTCCACTTACTTTTAGCGGAATTGCTCTCTTTGCACCATTTTCTTTTGCTCTTTGAGAAGCAACCTCTACTCCTTGCTTCGTTCCAGAAATCACAATTTGCTTCGTACTATTCATATTAGCGATTTGCACTGCATATCCTTCACTTGTTACTTCTTCTGTAACTTGTTTCAGCATACCTGGGTCAGCACCTAATATAGCCGCCATTGCACCTTCTCCACCAGGTACAGCTTCTTCCATATATTCGCCACGTTTCCTTACAGCGTATACAGCATCTTCAAAAGTTAATGCACCAGCCGCTACAAGAGCGCTATATTCACCTAAACTATGACCAGCGACAAAGTCAGGTGTAATGTCATACTCTTTCAAGGCTGTCAAAATAGCAAAACTCGTTGTTAATAATGCAGGCTGCGCATTTGTCGTTAATGTAAGCTTTTCCTGCGGCCCTTCAAAAATCACTTCTGAAAGTGAATCTTGCAACACCTCATCTGCTTTTGCAAACACTTTTGCAACTTCTTTATTATCCTCTGCTAATTGTTTACCCATTCCAACTGCCTGTGAACCTTGGCCCGGAAAAAGAAATGCTATTTTTCCCATTTCAAATCCTCCTCTTATTGGAGTGACTCTTTCTCCATTACGCTTGAAATCGTAGGAATTACTTCTTTCGCTACCATTTCTCTCGTTTGACGAATCGCACTAAATATCGACTGGTCATTAGAAGAACCGTGAGCCTTAATGACAGGTGCTTTCAATCCAAATAATGCAGCTCCCCCATACTCCGAATAATCCATTTTATCTTTTAATACCATAAGTTTCGGCTTTAATACCGCCGCTGCTAATTTGCTCGTAAACGAACTCATTAGTTGTTCTTTCAACATAGAGAATAGCGCAAGTGCTGTTCCCTCTAATGATTTCAACGCTACATTCCCTGTAAAACCATCACATACAACAACATCTGCTACACCTTGCAATAAATCTCTTGATTCAACGTTCCCAACGAAATTAATTGGCGCATCCTTAAGCATTGCAAATACTTGCTTTGAAAGCTCGTTTCCTTTTCCATCCTCTGTTCCAACGTTTAATAGTCCAACGCGAGGATTTTCAATTCCTCTTACCTTCTCAGCGTAAACAGATCCCATTACTGCATATTGATATAAATGAATTGGTTTTGCATCAACATTTGCTCCAACATCTAACATAACAAAACCTTTTCCATCAACAGTTGGCATTGTAGGCGATAAAGCTGGTCGTTCAATTCCTTCCATACGACCAACAACAAATAATCCAGCTGCCATTAAAGCTCCTGTACTACCTGCGGATATACAAGCGTCTGCTTCTCCATCCTTTACTTGCTGTGCCGCAAGTACCATTGAAGCTTGCTTTTTTCGACGAACCGCTCTTACTGGTTCCTCCGTCGATTCTATTTTTTCGTCTGTATGAAGAATAGTAATTCGTTCATCACTCGTTAAGTATTGACGAATTTCCTCTTCTTTCCCTACTAACGTAATATGTAAATCAGAATATTCCTTAATAGCTTTCATTGCCCCTAATACGACAGCCTTTGGAGCGTGATCTCCACCCATTGCATCTATTGCGATTTTCATAAGTTGTTACCTTCCTCACTATAATTACTAGATCGATACATTTCAAAAGTGCCTGTAAAAACAAGTTCTTCTCCAACGAAGCTACGCACTTTGACAACCGTCCGTCCCTTATCATTCTCTACATCTTCAACGCGCGCTTTTGCAACAACACGCTCTCCTAATTTTACAGGACGAATGTATCGAATGGTAGACTTTGCAGTTAAAGCTAATTCTTCATCAATAACCGCAACAGCTAGTGAGTTTGCTTGCGCAAACAGATGATGCCCACGGGCAATTTGATTTCTTTTAAATACATGTTCTACCTTCACTTCAAAGATAGAGATTGCATGTCTATCTAATTCAATGTCAATAATTTCTCCAACAACCTCTTCTAGCGGTAAAGATTTTACATCTTCTTCATGTTGCTTTGTAGCTACATGTTTAATTCTCTCTCTTAATTCAGGAATAGACAATTCCATACGATCAAGTCGTACTGTTTGTATACTCACTTGAAATTTTTCCGCTAAATCTTCATCCGTAATAAAAGGATTTGATTCGATTGTTTGTTGTAATAACTCTTGTCTTTCTTTTTTACTTCTTCTTTTTTTCATACCGCACCATCCATTTTTTATGACTAGGTACTAACAGTAGTATATAATCATTAAAAGTAGAATGCAACAAAAATTTTTGTTGACTCCCTTTAATCGAGCTTCTCTCCTTGGAACACACCTGTCCCATCAAGATACGTACGCAAGGCAGCGTACTGATCATTGTGCCAAAACGCTTCTGAATCTACTAGTATCGCCGCATCTTGCCTTGCTGTTTCTAACGCTCGATAATCGTGTACCATGTCAGCAACCTTAAATTCCGGTAAACCACTTTGCTTACTCCCAAAGAAATCCCCAGGACCTCGTAATTCTAAATCTTTTTCTGACAATACAAATCCATCATTTGTTTCAGTCATTATGCGCATTCTTTCTTTTCCTGTTTCTGATTTAGGGTCTGCTATTAATAAACAATATGATTGTTCACTACCACGCCCGACACGCCCTCTAAGCTGATGAAGCTGCGATAAACCGAAACGTTCCGCATCATAAATAACCATTACAGTCGCATTCGGTACGTTCACACCTACTTCAACAACTGTTGTCGATACAAGAATTTGCACTTTATTTTCACTAAACTGTCCCATTATCTCTTCTTTTTCTTGAGAAGATAATCTCCCATGCATCAATCCAACTTGGCATTTCCCTTGGTAATGATGCGTCAGCATACTATGTAAGTCGATAGCATTTTGCACATCAAGTTTCTCAGATTCTTCAATTAGAGGACATATAACGTATGCCTGTCTTCCTTTTTTTATCTCCTTCTCAACAAAACCGAGAACGCGATCTAACATATCATGCTTTGCCCAGTATGTTTCAATCACCTTTCTACCTGCTGGCATCTCATCGATTATCGAAACATCCATCTCTCCAAACGCAGTAATTGCTAGCGTACGCGGAATCGGTGTCGCTGTCATAAATAATACATCTGGACTTTCACCTTTCTCCCGTAAAACTCGGCGCTGCGCTACACCAAATCGATGCTGTTCATCTGTAATAACAAGACCCAGCCTATGAAATATAACTTCATCTTGAATTAAAGCATGCGTTCCAACAAGAATATCTATTTCCCCTTGTTCTAACTTCGCTAAAATTTCTCGACGTCTCGCACCTTTAACAGAACTTGTTAACAGTTCCACCTTCATACCAAAATGCGAAAACGTTTCAGCAAGCGATTGATAATGTTGCTCAGCTAAAATTTCTGTAGGAACCATTAAAGCACCTTGATAATGAGCTAATTTCGACGCATAAAGACCAATCGCAGCAACAACTGTTTTCCCTGAACCAACGTCACCTTGCAATAGTCGGTTCATCCGATAAGGAGAGATCATATCTTTTAAAATTTCATCTACAACTCGGCGTTGCGCACCCGTTAAGGGAAACGGTAGTGCATCGATAAATTCTTGTAATTCTACTGACGGAATCTCTTTCTTCGTCCCTTTTGAATTTTCCCTCTCCATTTTCCGAAGCGTTTGCATTTTCAGCTGAAATAAGAAAAATTCCTCATATACAAAACGGCGACGCGCTTGCTTTAAATCTTCCTGTCCTACCGGAAAATGCAACGCCCTGAGCGCTTCATATCTTGGTAATAATTTATATCGGCCTAACAAACCCTCCGGTAACACTTCGACTATAGAATCTCCATATTCCTTTAACGCTTGAGCAATAAAACGACGCATCTGTTTTACTGTAAGTTTCCCCTTCACTGAATAAACAGGTTCCACTTCTTGTTGACGTACAACCGGCCCAAAATGAAGTTCTGATACAGCAATTGTTTGACGATGTTGATCCCATTTACCAGTAATCGTTACCGTTTCATCCAACTTTAATTTTTCCTTATAGTAAGGCCTATTAAAACATACCGCCGTAATTAAATAACGACCGACGAGAACACGAACTGTTAGACGCGATTTCTTCTTACCATAATATTGCAGCAAAGGAGCACTATGAACCTTCCCTTCAACCGTTACACGTTCATCATGCTTTACTTCAGCAAGATCTTTCATCGCATAATCTTCATAACGGTACGGAAAATGTTCTAATAGATGAGAAACTGTATAAATCCCCATCTCATGTAGTAATTCAGATGTTTCTCCTCCGATTCCCTTTACATCCGTAACAGGAACTTGTACAACATCATTCAAGATTCTCACACCCCGTCACATTATTTTCTTTCTTGCATTCTATTTGAGTATCAATTAGCATCTGCAATCGCTCTCTTTCACCTTATATATTCTATCATAGGCATTCTAAGAGAAACTACTCAAATCCCTTATATAAAACAAGTAAAAAAGAGCCTCACTATTAGCAGCAAGGCTCTTTTCTTTATTCAATATGCTAGCCTTTTGAATAAAAACTAGTAATAAACTTCATATTACTACTTCTTATCCATTAGCAAGTAAGTAATCCATTTATTTTCAAAACGAATTTTATCTTATTCTACAGAGAAGATGAAAGAATACACTGGTTGGTTTCCAGCATGCACTTCTACTTCTGCATCTTCAAATTTCTCTTCTACAAATTCAACTAACTCCGCTACTTCTTCGTCAGTTGCATCCTCACCTTGTAGAATCGTTACGATTTCAGAATCTTCATCAATAAGCGCTTCTAGTAATTGCTTCGCAGCCCCTACTTTTTCAGCATTTGTAGATACAATTTTCCCATCTGCAATACACATGAAGTCATCTTTTTGAATTGCTACACCATCAATTTCCGTATCACGTACAGCATACGTAATTTGACCTGTTTTCACATGAGATAAAGCTTCTTTCATGTTTTCTTCATTCTCTTCTAATGTTCCAACTGGGTTAAATGCTAACATTGCTGCCATACCTTGAGGAACTGTTTTCGAACGAATAACAATAACTTCTTGATCTACAACTGATGCCGCTTGTTCTGCTGCCATTACAATATTTCCGTTATTCGGTAAAATAATGATTTTTTCAGCATTCGCTTCTTCGATTGCCTTCACGATATCCTCCGTACTTGGATTCATCGTTTGACCACCTTCGATAACTTTCGTTGCGCCGATGCTCTCAAATAAAGTTTTAATACCAGATCCCATAGCTACAGTTACGATACCATATGGTTGTTTTTCTTTCGATTGAGCTGGTTGTTCAGGAATCATAGTAGGTTCATCCAATAAAGCAGTATGCTGTTCACGCATATTCTCTACTTTAATCTTAATTAAACTACCGTAACGTTGACCATAGTTCATAGGATCTCCAGGGTGTTCCGCATGAATATGAACTTTTACAACCTCATCATCCGATACAACAAGTAGGGAATCTCCGTATACACTTATATCTTCACGGAATTTTTGTTCAGAGAAATTATGTTCCTTCATTTTTTCAGGCTCTAATTTCACCATGAACTCCGTGCAATATCCATACTTAATATCTTCTGTACTCAATTGGCTTTGTACACTACGGTGATGTTCTGCGCGCACCATTTCATTCATAGATGGTTGCTTCGGCGCATCAGAAGAAATCGTTTCTCCTTTTAAGTCAGCTAAAAATCCTTCGTATACAACAACAAGACCTTTACCACCGCTATCTACAACGCCAACTTGTTTTAATACAGGTAATAAATCTGGCGTACGATTTAACGATGCATTCGCTTCTTTCACAACGTCTTCCATAAACAAAACAAAGTCGCGCTGTTTTTTCGCAACTGTTACTGCATATTTACCCGTTTCTCTTGCGACCGTTAAAATCGTTCCTTCAATCGGTTTCATAACCGCTTTGTAAGCTGCCTCTACTCCAGCTTCTAAAGCTGCAGCAAAATCAACTGTTGTTAATTCTTCTTTTTGTTCAATGGATTTAGAGAAACCACGGAACAACTGAGATAAAATAACTCCAGAGTTACCACGAGCTCCCATTAATAATCCTTTGGCTAAACTTACGCCGACTTTACCAGCATGCTGTGAAGGGTTTTCTTTCACTTCACGCGCGCCTGAAGTCATAGATAAGTTCATGTTTGTACCGGTATCGCCATCTGGAACTGGAAATACGTTTAATGCATCAACAAGCTGAACATTATTTGTTAAATTATTCGCTCCTTGCATGATCATTTGTGATAAACGTTTTCCATCAATTTTTTGAATTGACACAGATTTTCCTCCTTAATGCACATTACAAGTTTATTACTTTAACTCCTTGTACGTAGATGTTTACAGAATCTACTGCTAGTCCTACAGTTTGATCTAATGTATATTTCACTTTCGTCTGCACGTTATGTGCCACTTCTGAAATTTTCGTACCATAGCTCACAATAATATACATATCAATATGTACTTCATCTTCATCTTTACGAACAATAACACCTCTAGTGAAGTTTTCTTTTCGTAAAATGTCTGTTAATCCATCTTTTAACTGATTTTTTGATGCCATACCTACGATACCGTAGCAATCTACCGCGGCACCTCCAGCAATTGTTGCAATTACATCTGTACTAATATCAATTTGACCGTACTTCGTTTTAATTTCAATTGACATCTCGTTTCCCCCTTCATAAATGGTGAAAGTGAGCTAGACTACTTTAGTTACTATCATATAATCTTTTTAAAGAAAATTCCATCGTTCTTTCTTTTCACTCTCATATTTTATGTTTTAAATTACACTTTTTTATGATGAGCAAAATAGTCCATTGTTATTATACAACATGTACCACTATAATATGTCAAGCAATTTTTATGGATTTCAACTTTTCTTCATTGACATATAGTGTCAAGTAAATTTTCTTGATTTCTTTTTTCTACGGTGTTGCATTCTCTTTTTAGTTGTGTTAAATTATAGTAGTGTTTTTAGCATCGCATAAAAGACTAACATTGAAAAATTACGTATGGTAAGGTATCAAGGGAGGGAAATATAAATGGCTCGTGTTTGTGCTATTACTGGAAGAAAAGCTCGTTCTGGTAACTCTCGTTCTCACGCAATGAACGCTACAAAACGTAAGTGGGGCGCTAACCTTCAAAAAGTTCGCGTACGCATCGACGGAAAAGTTCAACGTGTTTACGTTTCTGCTAGAGCATTAAAATCTGGCAAAATCGAACGTGTTTAATAATAAAAAAAAGAGCCGCTAGGCTCTTTTTTTACTATACCAATGGAAAAAGCACCGGTAATAGGTGCTTTTTTTAATCTTTTTTGAAGGTATTTAACATTGCACGAACAATTCCACCAAGAAATTTAGGTAACTTAATTGTATAAAATCTCATGGTTTCCCTCCTAATCCCCATTACTCCACTTGGTCACTATATGATGTAAGGAGCAAAATTGTTTCTTCAATCAGTGCTTCTTATCAACATTAATATGCCAGAAGTAAATGAAAAAGTACCTTTTTCCTCAACGAGTTCGTTACTAATACAAAGTGTGGATCCCCATTCTATTGTTTTATTAGTAAGAGGGTATTTAAAAGCAAGTAATGTAATCCCTTCCACTATTTCAGTAACTGGCACAAAAGATACATAAGGGAAATTTTTATTTTCTTCAATTATATGTGTACCCACTTTTTTAACAGTTATTTCATTTTTATTGTCCACAATACACATTTCTATCTCTACTTCTAACCCTTTTAAAAGCATCTGTATATTTGCTAAACCGTGATCAAGCCTTCCACCGGTAGCACCAAAAATACGAATTAGTGCCGGCTTCTGTTCTAACGCCCAATTAATCGCAATTTCTAAATCCGTTTGATCTTTTTCCCGCGGGACAATATGTAATTCGTTCGTTTGCTGTCCCATCCATACTAATTCCTCTTCAGTAACTGAATCGTAATCTCCAAACGCAACAGCCGGAGTAATTCCTTTCTTTAATAGACGGTATACTCCCCTATCAACCGCTGCCCACACTACTTCCTCACTCTCATATCGAGAAAAATCTGCGTAATATTCCGAAGGTCCTCCTGCTAAAATATGAATAATCATTTTTCTTCCCCTTCCATTGTAAAAAGGCAATCTGCCACTCGGTAGATTGCCTTTTTACATATTTTTACCCTATCATATAAATACTTTTCTAGGATAAAAGTTCATCACTACCCACGAATTACGCGAATTGCTTCACCGCGGTCTTTTTGATTATATACTGCTGACCCAGCTACAAGTACATTTGCTCCTGCTTCCACACAAAGTCTTGCTGTTTCAGCATTTACACCACCATCAACTTCAATTTCCACTTCTAGATTGCGCTCTTTCACCATTTCTGCTACTTGTTTAATTTTCGGTAATACAGAATGGATAAATTTCTGTCCACCAAATCCAGGGTTTACTGTCATAAGTAATACCATATCTATATCTTCTAATACATGCTCAATCACTGAAACCGGCGTATGCGGATTTAATACAACGCCCGCTTTAATGCCATGAGATTTAATTAACTGAATTGTACGATGTAGATGAGGACACGCCTCTACATGAACAGTAATAATATCCGCTCCCGCTTGTGCGAAAGTCGGGATATAGTTATCAGGATTTTCAATCATTAAATGTACATCTAATGGTAATGATGTAATCGGACGGATAGCTTCTACAATTAACGGTCCAATCGTAATATTCGGTACGAAATGTCCATCCATTACATCAACGTGAATGTAATCCGCTCCGCCTTTTTCTACATCTTTAATCTCTTCCCCTAATTTTGAAAAATCTGCTGATAAGATCGATGGTGCAATTTTAATCATAACTAATACCTCGGCTTTCTCTCTCTAATTTCTTCTACGAATTGTTTATAATTCTTATAACGATATTCTGTAATCTTACCTTCTTCAACCGCTGCTTTCACTGCGCATTTCGGTTCAGAAAGATGTGTACACCCTCTAAATTTACAGTATTGACTCGCTTCTTTCAACTCTGGAAAACAATATGTAAGATCTTCTACTTCTATATCTATGAAATCTAGTGAACTAAAACCAGGTGTATCCGCAACTAGCCCACTCCCAATTGCAATTAATTCTACGTGCCTTGTCGTATGCTTCCCGCGTCCTAAATGTGAGGAAATATCATTTGTTTTCAGTTCTAATTCTGGACGTAACACATTAAGCATCGAAGATTTCCCAACACCAGATTGACCTGCAACGACAGAAACACAATCTTCTAAGTATGGTTTTAATATATCAATACTTTCTGACGTGTTAATAGAAGTAAATAACACATCATAACCCATCTCGCGATAATCTTTCGCATAAGCTTCAACAGTTGCTTTCATCTTTTCATTCACTAAATCCATCTTGCTAATACAAATAATTGGCTTAATGTTATGATATTCAATCAGCACTAAAAATCGATCTAACAGTCCAGGATTAAAATCTGGTTCTACTGCAGAGAACACGAGGATCGCTTGATCAACATTAGCAATAGGCGGTCTAACAAGTTCATTTTTTCGATCAAATACTTCAAGCACATAACCTTCAGTTGGATTATCTGCCTGAAAAACAACTTGATCTCCTACAAGTGGTGTAATTTTATTTTTTCTAAATACACCTCGCCCACGACATTGCGTAACCCCTTCTTCATGCTGCACGTAATAAAACCCACTTAAAGCTTTTATAATTTTTCCTTCTGGCATAGAATTCTCCTTTTTCGTATAAGGTGATGCTGAATTTAAAAATGAATGGATTTAAATTTTTCAAATAACGATTTCAATACCTATCCTATATACTTTCGCTAATATACAATAAATCTTCCATTAAATGCAAAAAACATTTACAGTTGCATCACTTTACTAGCTTTTTGAATCATATATTTTTGCCTGCTATACCGTCCACTTTGTAGACAGCATAACAGGCAATAATAATAAGTAGACTTTCACTATTATTGAGTTGGATATGGTACTTCTTTGTCAATGATTGTTACTCCATCTCGTACAATTTTATAGTGTCCCTTTGAACCTTCTTGAATTACAAATTCTAAAGAAATAGTCGCTGATTCAGTAATTGTTCTCGTTTCAACCGGTCTATCCATTTTTTGCTGCATATCTTCTTTATAAATTTCTATTGTTTGCGGCTTTTTCTCACCTGTTACAGCAGGCTCATATGGGACAGAAATATTGTCCACTTTTACCGTTTTAGTCACTTTAGGCTTCGGACCATCAGAGATAATAATAGTTACTTTATCTCCCTCTTTTAATGGTGTACCTGGCTTTGGAAATTGTGAAATTACAAGTCCTTTTTCAACTGTATCTGAATACTCTCGTTTTATATCCGAAGTTAGTTTTCTCTCATTCAAATAACCAGTTACACTATTTTCGGTCCACCCCGAAAAATCACCTGGTCTAATTTGATAAGGACCTTTACTTACCCAGATTTTCAGTTCTTGCTCCGCTTCTATAACCATTTGATCAGGCGTCGGAATTTGCTCTACAATTTCACCTTTCGGCTTATCATTTTCAATATAATTTACTGTAACTTGTTTATATTTTTCTTCTAACTCAGTTTTTACACTCTCAAAGTTTTGTCCTGTGAAATTCTTCATCTTACTTTTCTTTTTTCCACCTGATTGATAGATAGTGATTTTAGCGTTTTCTTTTACGACTCTTCCTGCTACAGGATCTGTTTTTATTACATCCCCAACCTCAACATCATCTGTATATACAATATTAGGCTCCGTCACCTCAAAGCCTTTTTCTACTAATGTATTTACAGCTGTCGTGTATTTCATACCAGCCACATCAGGAACTTTCACATCTTTCGGAATAAATAATCCTGGAATAACCGTAAGTGCTAATGTTATTCCTATTGCTAAAAATAAAAATGTTGAAATTAAAACTTTAAGCCACTTGTTACTCCGTTTTTTCTTCTTATCTAACTCAGCTGCTTCTGCTCTTATTGGTTCCTCCGCTTTACTCCCTTTTAAAACAATCGTTTCATCACTTACATTTCCAAATAATTGTTCTTGTTGAATAATCGGAATCGCTTTCGTCGCTTCCATATCTTCCGGTATGTAAAATGGTTGCTCATTTATCCTCTCTGGATATAGCGCAGTTTCAATATCTCGCTTCATCGCATTGGCAGATTGATATCGATGGAACGGATCTTTTGCAGTTGCCTTTAATATAATATTTTCAACACTTTGCGGAATATTTTCATTCCATCTTTTTGGTGATGGGATTTCACTTTGTAAATGTTTTAAAGCTATAGCAACAGCAGATTCGCCAGAAAACGGTTGTCTTCCTGTTAACAATTCAAACATAACTATTCCAAGAGAATAAATATCCGATTGTTTATTTGCTATCCCGCCGCGTGCCTGTTCTGGTGATAAATAATGGACTGAACCGAGTACTGAATTTGTATGTGTAATTGTTGTTGCACTTGTAGCTGTCGCAATTCCAAAATCTGTTACTTTTATTATTCCATCAGCTCGAATTAAAATATTGTGCGGTTTTATATCACGATGCACAATTTCAAAATGATGGGCGTGTGCCATGGCGGATGTTAGCTGCCCCATAATATCAAGAGCTTCTCCTATAGGTAACATCCCTTGCTCAATTATGTATTGCTTCAATGTTTGCCCAGGTACATATTCCATGACAAGATAATATATACCATCTTCTTCTCCGACATCATACATATTCACAATATTTGGATGCGACAACGTTGTAACAGACTGCGCTTCTCGATGGAAACGTTTAATAAACTCTTCGTTATTTGAATAGTCGAGTCTTAATATTTTTACCGCTACATCTCGGCCAAGTATATCATCATGAGCTAAATATACATTGGCCATTCCGCCACCACCTATCATTTTCAGCAGCTTATAACGGTCATTTAAGCGTTTTCCAATCAGCACGTTGCACTTCACCTACTTTCGTTTGTCGAACCCGCATAATCAATAAGAACAAGTGTGATATTATCTTCTCCACCACGATCATTCGCCAATTGAATGAGACGCTGCCCTTTACCTTCAAGCTGTTCATTTAACTGTAAAATTTGTTTCATATCATCAATAGAAACTTTGTTTGATAACCCATCAGAGCAAAGAAGCAACTGATCATCTTCCTCAAGCACCAACGTTTTAACATCTAATCCAACTTTTTCTTCTGTTCCTAACGCTCTTAATAAGACATTCTTTTTCGGATGATACTCTGCGTCTTCCTTTGAAATTTCACCATGTCTCACAAGCTCATTTACAAGCGAATGATCTTCCGTTACAAGCGTCATTTCTCCTTCTGATACCATATAGCAACGACTATCTCCTATATGCCCTATTGTCACAAAACTTGGTGTACAAACAGCTATTATAAGCGTTGTTCCCATACCATTACATTCTACATTTTGCTGAGCGTATTCATATATACGCTCATTAATAATCCCAACACTAGTATGTAACCATTGTTCTACTTTTTTCGGTTCATTCATATTATGCGTTTGCTTCCAATAATCATGGAATAATTGAATGGCCATCGAGCTAGCTACATCACCAGCTCGATGACCTCCCATTCCATCTGCTACTACCGCTAAAACATTTCCATCTAAATTGTGAAAAACTCCTGCACTATCTTCATTATGTTGACGAACTTTTCCTTTATCCGATAGAAATACGGCTTTCATCTCGTCACCTCGTCTCTTCTTTGCGCTCCTTCGCACGCAACTGACCGCAGGCTGCATCAATATCATGACCTTGTTCACGGCGAATCGTTACATTCACTCCACGATCTTTTAACGTTTTCTCGAATAAGAAAATTTGCTCACGTGGCGTACGTACATAATCACGTTCAGGTACGTAGTTTACCGGAATTAAGTTCACATGACATTTTACACCTTTTAAGAGCGCAGCAAGCTCTTCAGCGTGCTCAACTTGGTCATTTTCTCCTCCAAATAATCCATATTCAAAAGTAATACGACGCCCTGTTCTATTTACATAGTATTTAATAGCTTCCATTAAATCCGGTAATTTATAAGCACGGTTAATCGGCATTAATTTTGAACGTAATTCTGAGTTTGGAGCATGCAATGAAATCGCAAAATTAATTTGTAGTTCTTCTTCAGCAAACTTATAAATTTTCGGGATAATTCCACTCGTCGAAACAGTCATATGTCTCGCGCCAATATGAAGTCCTTTTTCATGGTTAGTGATGCGTAAGAATCCCATTAAATTATCGTAGTTATCAAATGGTTCTCCAATTCCCATAACAACAAGAGAACTTACACGTTCTTCTGTTTCATCAAGCGCACGCTGAACTTCTACTACTTGCGCTACGATTTCTCCAGCTTCTAGGTTTCGTTTCAGTCCACCAAGTGTCGAAGCACAGAACGTACATCCAATACGACAACCAACTTGCGTTGTTACACAAATGGAATTTCCATATTCATGTCGCATTAATACCGTTTCAATAGAATATCCGTCATATAATTGGAATAAGAATTTAATCGTTCCATCCGAAGACGTTTGTTTTACTAACGTGTTTAAAGTAGTAATATCAAAGGAATTCGACAATTTATCACGCAATCCTTTAGAAAGGTTTGACATATCCTCATAATTTTTCACACGTTTTTTATATAGCCAGTCAAAAATTTGTCCAGCGCGGAACTTCGGTTCTCCTTGTTCCTTTAACCAATCTTGCATTTCATGAAGTTGTAAAGAGTAAATTGATGGTTTCTTCGTTTCTACATTTTTCTTTTGTTTTCTTACAGTCGTTTCCATGATGCTACACCTTCTTCCTTAAACAAGCAATATAAAAGCCATCCGTTGCAAAATAATGCGGTAAAATTCGTACTTGACCTTCATCAATATACGGACTTAATTTTTCTGGCATACGTTCTTTTATCGTAGTATCCCATTCAAATTCAGGATGTTCTTTTAAAAATTTCTCTATTACTTGTTCATTTTCTATTTTTTCAATTGTGCACGTACTATAAACAAGACGACCGCCTTGTTTTAATAATGGTGCTATTTTTTCTAGTATTGCAATTTGAATCGTCGATAATCTTTCACTATCACCTTTATCTTTTCCTAACTTAATATCAGGTTTACGTCTAATTACACCAAATCCAGAACACGGTGCATCTACCAATATTTTATCAAACGTTTCATTTGCAAAGTGCTCTTGCACTTTTCTAGCATCTAGCGCTTTTGTTTCGACATTTTCTAGACCAAGTCGCTCTGCTTGCTGTTTAATTAAGCGCACTTTGTGTGCATGTAAATCAAGAGACATGACCTTACCAGTTCCCTTTAATCGTTCTGCGATATGCGTTGTTTTTCCGCCCGGAGCAGCACAACTATCAAGAACTGCATCTCCCGTATTCGGTTCTAAAGCGCGTGCTACAAGCATAGAGCTTTCATCTTGAATAGAAAGAAATCCTTTTTTAAACGCTTCTGTATGCGCTACATTCCCTCTTTCAATCTGAATTGCATCATCTGACAAGTCACCACGTTTTGCTTCTATACCTTCACTTGCCAACAACTCAATCGCTTCTTCTACCGTTACCTTATCAATATTCACACGTGCTGTAGGTACAGGAGGTAACATGTTTACTTCACACATTTTCCCTGCAGTCTCTAAACCATATGCAGAAGTCCACTCTTGGACAAGCCAAACTGGATGACTTGTTGCAATTGCAAGACGTTCTACTGGATCTTTGATTTCATCTAATGAAGGTACACCTTCTCGCTGAATTGAACGTAATACTCCGTTCACCATGCCTGAAATCCCTTTATGCCCACGACGCTTTGCAATCTCAACAGCTTCATGAATAGCCGCTCTTTCTGGCACTCGGTCTAAATAAATCATTTGATATAAAGATAAGCGAAGCAATACTCTTACCCACGCCTCAACCTTCTTTTTTAAAAAAGGCTGTAAATAATAATCTAATGTGTCACGACGTTGAATCGTTCCGTATACAATTTCAGTTAATAAACCAATATCTTTTCTATCAATTGCACTTTTTTCAATTAGATTATTTAAAAGTAAGTTGCTATATGCACCACTTTTTTCCACTTGAATTAAACCATCAAGAGCTAATTCACGCACATTTTGTCTCATGCATTTTCTCCTAACTTCGTTCCAATTTCAGGTTTTGTTCCACGTAAAAATTGTGAACAACTCATACGCTTTTTACCAGAAGGTTGCAATTCAGTAATTTTAACACCTGTTTCATTACTAGTTGCTACAACAAAACCATCTTCTTCGACTGCAACAATCGTACCTGCTTCAGCCGGTTCAGTTACAGGTACTTTTTCTCCCCACCATACTTTAACAACTTGTCCTGCTAAAGTTGTATAAGCAACTGGCCATGGATTCAATCCGCGAATGTGATTGTATACTTCTTCACCTGTTTTTGTCCAATCAATCTTCTCTTGCTCACGTTTTATATTGTACGCAAACGTTACTTCTTCTTCGTTTTGTTTAATCGGTTCTAGCTTACCTTGAATTAATAAAGGTACTGTTTTAGATAGAAGATGTGCTCCTGCTTCACTTAATTTATCAAATAATGAGCCTGTCGTTTCACGCTCTTCAATTTCCACTTCCACTTGCGTTAAGATATCACCAGCATCCAATTTTTCTACCATATACATAATTGTAATACCTGTTTTTTCTTTACCTTCCATAATTGCATAATGAATTGGTGCACCACCACGAAGTTCAGGTAGTAAAGAAGCGTGGACATTAATACATCCATACTTTGGTGCTTCTAAAATTTCATTTGGTACAATCTGACCAAATGCAGCTGTTACAATTAAATCTGCCTCTAATGCCAATACTTTTTCATATTCATCTTTTTCACGAATTTTTAACGGCTGCAACACAGGGATACCATGTTTTTCCGCTTCAACTTTAACAGGTGTAGGTGTTAATACCTTTTTTCTACCTACCGGACGATCAGGTTGCGTCACAACACCTACTACATCATAGCCATCTTCAATAAGACGACGAAGCACCGGCACTGAAAAGTCCGGTGTTCCCATAAACACTACTTTTATCATTTAAAAACCGCTCCTTTTAACACCTATTCTAGTTCGTTTTCTTCATAATATCTTGTCACTTTCGATGTAAATAAAACACCGTGTAAATGATCGATTTCATGCTGAATTGCACGCGCTAAAAATCCTTCCGCTTCTAATAAAAATACTTTCCCACGGCGATTTTGCGCTCTTACTTTAATATAATCGGCACGTTCCACTTCACCATAAAGTCCCGGGAAGCTTAAACAGCCTTCGGGACCTACTTGTTCACCACGTTTTTCTAATATTGATGGATTGATTAACTCGATTTTCCCAGTATCATCACCGATATCAATAACCGCTACTTGCAAGCTTACGCCTACTTGAGGCGCAGCTAAACCGACTCCGTCCGCAATTAACATTGTTTCATGCATATCTTTCAACAATTTCACTAACTTTTTATCAAAGTTAATTACTCTTTCGCATGGTGTTTCTAATACTTCATTTGGATGCTTTACTATTTCTAAAACTGCCATATTTCCCTCCGCTACATTAACATTGTTGGATTAAAATCAATTGAGATTTGTAGCTCTTTTTGCATTTCTGCTTGATAATGTTCATTTACCATTTTGAGCACGTTCTTTAAGTTTGGTTCCCGTTTGTATTTTATCATGCATTGATAACGATATCTATCTTTTATCCTTGGAATTGCTGAAGCAACTGGTCCTAACACCATTGTTTGCTGTGAGCAATGCGTTCGTAAATACGAGGCAATTTTTTCCGTCACTTGCACCGCTTTTAATAATTCAGGATGAGATACCGTTACGAGTACAACATAGTAATACGGGGGATATTGTCTCGTTCTTCGCATCTGCATTTCTTGGTCAAAAAACACATCATATTGTTGGTTCTTTGCTAACTCTATACTGTAATGCTCTGGCGTATACGTTTGAATTACAACTTCCCCTGGCAATTCATGTCTACCTGCTCGTCCACTTACTTGCGTCAATAACTGATATGTCTTTTCACTCGCCCGAAAATCAGGTAAGTGAAGCATCGTATCTGCAGTTAAAACCCCAACAAGCGTTACTTTCGGAAAATCTAATCCTTTAGCAATCATTTGTGTTCCGAGTAATATATCTGCTTTTTCTTCCCCGAACGCCTTTAATAATTTTTCATGCATTCCTTTTCGACTTGTCGTATCTACATCCATTCGAATGACTCGCGCCTCTGGAAATAGTTTTGTAATTTCCTCTTCTACCTTTTGTGTACCTGTACCAAAGAAACGAATGTATGTACTTTGACAAGCTGGACACTCTGTTGGCATATTCTCTTCGTAACTACAATAATGACATTTTAAACGATGATTCATTTTATGATATGTCAGTGAAATATCACAATGCGGACATTGTACAACATACCCACAATCACGGCACATAACAAATGTAGAATGACCTCTTCTATTTAAAAAGAGTACCATTTGTTCTTTCTTTTCTAATCGATTTGCTATTTTTTCATGCAGCGCCTTAGAAAACATTGATCGATTCCCATCACGAAGTTCTTCCCGCATATCAACAATCTCTACTGTTGGTAAAGCTCGTTCATTCATACGTTTTTCCATTGTTAGTAGTTCATAAACACCTTTTTTCGCTCTTGCAAACGATTCGAGTGTCGGTGTCGCACTACCAAGAACGATAGGACATTTATGATATTGTCCTCTCCACACAGCTACATCTCTTGCATGATACCTCGGATTATCTTCTTGTTTGTAACTTGATTCATGCTCTTCATCAATAATAATAATCCCTAAATTTTCAAAAGGAGCAAAAACAGCTGAACGCGCACCAACTACAACTTTTACTTCTTTTCTTAAAATTTTACGCCACTCGTCATACTTTTCTCCAACAGACAACGCACTATGAAGAACTGCAACTTGCGAGCCAAACCTACCTTTAAAACGATCTACCATTTGGGGCGTTAGTGCAATTTCAGGAACAAGAACGATAGCTTCTTTTCCTTTCTCGAGCACTGCTGCTATAGATTGTAAATATACTTCTGTCTTTCCACTTCCTGTAACACCATATAGTAAAAATGGATTATAAGTTTCATTTGTAATTGATGATAAAATCGGTGTAATGACTTGTTTTTGTTCCTCCGTAAGTGGAAATGGTTTCGTTTGTTCAAAATCATCATCGTCATACGGGTTTCGGTATACTTCCACATACTTTTCTGAAATGAATCCCTTTTTAACAAGTGCTTTTATTGGAGCATCTGTTATTTGTAACTCTTCTGTAATTACTTTCAACGGTACACTTTTATAATTTTCCACAAAATAATAGAGTACATCTTGTTGTTTTTTACTTTTCAGTTCAAATGCCGCTAATTCCAATTTATCTTCTGGCAACTCCGGCAGAACAACTCTTTGCTTCTTCTTCTGCACTTTATCTTTCACTTGATAAACGACTTCAATCGTACCATTTTTAATTTCTTGTTGAATAGTCCGGTATAAATGTGGCTGTTCCTCGATTACTTCAAAATCAATTGCTTCTTTATCCTGAAATAAATATAGTATTTCAGGTGCTATTTCTTCCTGTTTACAAAGTTGTAGACGTTTTTTATACGTTGCTTTTATCGCTGTTGGAAGCATTACTTGAAAAGCTGAAATCATATAGCATAACGTTTCACTTGTAAGCCAATATCCAAGCTTTAATAATTCATCATTTAAAACCGGTGTTACATCTAATATTTCATGGATTGTCTTTAACTTCTTACTTTCTACATCAACCGAATCTTTAATCCCAATAATAAAACCTTGCAATTTTCTTGGCCCAAACGGAACAACTACACGCATTCCTGTCTGTACAATATCTTCCCATTTTTTAGGGATAATGTAATCAAATGGTCGATCTGTCTGACGGGCAGGTACATCAACAATTACACTTGCAAATTTCATAAACGATCATCTTCTAACATCATTTCAATTTGCTTTAATATTTCACGAGCTACCTCTTTTTTCATTAAAAGTGGCAACTCAATAACTTTTCCATCTTTTCTATACATTGTTACAATGTTCGTATCCGTGCCAAATCCAGCTCCTTGCGCTTTTACATCATTCGCGACAATCATATCTGCATTTTTCTCACGTAATTTTTTCGTTGCGTATTCCTCTACATTTGTCGTTTCAGCGGCAAAACCGATAAGTAACTGTTTATCCTTTTTCTGACCTAACGTTTTTAATATATCCACCGTTCTCTCGAGTTCAATTACAGCATCACCATTTTGCTTTTTCATTTTATTATCATGAACATATTTTGGACGATAATCTGCAACTGCTGCTGTTTTAATGACAACGTCTACGTTTTGATAATGTTGAAGAACTGCTTCTAACATATCTTGTGCAGATTCCACTTGTATTGTTGTTACATGTAACGGTGGATTTAATGCTGTCGGTCCTGAAACGAGTATAACATCAGCGCCTAAATTCGCCGCCACTTCTGCAATCGCATACCCCATTTTTCCAGAAGAAAAATTCGTCATAAAACGAACTGGATCAACCTTTTCACGTGTTGGGCCAGCAGTTATTAATATTCTTTTTCCCTGCAATGGTTTGTGTGCTGAGAAAGCTTCCTCTAACCGTGCAATAATCGCTTCAGGTTCTTCTAGTCGTCCCTTTGCTACATATCCACATGCTAAAAAGCCTTCCCCAGGCTCAATAAATGTATATCCTAGCGTTTTCAACGTCATCATATTTTTTTGAACAATTTTATTTTCATACATATGCACATTCATAGCAGGCGCAATCCATACCGGAGCTGTAGTGGCTAACAAAGTAGTTGTAATCATATCATCTGCAATACCACCAGCTAACTTCCCAATGCAATTGGCTGTAGCAGGTGCGACAAGTACAACATCCGCCCAATCTGCTAAATCAATATGAGCAATAACAGCTGAGTCCTTCTCATCGAATGTATCTGTATATACATCATGGCGAGAAAGTGCTTGGAATGTAAGAGGCGTAACAAATTTCATTGCCGACTCACTCATCATCACTTTTACAATAGCACCAGATTGTGTCAATTTGCTCGTTAACGCAGCTGCTTTAAAAACCGCAATGCCTCCTGTTACACATAGAAGTATCTTTTTCCCTTTTAGCATATGACTCGTCCTCTTTCTTTTTCAAACTTATAATACTGAAATAGAATTTCCAGCTCGTCAGTACCAATATTTCATTCCTTTCGTAAAAAAATAACAACCTACTTGTAAATAGGTTGTTACCGTTACATAGAAAATTATAAAGTCTATGTTTTATTTTGTCGAAGGCAAAGGCTTATTCAGCTACTTTATCTTCACTTGGTACGTAGCTTAATACTTCCGCATCGATTTCTTCTAATGCTTTACCTACACATTTATGAGAAACAGGTTGATCAATAACACAATTGTTAACAATTTGCATTTCACGCGCACGCTTTGCAGCTACTGTTACTAATGTGTACTTAGAATCGATTTTTAGTAGTAATGAGTCAATTGATGGATTTAACATAATTATAGACCCTCCGTCATTTCTTTATAATATTTTGCTACCCTTTCGCGGCGGCAATGTTCGCCAACCACAATTGCTTTAATTCTATCACAAGCTAATTCAACTTGATCGTTTTCTACTACATAGTCGTAAGCGTCCATCATCTCGATTTCTTCTTTCGCTACAGTTAAACGATTTTCAATAACATCTTCAGTCTCTGTACCACGTCCGACAATTCGGCTCTTTAGTTCAGATAAACTTGGAGGTGCTAAGAAAATAAATACACCTTCTGGGAAAGCTTTCTTAACTTGAATTGCTCCTTGCACTTCAATTTCTAAGAATACATCTTTTCCTTCTTGTAATGTTTTTTCAACATAGTCAATCGGTGTTCCGTAATAATTACCGACGAACTCAGCCCACTCAAGTAATTTTTCATTACGAATCATTTCCTCAAATTCTTCTCTCTCTTTAAAGAAATAATCCACACCATCTACTTCACCTTCACGCGGCTTACGTGTCGTTACTGAAATAGAGTACTGAAAACGTGTATCCTCATGGCTAAACAGCTCTTTACGAACCGTCCCTTTTCCGACCCCAGAAGGCCCTGAAAGAACGATAAGCAATCCTCTTCTACTTCTCATAAATATGTAAAACCTACCCTTCCTCACTTAAATCTTCTTTATTATTCAAACGATGTGCAATCGTCTCTGGCTGAATTGGACTTAATACAACATGCCCATCATCCATAACAATAACCGCCCTTGTTTTTCTCCCATACGTAGCATCAAGCAAAGCATTATGTTCGCGTGCTTCCTGTACTGTTCGTTTAATAGGAGCTGACTCCGGACTTACAATAGCAATAATTCGATGAGCAGATACAATATTTCCGTATCCAATATTTAAAAACCGCATGGCCATAGTTTGCGCCTCCTAGTAAGTCTATCCGATTTCTCCACCACGTATAACTTTATATATTTTTTGAAAGCTACTCAATATTTTGTACTTGTTCACGAATTTTTTCAAGGTTATTTTTCATTTCTACGACATATTTTGAAATTGTTAAGTCATTTGCCTTAGAACCAATCGTATTAATTTCTCTATGCATCTCTTGCACGATGAAGTCCATTTTCCTTCCAACAGGCTCTTCAATCTGCAGTGTTTCACGAAATTGATCTAAATGACTTTGCAAACGAACTAACTCCTCATGAATATCACAACGCTCTGCAAACATTGCAACTTCTGTTAGTAACCTTTGTTCGTCTAGATCTTGATTATGTAATTCTTTTAAGCGATTCTCTAATCGTTCACGATATTTTTGTGTAACAATTGGTGCATGTGGAATAATTGCATTTACACAATTGCTAATCTCTTGTAAACGATACGCTATATCTTTATGTAATCGTTCTCCTTCGCCATCTCTCATCGTTTTTAACATATGAGCAGCTTGACGAACAGCCTCATATAAACTGTTCTCAAAATGTTCATTTACATTTTCTATTTCTTCAATTGCTGTTACTTCTGGCATTGCCATTAATTGCCCGAGTGTAATAGAATCTTGTAATTGAAATTTCCCTTTTATATCTTCCATCATCGACTGGTACTGCTTGAGAAGCTGCCAATTCACACTTAATTTTCTTTCAACAAGCCCTTCACCCGCTATACTAATAGACACTTCAATGCGTCCACGTCGAACTTGTTCTGCAATTATTTTACGAATTTTGTCCTCAAATACCATCATTTGCTTAGGAAGTCGAATACTCATCTCTAAAAAACGGTGGTTCACCGATTTCATTTCTACTGTAATTTGAAAAGTATCACTTTCTACTTTCGATCTTCCAAATCCTGTCATACTAGAAATCATTTTTATCACATCCAAGCCATAAAATAACTCAATGAAAAAGGTAATAGAGACAAGGCTCTACTACCTTCTGTAAATTATATCACATTTTCATAAAATTGACTATTTCAAGTTTAATCCCTTCTTATATAACACTGGCTTTTTCTTCTTCTCCTTTTTCCCTGTTAATAAAGAACCTACTAGTAAGAAAGTCGGGATTGACGACAAACCTCCAATTAACAACCAATCTCTTGCTTGTATCGGCATTGTGCTAAAGATCGGTTGTAACGGTGGATAATATATAACCACTAGCATGAGTAGTAACGAAATGATAACCGCCCCTACTAAATACACGTTCCCAAATGGATTACGGTGAAAGACAGAATGCTCACTACGACAATCAAATACATGAATAAGCTGAGCAAGTACCAACGTCGCGAACGCTACAGTTTGTGCATATTTCAGTTCATTTGGATGTTGGTTATACGCAATAATAAACGCTACTAACGTCACTGCCCCAATTAAAAACCCTCGACTTATTATTTTCCACGCAAGCCCTCTAGCGAATACTCCTTCTTTCGGATGGCGCGGCGTTCTTTTCATTACATCTCCCTCAGCCTTATCCAAACCTAATGCCATCGCCGGTAGACCATCAGTAACTAAGTTCACCCATAAAATTTGAATAGGAACCATCGGTAGTGGTAATGCAAGTAACATCGCAAATAACATGACTAAAATTTCTCCAACGTTTGACGCTAATAAGTAGCGAATGAACTTACGTATGTTCTCGTATATATTTCTTCCTTCTTTAATTGCTGATTTAATTGTGGCAAAATTATCGTCTAGTAAAACAAGTGAAGAGGCTTCTTTCGCAACATCTGTCCCTGTAATCCCCATCGCTATCCCAATATCCGCTGTTTTTATGGCTGGGGCATCGTTCACTCCATCGCCTGTCATCGCTACGATATGCCCTTGATTTTGCAGTGCCTTAACAATTTTCAATTTATGTTCAGGTGATACACGAGCGAATACATACGTATCTTCTACAACATTTTCTAATTCCTCTACATCCATATTCGCGAGTTCTACTCCTTCAACAACGCGTCCACCTGATGGTAAAACTCCTAATTGTTCAGCGATCGCCATTGCTGTCACTTTATGATCACCTGTAATCATTACTGTTCGAATACCAGCTTCTTTACACTCTTTTACCGCCTGCGCCACTTCTGGCCTTGGCGGATCAATCATACCTTGTATCCCAACCAACATAAAATCTTTTTCAACATCTCTTTCATGTTCAATAGAATCCGTGACTTTTAAAGGCTTAAATGCAACTGCAATTGTTCGAAGTGCTTGACTACCTAAACTATGAATAGCCGCCTGTACTTCTTTTCTATATAACTCACTTAACGGCTGCTGCTTATCCCCCCATAAGATCGTTTGACTCATTTGCAAGAGAACGTCTGGAGCTCCTTTCGTAACAACAAACTTCTTCCCCTCTCGATCTCGTACAATAACACTCATCATTTTTCGAGTTGAATCAAATGGAAATTCACGAATAATTTCAAATTTCCCTTTCAATGCCTCACGTGTTATCCCAGCTTTCATTGCTGCAGCTACAAGCGCTCCCTCTGTTGGATCTCCATCTAATACGTACGTCTTTTTCTTTTGAATAATATTTGCGTTGTTACATAGTGAACCAAATGTAAGTAGTTGATAAAGTGCTTTTGTCTTAGCTGGATTTACTTCTTTTTCACCTTTCATAAAAGAGCCATTAGGTTCATACCCTTGCCCTGTCACTTTCCACAATTCTCCGCCTGACCACATATGTGTTACCATCATTTTGTTTTGCGTCATTGTTCCCGTTTTATCAGAGCATATAACAGAAGCACAGCCTAATGTTTCTACGGCTGGTAACTTCCTTACAATTGCTCTCTTTTTTATCATACGCTGTACACCAAGCGATAAAGCTACTGTAACAATTGCTGGCAATCCTTCTGGAATAGCCGCAACAGCCAACGACACGCCAGCTAAAAACATATGATATACTTCATTCCCTTGATACACGCCAGCTAATACAACGAGTGCTGTCAAAATAAGAGCCACAATAATTAATATTTTTCCGAGTTGCTCTAACCTTCTTTGCAGTGGCGTTTCCATTTGCTCTGCATTTTGTAACATATTTGCAATTTGACCCATCGCTGTATTCATACCAGTTGCTACAACAACGCCTGTTCCAGATCCTCGCGTAATCATTGTCCCCATAAAAGCCATATTTTTTTGATCACCAATTGCAACCTCTTGCCCTTGCAATGCTTCTACCTTCTTTTGCACAGGTACGGACTCCCCTGTCAAAGCAGACTCTTCAATATACAAACTTGATGCCTCAACAAGACGCACATCAGCCCCAATACGATCACCACTGGAAAACTTAATAATATCACCTAAAACGAGTGCTTTAGATGGTGCTTTTACCCACTTCCCATTCCGCATTACAGTAACTTGCGGGGCGGCTAGTTCCTTTAAAGCTTCCAATGATTTTTCAGCTTTTCTTTCTTGAAAAAAGCCGAGAATACCATTGATAATAACAATGGCAACAATAGCAATAGAATCAATGTATTCACCTAAAAATGCAGAAACAATTGTTGCTCCAAACAAAACAAGTACCATGAAATCTTTAAATTGCGCTAAAAATACCATTAGTGCAGAAGGCCTTTTTGCTTCTTCTAATTCATTTGTACCAAATTTCTTTATTCGCCCTTCTGCTTCTTTCTCTGTAAGACCAACCTTTACATTTGTATTCGTTCTTTCTTCCACTTCATGTGCTCGCATTCCATACCAGTTCATCCTGCTATCGACCTCCTGATTCCAGACATACTCTATTGAAAGCTTATTCAGCCTCGTCCAAAAAAATGCTATAATTAACTTTTAGTTAGAAAGGAGTGTTCATTTATGGCATTCGATGGATTATTTACAAGAGCGATTACACATGAAATTGCAAATTCTCTTTACACAGGAAGAATTTCCAAAATATATCAACCTTCAAAATACGAGATCTTATTACATATTCGAGCGAATGGAAAGAATCAAAAACTAATTCTTTCATCTCATCCTACATATGCGCGTATGCACTTAACGAATCAAAACTACGATTCGCCAGCAATACCGCCGATGTTTTGTATGCTTCTTCGTAAACATTTAGAGGGTGGGTTTATTGAAAAGATTGAACAAATCGACTTAGAACGTATTATTCAAATTACAGTTCGCAGTCGTAATGAAATCGGAGACGAATCATTAAAAACATTAGTAATTGAAATAATGGGACGACACAGTAACATTATCTTAGTAGATACGAAAACAAATGTTATTTTAGATAGCTTAAAACACATATCTTTAGCGGTAAACCGCCATCGTACTGTGTATGCTGGAGCTGAATATGTTGCCCCACCAGCACAACATAAGGTTAATCCGCTTCTTATCGAAACAGAAGATGATTTTATTAGACCGCTAGACTTTTTATCTGGAAACATGGACAAACAAATTGTCGGAGCATTTATGGGAGTTTCTCCATTATTTGCAAAAGAAGTTGTAAATAAAGCAGGTATGGCAAATGAAAAAGCATTATGTGCAGCGTTTTTCTCCATACAAAAACCATTGCTAACTCATACATATTCGCCAACAATGATTACTGCAAACGGGAAAGAATTCTTTTATCTTTTCCCTCTTACACACTTGCAAGGAGAAGAAAAAACATTCTCATCTGTTAGTACATTGTTAGACCGTTTCTTTTTCGGAAAAGCGGAGCGAGACCGTGTAAAACAACAAGCTCATGATTTAGAACGCTTTATGCAAAACGAAAAAAATAAAAATGAGAAAAAACTTATTAAACTTGAAAAAACATTACAAGATGCTGGAAAAGCAGATAAATATCAACTATTTGGAGAGCTACTTACAGCTAATATGTATGCTTTAAAAAAAGGCGATAAAGATATTGAGGTCGTTAATTATTACGATGAAAATGGCGGAACTGTAAAAATCACATTAGATCCTTTAAAAACACCATCTGACAATGCACAACGCTATTTCCAAAAATACCAAAAAGCAAAAAATTCAGTTGTTGTTGTAGAAGAACAAATCGAAAAAACCAATGAGGAAATTCTTTATTTTGATAGCTTACTTCAACAAATGGAAGCTGCTTCTTCAAAAGATATTGAAGAAATTCGTGAGGAATTAGCAGAAGAAGGATATGTGCGTAATCGTAAGACGAAAAATGCAAAGAAAAAACCTACAAAACCAGTATTGGATAAATATGTAGCTAGTGACGGTACAGAGATTTTCGTTGGGAAAAACAATAAGCAAAATGATTATTTAACAACAAAATTTGCCCGTCGTGATGAAATTTGGTTACATACGAAAGACATACCTGGCTCTCATGTTGTCATTCGTTCTTTAGAACCTGCTGAAGAAACTGTGTTAGAAGCTGCAAAAATTGCCGCTTATTACAGTAAAGCAAAAGAGTCTAGTTCTGTACCCGTTGATTTCACAAAAATACGTCATGTAAAAAAACCGAGTGGTGCAAAACTTGGATTTGTTACATATGACAATCAGCAAACTGTATATGTAACACCTGATGCTGATACTGTAATGAAATTAAAAGCGTAAATATAAAAATGCGTTGCTTATAAGCAGCGCATTTTTTATTTATTTTCAATTTAGTTGCTATATCCATTCAATATTGTCAAAAAAATTGACAGTGTCATTTCACATTTGTATAAATTTTTTTACAGTATGTAAATAAAGTACAAGTGTAACTCCAATCAATATTTTTTCATCCCCCTACTATTTATTGAAGCAATCTGGATTTTATGAACAAACCATCTCCCGCAAATGGCGGGCTATTTTTTTACCTCCCCCTAAAATACATGTCTTCCCTACTATCTTTTCTTCAAATATACATTTTGGCACGCTATTTGCTTTATTCAATACTGTGAATAGGGGGAATTAATATGACTTTGAAAATTAATAAAATCCAAAATCAACTTCAAAACTATGAAATTGACGGATTACTGATTACAAAAAAAGAAAATCGCCAATATGCAACAGGCTTTACAGGTAGTGCTGGCGTCGTCTTAATCTCTGCGGATAAAGCTGTTTTTATCACTGATTTTCGCTATGTAGATCAAGCGAAATCACAAATAAAAGATGCTGAAATTATTATGCATACAGGAAATTTAGAAAAAGAAATTGCAAATCAAGTATCGAAATTAAACATTCAAAAACTCGGAATTGAAGAAAACAACATGACATTGCAACAATATAAAAACTTACAAAAATACGTACATGCGGAAATAGTTCAAGTGTGCGAAATCATCGAAAATATTCGTATCATTAAAGACATGCCTGAAATAGAAACAATGAAAATCGCAGCTAATATTGCTGACGAAGCATTTCACCACATCCTTACGTTTCTAAAACCAGGAATAAGTGAAAATGATGTACGAGATGAGTTAGAATTTTTCATGCGAAAAAAAGGGGCTACATCCTCTTCATTCCAAATCATTGTAGCTTCTGGCGTCCGTTCTTCACTTCCTCATGGAGTTGCATCAAATAAAATAATCGAACGAGGCGACGTCGTTACATTAGATTTCGGTGCACTTTACGATGGATATTGTTCTGATATAACACGTACTGTAGCAATTGGGGAACCATCAGAAGAATTCAAAAAGATATACAATATTGTACGAGAAGCGTTAAAACGTGGGACGGAAGCGATTAAACCTGGGGAAACTGCGAAAAGTATCGATGATATAACGAGAGATTACATTACTGAGCATGGATACGGCCAATATTTTGGACACTCTACTGGTCATGGTCTTGGGTTAGAAATTCATGAACCTCTCCGCTTATCCCAAGAAAGTAAAGCTACTTTAGAAGAAGGTATGGTTGTTACAGTGGAACCAGGCATTTATATACCAGACTGGGGCGGTTGTAGAATTGAAGATGATATTGTCATCACAAAAGATGGATATGAAGTTATTACAAAATCAAATCGAGAACTAATTGTCATACCTTGTTAAAATCATGACCTTTTTAAAAGGAGTTTTTCGCTGCACATAGAATTCTTTCTCTGGAGTCATCGTTTAAAGAGGGGGAATTTTAATTGAACTTTGTAATTGATAAAATAGATGGTTTACAGCCTGAATTTTCCAAACTTGTTTCCATGATGAATTACGCTCGCTATACAACAATGCAAGCGGTGGAGGGTTTAACAATTGAAGAACTTGATTATTTGTATGATGAAGAAGCAAATTCAGTCGGCATGTTATTGTACCATATGGCCGCTATTGAATTTTACTACCAGATTCATACTTTTGAAGACCGTGAACCAACGGAGGCTGAGTTAGAACGGTGGTTACCTGCGATTGAGTTAGGAGATCTTGGACGCGAGAAAATAAAAGGCAACTCTATAGAATTTTACATAAACACATTACAAGAAGTACGTTCCAAAACGATTGAGACTTTTCAATCGTTACCTGATGAATGGCTATTTAAAACGACAGACTTTTGGTATGACAAACCAGCAAATAACTATTTTAAATGGTTTCACGTATTTGAAGATGAGATCAATCATCGCGGACAAATTCGTTTAATTAAAAAGATGCAAAAAGCTCCTTCAGTAAAATGAGAAAATGCCACCGAATAAGGTGGCATTTTCTTTTATTCATTAGCGAATAGCTTTTCATTTACTTTTTTGGCGACTACCGCTACCAACGTTAAAATGCATATTAAATATATCAATTTCGCAATAAATAACCACCCTTGAAACATTACAATTCCGTCTATGATCTCATTTCCTTTCAATAACAAAAACGGAATTGTGCTAATTATAATGACAAACTCGATGCTGAAAACAATTTTCCTTTTTCGGCTATATGCTTTCCATTCATTCCAGCGATACATAGGTGCAAAAATCAATACTCCTATACATAATATAATCGGTATCCATTCACTTTTAAGAAATTGCCCTGAAATAACTGATAATAGTAAACAAACGAGCACACCATAATACCCTATTTTCTCTCTCATTCGTACTCCCCCATTCTACCTCTCCTTTAATATGTAACTTGCTATACTTATAACAATTTTCAGAAAAATAACTACTACAATTACAATATAAAGACCTTTTGCAGACGACATCCATTCTTGAAAAATAGATATTTTCTCCATCTGTTTCTGCCCTTCTATTAAAATAAACCCTACAGAAAGTGAGCAAACACCAATGATACCTAGCATAATTCCAATACTTTTCTTACTATATTCTTTCATATCATCCCAGTTATATAACAGTACAAAAACAAACCCGAAAACAGGTATGATACTGATCCATTCATTGTTTGTAAACAGATTTAAAATGATTAATAGACTACAAGATATGATAAATCCCCAAAATCCAATTTTTTTGCGCATAAGCCCTCCTTGAATTCCATTTTTAGGATTAATTGTATTGTAACATCCATTTTCCATCCTTGCCATTACAGTACATGAAATTTCACTTTTTCTTTTTTCCTATACTCACATACTTTCACTGCTTTCATACAATAAACTACACGAATGCCTAAAGGATGTGAATGTGATGGGAGTTGAATTAACACTTTTACACGCCCTCTATATTCTTTGTTTACTCACTATTATTACCTTTTTTATTCTCCGAAAAGACACGACGATCATTTGTATCGTTTTTATCTTTTTATTAGCATTAACCGCTACAAGTTCTATCCCACTTGCCATTAGCGGGATCTTTCAAAGCTTCATTTACGCTATCACTGAACTATTACCAACTATATTAATCATTTCCATTATCGTATCGATGAGTAACCTACTCGTTCATACTGGCATAAATGATACGATGATTTCACCATTTACAAAGATGATTCGTACCCCTACACTCGCCTACTGGATTATCGGCCTTTTAATGATGACCATTTCTTTCTTCTTTTGGCCTTCTCCAGCTGTCGCCTTAATGGGGGCTATTTTATTACCAGTCGCTGTACGCGTCGGTCTTCCTCCAATTGGAGTTGCGATTGCTATGAACTTATTTGGACACGGCATTGCCTTATCTGGTGACTTCGTTATTCAAGGTGCACCGAAATTAACCGCAGACGCAGCTGGCCTTCCTGTTTCCAGCGTCGTTTCTGCCAGTGTTCCCCTCGTTATCGTTATGGGCGTTGTTACAACTTCCGTCGCTTTTTTCTTCTTACGAAAAGAATTTCATACAGGATTATCATTGCAAGACACCTCTTCATCAACGGAACCATCTAAAACTACTATTTTATTATCTCCTCGCATAAAGAAATGGCTCGCTATATGTATTCCTATCATATATATCATTGATATCCTTTGCATGATTCACTTTAAACTACAAGGAAGCGACGCAACTGCACTTATCGGCGGGACGACTGTTATTATGATTATCATCATTTCTCTCATCACCTATAAAGGGAATGGACTGAATAAAACGACCGATTATTTTATAGAAGGGCTTCAATTCGGATTTAAAATCTTCGGTCCAGTTATCCCAATTGCTGCACTCTTTTATTTAGGAGATAGCGGATTTGTAAAGATTATTGGAGACTATTTACCGAAAGGTTCACATGGAATCATTAATGACTTAGGAATCGCCTTATCTCAAACTGTTCCTTTAAATCAATATGTATCGGCGGGAACATTAACTATTGTTGGTGTCATAACAGGCTTAGATGGATCTGGTTTTTCCGGTATATCGCTTGCTGGTTCGATTGCAAACCTTTTCGGCACAGCACTCGGACATGGAACAGCTACATTAACAGCACTCGGGCAAATTGCAGCTATATGGACTGGGGGCGGGACGTTAATTCCATGGGCGCTTATTCCTGCTGCTGCGATTTGCAAGGTAGATCCATTTGAACTTGCACGCCGAAACTTTTTACCAGTTGTGATTGGCTTACTTGTCACCACAATCGTTGCGATGTTTATTTTATAACGTAAGTAAGTGTTATCTTGCTTACGTTTTTTCATTGTAAAATTCATCATGAATTACTGATTTTTAAGAGGGATTCGTTATCACTTAGCGAAATTATATTAGGAGAGTATTTATTTCAAAACATTTACGAGAAACCGATTACTGCAATTAGAAAAGGGGACATAACTATGAATGAATTGATTTTCGTCTTATTAATTTGTCCATTACTTATCTTTATCGTTTCTGTTATTGGAACGCGCAAGACGAAAACGTATTACGTAATGCCGATTGTAACGTTTGCTAGTTTTTTAATAATAGGTGTTATCGCCTTCACTCCAAAATTTTTCTTTTGGGTTGGCATGTATAGCATCTTCTCATTTATTGTTTCTTATATGACTTTATTGTTTGTAAGAGGATATGAAGTTGCAGAAAACGCTAAATAGTTATTAGCGAGGAGATTGTAATATGATTTTCTTTGATATTGATGGAACTTTACTTGATTACGATACTGCTGAGAAAAATGGTATCTCATATTTCTTCCAAGAGTATAATGATATTTTTTCAGGAAACGAATTAGAGAATATAAAACTATGGCATGAATTATCCGAACAATATTTCAACAAATTTTTATCCAAAGAATTATCTTTTCAAGAACAACAAGGATTGCGAATGTCCCATTTATTTAAAGTATATGGAGTTGACTTATCCCCCCGGGAATCTCAGCATAGATTCAATCAATATATAGAACTATACAAGAAAAACTGGATCGCGTTTGAAGATGTACTCTATACATTACAAAGCTTGCAGCGAAGAGGACACTCATTAGGTATCATCAGTAATGGAGACTATGAGCAACAAATCGAAAAATTAACAGCTCTAAACATTCTACAATATTTCAAATATATTTTCACTTCTAGTGAAATCGGTATATCAAAACCAGACCCTGAAATTTTTCACAGAGCCGTATTACAATCGAATCTTGAAATGAAAGATTGCTATTATATTGGCGATCGATTAGAGACTGATGCAATTAGTAGTACAGCAGCTGGAATGCAAGGGATATGGTTAAATCGAGATAACTCGCAACGTAAGTGTGATGTTCCTACTATATATTCTTTACATGAAATTTTAACAATGATATAAAAAGACGACCGCGTTCCCCCGCAGTCGTCTTTTTTCGTGTTACGCTGTGATCCAAGCTTCGTCAGCTGGATTTTTACGCCACTCTTGTAATTTCTTCGTTTCAGCTTGTCCGATCATACCTTTTTCTGCTGCAACTTCAGTTAATGAACTGTAATCACTTAAAGAATATGATGCTACGTTAGCTTCTTCTAGTTTTGTTTTTCCTGCTTCAAGCTCGTATGTGAAGATTGATACGATTCCCAATACTTCACAGCCAGCTTCGCGAAGTGCTTCTACACATGTAATTGCACTACCACCAGTTGAAATTAAGTCTTCAACTACTACTACTTTTTGACCTTTTTCAGCTTTTCCTTCGATCTGGTTCCCTTTACCGTGGCCTTTTGCTTTACTACGTACGTAGCACATTGGTAAATCCATACGATCGCTTACCCATGCAGCGTGCGCAATACCAGCAGTTGCTGTTCCTGCAATAACTTCTACAGTTGGGAAGTGTTCTTTAATTAGCTCTTCTAATCCAGCTGCAATTGCTTGACGTACTTTTGGATAAGATAAAGTTAAACGGTTATCACAATAAATTGGTGATTTCATACCAGAAGACCATGTGAATGGATCATTCGGTTGTAAAAATACTGCTCCAATTTCTAATAAATGCGATGCGATTTCTTTTTTCATACTGTTACACCTTCCCACTGTTGTTTTACTGTTTTATACGCTTCAAGCGGATTTTCTGCTTTTGTAATACTACGTCCAACTACGATGTAGCTTGAGCCAAGTTCCCTCGCACGTTTCGGTGTTGCTACGCGCACTTGGTCATTAACATCATCACTTGCAAGACGAATCCCCGGTGTTACTGTTACAAATTCATTTCCACATACTTCACGTAATTTTGGAACTTCAAGTGTTGAACAAACAACGCCATCAAGTCCACTTTCCTTCGTTAATTTTGCATAATGAGCAACCGCTTCTTCTAACGTTTTCTCAATGCCAATCTCTTTTTTCATCATAGCTTCCGAAGTGCTTGTTAGTTGTGTAACTGCAATACAAATCGGTCTCTCTTTTCCTTCTTGCTTACCTTCCTCTAATCCCTCAATCGCGGCTTTCATCATGCTACTTCCCCCAGCAGCATGAACATTTACCATATCAACATCTAGACTAGCTAGGCTACGCATAGCGCTTTTTACTGTATTCGGAATATCATGAAGTTTTAAATCTAGGAAAATCTTATGTCCTTTTTCTTTTAAGTACGTAATAATTGCAGGGCCTTCTTTGTAAAATAACTCCATACCTACTTTGACAAATAACTCTTCCCCTTCAAAATGGTGTAAGAATTGTTCTACTTCTTGTTTCCCTGGAAAATCTAATGCAACGATTAACGACTGTGACATGTTTACTTCCAGCTCCTTCCTTGACATTCCGAAATGTGATCAAATCCTAATTCATCTAATAATGCTGGTAACTCTTCAATAATTGTCGGACATACGAACGGATCGATAAAGTTCGCTGTACCTACTGCAACTGCGCTTGCACCAGCATAGAAGAACTCAATTACATCTTCTGCCGTTTCAATACCACCCATTCCGATAATTGGAATGTTAACCGCTTGGCTTACTTCATGTACCATACGAATTGCAACTGGCTTAATCGCAGGACCTGATAGCCCACCTGTACGGTTTGCTAAAATTGGTTTAGCTGTTTTTAAATCTAGACGCATACCAAGCAATGTATTAATCATCGTTAAACCATCTGCACCTGCATTTTCAATCGCTTTTGCAATTTCCACTATGTTTGCCACGTTCGGTGACAATTTCACGTATACAGGTACTTCAGAAACCTCTTTTACTCGCTTCGTTAAATCAGCAGCAATTTCAGGATTTGTACCGAAGGCGATACCACCTGTTTTTACGTTCGGACAAGAAATGTTTAATTCTAGTGCATGGACATTAGGTGCTTTAGAAATTTCCTTTGCAACCGCTACGTAATCCTCAGCTTGTGAGCCTGCAACGTTCGCAATAATTGGAAGGTCAAATTGTTCTAACCATGGTAATTCAGAATTCATGACTTTGTCTAATCCCGGGTTTTGAAGTCCGATTGCATTTAACATGCCACCTGGTGTTTCAGCAACACGAGGCGTTGGATTTCCATAACGTGGTTGTTCTGTCGTCGCTTTAATCATGATTGATCCTAGTACACTTAAATCGTAAAACTGTGCATATTCACGACCAAATCCAAAGCATCCAGATGCCGGTATAATTGGATTTTTTAATGATAATCCTGGTAATTCAACTTGCAATCTGTTCATAGTACAACCTCCCCGATTGGAAATACTGGTCCGTCGCTACACACCTTCTTGTAAGAATGTCCACTTGGATCTTCTTGTAAGTGGCATACACATGCGAAACAAGCTCCAATACCACAACCCATACGTTCTTCTAATGAAATATAGGCTTTTTTCTCTTTGTAACGTCCTTCTAATGCACGAAGCATCGCTAACGGACCACATGAATAAAGAATATCAAAGTCAATTCCGTAATTATCAATTACATCTGTGACAAATCCTTTTGTACCGTGTGTACCGTCTACTGTCGCAACGTACGTATCACCAAGTTCTGCAAATTTTTCTTCATAGAAAACAACATCTTTCGTTTGAAAACCTAGGATGTGAATAACACGTACACCCTTTGCAACAAGGCGCTGTGATAATTCATAAAGTGGTGGTACACCAATTCCCCCGCCTACTAATAAAGCTGTTTGACCAGCTTCTGCTTCTTCTACAGGAAAACCGTGTCCTAATGGTCCTAGTACATCTACCATTTCACCTTGTTTTCTAGTTGCTAATGTTTTTGTCCCTTGTCCTTCGGCACGATATAGCATTGTAAATTCGTTCTTCTCTTGATCTACATTACAAATACTAATTGGGCGGCGCAGAAGGGGCGCAATGCCCTCTGCTACCTTAATGTGTACAAACTGCCCTGGTTCGTTCATTTGCTGTACTAACGTTCCTTGAAGCACTAATTCGTAAATGTTTTTTGCGATTTCTTTTTGGTTAACGACGATCATATTTTGCTTTTGCATCATGCATGTACCACCTCGTGACGCTTTGTTTGCGTAATTTCTTTCATTGAATGAGCTGAGAATGTCATAGATTCTAATACTCGTAAGATTGCTCTCGTTGTATCAAGTGATGTTAAGCAAGCCACACCATTTTCTACTGATTCACGGCGAATGCGGAAACCGTCACGCGCTGGTTGTTTACCTTTTGTTAATGTATTGATTACAAACTGTGCTTTTCCTTGACGGATAATATCAAGTAAGTTGTAGTCTTCAGAATCAATTTTGTTTACAACTTGCACTGGAATATTTTGCTCTGCTAATGTTTGTGCTGTTCCAGCTGTTGCTAATAAGTTATAGCCGATTTCATGGAAACGTTTTGCAATTTCCATCGCCTCTTCTTTATCTTTATCCGCTACTGTGATGATTACTGATCCGTGCGTTGGGATGTTAATTCCAGAAGCAACTAATCCTTTGTATAATGCTTTTTCAAGCGTTAAGTCTTTCCCCATTACTTCCCCTGTTGACTTCATTTCAGGTCCTAATGTTGTATCAACTGAACGTAGTTTCGCGAACGAGAATACCGGTGCTTTTACATACACTTCTTTCTCTTCTGGATGATAACCAGTTCCGTATCCTTGCTCTACAAGATTTTGACCTAAAATAACTTTCGTTGCAACATTCGCCATCGGTACACCTGTAATTTTGCTTAAGAATGGTACTGTACGGCTCGCACGTGGGTTTACTTCAATTACATACACTTGATCTTCAAATACTACAAACTGGATATTTAGTAATCCAACAATATTTAAACCTTTTCCAAGTGCAATTGTATGTTCAATAATTTGTTCTTTCAGCTTTGCAGATAAGCTTTGCGGTGGATATACTCCGATTGAGTCACCAGAGTGAACTCCAGCGCGTTCAATGTGTTCCATAATACCTGGAATGAATACATTCTCACCATCTGAAATTGCATCTACTTCAATTTCTTTACCAACCATGTAACGATCGATTAATACTGGGTGATCTGCGTGAACTTTAACCGCATTTTTCATGTAGTGCAGCAGTTCTTCTTGACGATATACGATTTCCATCGCGCGTCCACCTAGTACGTAAGATGGTCTTACTAATACTGGGTAGCCAATTTTGTCAGCGATTGCTACTGCTTGCTCTACAGTCGTTGCTGTTTTACCAACTGGTTGCGGGATACCAAGCTGTGTTAGAGCTGCTTCAAACTTATCACGATCTTCTGCACGGTCTAAATCTTCAAGTGATGTTCCTAAGATTTTCACACCGTGAGCTTCTAATTTAGCAGCTAAGTTAATTGCCGTTTGTCCACCGAATTGGACGATAACACCTTCTGGCTTTTCTAAATCGATAATGTGCATTACATCTTCGATTGTTAATGGTTCAAAGTATAATTTGTCAGAAATACTGAAGTCTGTTGAAACTGTTTCTGGATTGTTATTAACAATGATTGCCTCATACCCAGCTTCTTTAATTGCCCATACAGAGTGAACTGTTGCGTAGTCAAACTCAACACCTTGACCGATACGGATTGGACCAGACCCTAGTACGACAACACTCTTACGATCTGTTCTAACCGATTCATTCTCGTCACCATATGTGCTGTAATAGTATGGTGTTGCAGATTCAAACTCTGCCGCACAAGTATCTACCATTTTATAAATAGGAGTTATATTGCTTTCTTTACGCATATCGTAAATTTCACGCTCTGTTTTGTTCCAAGCATTGGCGATGTAATGGTCACTGAAGCCCATTTCTTTCGCTGATTGTAATACTTCTATATTTCCTACATTTTCTTTTACTTCACGTTCCATGTTTACGATGTTTTCAACTTTTTGTAAGAAGAAGAAGTCCATTTCACACCATTCGTTGATTTCTTCTTTCGTTACACCTTGACGAATTGCTTCTGCTACAATAAATAGTCGCTCGTCATCTGCTTTAATGATACGTTTTTTCATCGTTTCTTTATCAAGTTCTTTTAAGTGGTCTAATTCTAAGTGATAAACACCAAGTTCTAAAGAACGAACCGCTTTTAATAATGATTGCTCTAAGTTACGTCCAATTGACATAACTTCACCAGTTGCCTTCATTTGTGTACCCAGTGTTCTGTTCGCTGATTCAAACTTATCAAATGGCCAGCGCGGAATTTTTGAAACAACATAGTCTAATGCTGGCTCGAAGCAAGCGTATGTTTTTTGCGTTACTGGGTTTATAATTTCATCTAATGTTAAGCCGACTGCAATTTTCGCTGCTAATTTTGCAATTGGATAGCCAGTTGCTTTAGATGCTAGTGCAGATGAACGACTTACACGTGGATTTACTTCGATTACATAGTATTGGAAGCTATGTGGATCAAGTGCAAGCTGAACGTTACATCCACCTTCAATTCCTAATGCTCGAATAATTCGTAATGAAGTGTTACGCAACATTTGATACTCACGATCACTTAGCGTTTGGCTCGGTGCTACAACGATAGAATCACCTGTGTGAACTCCAACTGGATCGATATTTTCCATGTTACATACTACAATCGCGTTATCATTTGAATCACGCATTACTTCATATTCAATTTCCTTACAACCAGCAATGCTCTTTTCTAATAAACATTGTGTTACTGGACTATGTTTTAATCCACCTGATACGATTTCAATTAGTTCTTCTTCATTACTACAGATTCCGCCACCTGTTCCCCCCATTGTAAATGCTGGGCGAACAATAACTGGATATCCAATTTCTTTTACAAATTCATGTGCTTCTTCTAGCGTATGAATAATGGTACTAGATGGAATTGGTTCATTTAATTCCTGCATTAATGTACGGAATAAATCACGATCCTCCGCTTGCTCAATTGCTGATAATTTTGTTCCTAAAATTTCAACTCCGCACTCTTCAAGTATGCCTGATTTCGCAAGTTCAACAGCCATGTTTAAACCTGTTTGACCACCTAATGTTGGTAAGATTGCATCTGGACGTTCTTTACGAATGATTCGGCTTACGAATTCTAATGTTAAAGGCTCAATGTATACTTTATCTGCTGTTGCAGTATCTGTCATAATTGTTGCTGGGTTAGAGTTAACAAGGATTACTTTGTAACCTTCTTCTCTAAGAGATTGACAAGCTTGTGTACCAGAGTAGTCAAACTCTGCTGCTTGCCCAATTACAATTGGTCCTGATCCGATTACTAAAATTGTGTTAATGTCTAGGCGTTTTGGCATAACTCTTCCCCTTCTTTCTTGAAGTTTTCAATCATTGCTAAGAAATCTTCGAATAAATCATTTGCATCTTCTGGTCCTGCTGAAGCTTCTGGATGATATTGTACTGTAAATGCTGGGAACTTCGTATGACGAAGACCTTCTACTGTTCCATCGTTTAAAGCAACATGTGTAATTTCAAGTTCTGTATTTTCAACTGATTCTTCTTCTACTGCGTAACCATGGTTTTGAGATGTAATTGCTACTTTTCCAGTTGCAAGATTTTTTACTGGATGATTTAAACCACGGTGACCGAATTTTAACTTACTTGTATTCGCACCTGATGCTAGTGCGAATAACTGATGTCCTAAGCAAATCCCGAATAAAGGAACTTTACCGATAATGTCTTTTAACATTTCAATTGCTTCTGGTACATCTTTCGGGTCTCCAGGTCCATTACTTAACATAATTCCATCTGGGCTAAGGCGTAAAATCTCTTCTGCTGTTGTATTGTAAGGTACTACAATTACATCACAGTCACGCTTATTTAATTCTCGTAAAATACCATGCTTCATTCCGAAGTCTACTAGTACAACTCTATGACCACGACCTGGACTTGGGTATGGATCTTTCGTTGATACACGTTTCACATGATCTGTAAATACTGTCGCTTTTAATTGGCTCACAATGTACTCTACATCTGCATCCATGTTACAAAGGCGTCCACGTAATGTACCATATTGACGAATTTTTCTTGTTAATTTTCTCGTATCAATTCCTGCTAATCCTGGGATGTTTCTTTCTTTTAAGTAATCATTTAACGAAATTTCATTACGGAAGTTTGATGGGTGATCACAAATTTCGTTTACGATTAAACCATTTACAGATGGGTGAATGGATTCAAAATCGTCACGGTTAATGCCGTAGTTTCCGATTAATGGGTACGTGAATGTTACGATTTGACCGCAATATGATGGATCAGATAATGTTTCTTGATATCCAGTCATTCCTGTTGTAAATACAACCTCACCTGACTTTTCGATTTCGCCTCCGAAACCTGTTCCAATTAATACTGTTCCATCTTCTAAGATAAGTTGTCTTTTCATACTAATGCACTCTCCTTTTGCCATGCGATCTTACCACCAACGATTGTCATTACCGGCCATCCTTGGCATTTCCAACCTGCGAATGGTGTATTTTTTCCTTTTGATAAGAATGTTGTTGGGTCAATCTCTTCTTCTTGTTCTAAATCAATGATTGTAATATCAGCTGCTCTACCTTCTTTTAGGCGACCTGCTTCTAAGCCGAATGTATCAGCTGGCTTTTCTGTTAAGAATTGAATTAACTGTTCTAGCGTAATAACTCCTTTTTTCACAAGGTTTGTGTATAGAAGCGGGAATGCTGTTTCAAAACCAGTAATTCCGAATGGTGCTCTTTCAATTCCTTGTGCTTTCTCTTCTGCTGTATGCGGTGCATGGTCAGTTGCAATCATATCGATCGTTCCATCTAATAAACCTTCAATTAATGCTGCATGATCTTCTTTTCCACGAAGCGGTGGGTTCATTTTAAAGTTAGGATCAGCTGATGGGATATCATCTTCACATAACACTAAGTGATGTGGCGTTACTTCTGCTGTTACTTTAATTCCAGCGCGTTTCGCATCACGGATTACACGTACAGAACCTTTCGTACTTACGTGACATACGTGATAGTGGCAATCTGCTGCTTCAGCAAGCAGTATATCCCTTGCAATATGTACAGATTCACATACTGATGGGATACCGTTTAATCCGTGTTTCTCAGAAAACTTCCCTTCATGTACACAACCTTTATTAATAAGCGTATTCTCTTCACAGTGCGCAACTACTGCCATATCTAATTTTGCTGCACGTTTCATAGCCGCTAACATCATGCTCGCATCTTGCACGCCTACACCGTCATCTGTGAAAGCAAATGCTCCAAGTTCTTTTAGCGTTTCGAAATCTGTCATTTCAGAACCAGCTTGACGTACTGTAATTGCTCCGTATGGTAGTACGTTGACATGCGCTTTTTCTTTAATACGTTTTTGCAGGTCTTCCATATGTTCTCTGCAATCTGGTACTGGGCGTGTATTTGGCATTGAGCAAATTGTAGTGAATCCACCTTTTGCCGCTGCTAATGTACCTGTTTCAATTGTTTCTTTATGTTCACCACCTGGTTCACGAAGATGTACGTGTACATCTACTAATCCAGGTGCGATTAACTTTCCGTTCACATCGATTACTTCAGCATTATCTACCGTAATATTTTCTGCTACCTTAGCGATTTTACCGTCTTGTACGAGAAGATCTGTTGCTACGATTTTTCCTTCTTCATTCATATAACGACCATTTTTAAACAAATAATTCATGTTTCATTCCTCCTAATACATTTGGTAAGGCGCGTTTTAGTACAGCCATTCTTACGTAAACTCCATTTTCCATTTGTTTAAATATACGTGAACGCTCACACTCAACAAGTTCACTTGCAATTTCCACATCACGGTTTACTGGAGCTGGATGCATAATAATGCTTCCTTCTTTCATACGCTTTTCTCTTTCCACTGTTAATCCGTGTTTCTCATGATACTCTTTCATAATGTCTGTTTCATAATGATCATGACGTTCATGCTGTACACGCAGTAACATCATCACATCCACTTCTGGAACAAGTTCATCTAAGTCTTTGTAAGTTCCAAATGTGTTGTCTTCATCTTTCCACTCTTCTGGGCTTGCGAAGTAAATTGTCGCACCCAGTTTCGTTAATGCCTCTGCATTAGATCGTGCTACTCGGCTATGACGAACATCTCCTACTATTGCAATCTTTAAACCTTCAAAGCTTCCAAACTCTTGTTTAATTGTAAGGAGGTCTAATAGACACTGCGTTGGATGGTTTCCACAGCCATCTCCTGCGTTTAAGATTGGGATATTCACCTGATCTTTTAATTCATCAAAGTAGCGATCTTGCTCGTGGCGGATGACAACCGCTTTTGTTCCGACTGATTCCAGTGTTCTTATCGTGTCGTATAACGTTTCTCCTTTTTGTACGCTAGATGAATCTGCTGAAAAGTTTAAAACGTCAAGTCCTAATCTCTTCTCAGCAACTTCGAAGCTAAACCTCGTTCTCGTACTATTCTCAAAGAACAAGTTTGCTACAAATGTTTGCTCTGTTGTTTTAACTTCTTTTCCATTCGCAAAATCTTCTGCGTCTTTTAGGATTTCTGAAATTTCTTGCTCCGATAATTCACTCATCGTTAACAAATGGTTCATCGTCATCCCTCATCTTTCTGATTTTTATGTTATCACTTTTGTATTTATATAACAATATCTGCATAAAAATACCCTAGCCGTGTGAGACTAGGGTGCAAGGAAGAAGCCACCCTTTTCTGTCTCACTGGACTGAATTAAAAGGTTATTTTTATGAAGCAATCTGCTTAGTTTGTTTAATTTGTTTTGTTTCTGGTAGTAGTAGATTTAACAGTACACCTACAATCGCTGCAAGCGCCATTCCTTCTACTTGGAATGAATCTCCTACATGAAGTACTGCTCCACCAATACCAATTACTAGTATAACTGATGCAATCATTAAGTTTCGTTTGTCACTTAGGTCTGTTTTTTCGTCAACCATCATGCGTAACCCACTTGATGCAATTACACCGAATAGTAAGATTGATACACCACCCATAACCGGTGTTGGTATGGAGTGAATCAGTGCGGAAATCTTACCGATAAATCCGAACATGATCGCGAATACTGCTGAACCGATGAATAAGTATACACTATATGCTCTCGTAATTGCTAGTACACCGATATTTTCACCGTATGTTGTATTCGGCGGTCCACCGATTAGTGATGCGATTAATGTTGCTATCCCATCACCGAAGATTGAACGGTGTAAACCTGGTTTTTCAATTAAATCTCTTTTAATAACATTTCCAAGTACAATTTGATGTCCAATATGTTCTGAAATTGTTACAAGCGCAACGGGTACCATTAAGAGTACAATCTTCCATGAAAACTCCGGTGTATATGTTACAAACGGTACTGTGAAATCAGGTACGACAAACCATTTCGCCTCAGCTACTGGTTTTAAATCGACTAGCCCTTGGAAGTATGCGAAGATGTAACCCCCGATAATTCCTAGTAAAACTGGTATGATACTGAAGAACCCTCTTCCGAATATGGAGCAAATGATCGTAATTGCTAATGTTACTAAGGCTACTGAAAAGTGTGTAAAGCTGTACTTACCATCCGCACCGTTCATTGCCATGTTAACCGCTGTATGCGCTAGTGCTAAACCGATTACCATTACGACTGGACCAACTACGATTGGCGGAAGTAATTTCATAATCCACTCTGACCCTGATTTCTTAATTCCGAGTGAGATTAAGATGTACACAAGTCCTGCTAGCAAACCACCAAGCATTGCTGCTCCAGGTCCACCTGCTGTTTTCGCTGTTATAATCGGTGCAATAAAGGCGAATGATGATCCTAAATATGCTGGTACTTGACCTTTCGTTATAAGAAGAAACGCTAGCGTTCCTAATCCACTTGATATTAATGCTACTGACGGATTCAATCCTGTTAAAAACGGAACAAGCACTGTTGATCCAAACATCGCGAACAAATGTTGTATACTTAAAAATAACCATTTTCCCGGTTTCGGTACTTCATTAACGTCTAACACTGGCTTTTGTTCCATTGTTACATCCTCCTTCAGTTTAAATCTTTGCAATAAAAAAACTCTTTGTGCCTGTGCACAAAGAGTCCTACACTTTCGTATGCCAAATTTGACATATGAAAGCCAAGACCCTTTGGCAGCCTCACAGGACTACATTTAAAAGGGCTTTACTTATCGTATATGCTTACTCGATCTTGTTGATCTGTCTCTTGCAAATCAACTTCGATACGCTCTTCACTTGATGTTGGAATGTTCTTTCCTACGTAATCAGCGCGAATTGGTAATTCACGATGACCTCTATCAACAAGAACCGCCAGTTGGATTTGAGATGGTCTACCTAAATCCATAAGAGCATCCATTGCTGCTCGAACTGTTCTTCCTGTATATAATACGTCATCCACGAGGATAACTTTTTTCTTCGTAATATCTACAGGGATATCAGAACCTTTTACAAGTGGTTCTTTATTTTTTGATTGTAGTGTTAAATCATCACGATATAATGTAATGTCTAACTCTCCAACTTCCATTTCTTTTCCTTCAATTTGACCAATTCGTTCTGCCAAACGTTGTGCAATAAAAATTCCACGAGTTTTAATTCCGACAAGAACACAATTATCGACACCTTTATTTCGTTCCACGATTTCATGACTAATTCGTGTTAAAGCGCGGCGAATCATTTGGTCATCTAAAACGACAGCTTTCTCTTGCATGCTCTACACCTCCAAGCTTTTTTTCTTGCGTGAGAGTAATGGTATAAAAAAAGTCCTCTCAGCGTGTGCGAGAGGACTTTTGAAAAAAGGGTACATCATACCCTAAGTATTTCAAACCGTTACCTTCTCAACCTCACGGGGCTGTGTTAAAGGATCATTATTTAACTGTTGTCAGTATCTCAGTTTTCTTATGATTTGTCAATACTATTTCCGTAAAATATTTAATGCTTCTTCAAACACTTCTGGAATCGGTGCCTCAAACTGAATATATTCACCAGTACGAGGATGATCAAAGCCTAAAATACCTGCATGAAGTGCTTGCCCATTCATATCTAACGTTTTCTTCGGACCATACTTCGGATCTCCAGCAAGTGGATAGCCAATATATTTCATATGAACACGAATTTGGTGCGTACGTCCCGTTTCTAGACGACATTCTACAAGTGTAAAGTCTTTAAAACGTTCTAACACTTGGAAGTGAGTAACAGCGTTCTTACCATTTTCATCAACTGTCATACTTTGACGCTCTTTCTTATCACGACCAATTGGCGCATCAATAGTTCCTTTATCATGCGGGATAACACCGTGCACAATTGCTTTATAACGTCTTGTTACTGTTTTTGCTACAAGTTGATTCACAAGTGATTCATGCGCCATATCATTTTTAGCAACCATTAATAATCCAGATGTATCTTTATCAATACGATGCACGATACCTGGACGCATTACACCGTTGATACCTGATAGATCTGTACAGTGGTGCATAAGACCGTTTACAAGCGTACCACTTGTATGCCCTGGTGCTGGATGTACAACCATACCACGTGGCTTATTTACAACAAGCACATCTGCATCTTCATAATAAATTTCTAAATTCATATCTTCTGGTTGAATATCTAACGCTTCCGGTTCAGGAATCGTTACTGTAATTTCATCTTCTTCTTTTACTTTATAATTCACTTTTACTGCTTTCCCGTTTACTGTCACAACATCATCTTTAATCCATTGCTGTACTTGTGAACGTGACCACTCATTATTTATCCCTGCAACGAATTTATCAATTCGCTCATTTTTTTGCTCTTCTGCAACTGTTACTTGTACTACTTCACTCATTCAATTACTCCTTCGCTTTCTTGCCTTCTAATAATGTTTGAATAATAATTAATACAACACCAATACATAATGCTGAATCCGCTATATTGAATACTGGATAGTTGTACGAGAAAATATACACGTGAATGAAATCCACTACTTCTTGTCTAAATACACGATCAATAAAGTTACCAATTGCCCCGCCTAAAATTAGGCCTAACGAAATACCTAGAAGCTTGTCTGTTTTCGCATACTTTTTCATATAAAATACGATAAACGCTACAAAAACAACTGTAATAATGTAGAAGAACCACATTTTATTTTCTAAAATACCCCAGGCAGCTCCTCTATTTCGATGTGATGTTATGTATAATACATTGTCGATAATCGGTATACTCGTACCCAATTCCATGTTCTTTACAATTAACCACTTCGATATTTGATCGATAGCAATGACAAATAACGCTATTACATAATATATCATTTTCATTTCCCCCACAAAGACAGTGTACCTCAAAATTTTAGCATAGCTGCTACCTTTTCACAATGAACCTTTATAGAAGAATAAAATAAATTAAAAAAAGGTACTATAATATCGTTGTGCGTATTCATACATTTACCTTTTCATAGAAAAATTCATGAATTGTTCGGGCAGTCGGCATAATTTTCATTTGTTTTGCTGAGATGACTCTCCCTGTTTCTTCACAAATGCCATACATATCTATTTCCATTTTAAATAGCGCACGTTCTACATCCTTTAAATCCTCTTTTATATCATGTAATAACAGTTTTTTCTTTATCTCTTCCTTAATTTCATAGCCAAGTTCTTGGCTAAACTCTGTATCATATTTGTGCATAACCTCTTTTGCTAATCTCTCTCGCAACTCTTTTCTCATCAATTGTAATTCATCTTTTATTTCCATATAAATTTCATTCACGTGTACATTCCTCCCAGCTGCAATGTACGATTAGTGTGTCCGAAATTTCCAAGCTTACCTCACACACATTTTTCCTTCATAGGAAAGAGAGTGAATGTTATTTCAATATATCGTCAATAAAAAAATGACTGCACTTTACGCGCAGTCATTTTTTATTATTTTACATAGTTTTCTTTCACAACTGTTGCACAACGCTCACATAATGTTTCATGTTCAGCATCTTTACCAATTGTTTCTGAAACTACCCAACAACGTTCACATGTTTCACCAGTTGCTTGAGCAACAACAACCGCTGTATGCTCATACTTCGGCGCTTCTACTGGCGCTTCTTCAATCATACCACCAAGTTTATACTCAGAGACGATGAATAGTTGCTTTAAATCTTCGCTAATAGACTCTAACATAGCTTTCATTTCTACAGTTGGATATAGCGTAATGCTTGCATTTAATGACTTACCGATTACCTTTTCATTACGAGCTACTTCTAACGCTTTTAATACGTCATCACGCAATGTCATAAATGCATCCCATTTTGTTTTTAATGCTTCCGCATCATCTAATTGTACAACTTCTGGCATATTAGTTAATTGTACACTTTCTTCTGTTACACCTGGAATGTATGGCCATACTTCATCAGCTGTATGCGGTAAGATTGGCGTTACAAGTTTTGTCAATGCAACAAGCACATCATATAATACAGTTTGAATTGCACGACGATCTTCGTGGTTTGCACCTTCAATGTATAAAATGTCTTTTGCAAAATCTAAGTAGAATGAACTTAAATCGATTGTACAGAAGTTATGAATTGCATGATACACAGCAGCAAAGTCGTATGTTTCATATGCTTCTTTTACTTTTGTAATTAAGTCATTTAACTTCACTAACATATAACGGTCCACTTCACGAAGTTCAGCCGTTGCCACAGTATTTTCACTTGGCTTAAAGTCATCTAAGTTTCCTAATAAGAAACGGAATGTGTTACGGATTTTACGATACACTTCTGCTACTTGTTTTAAAATATCATCTGAAATACGCACGTCAGATTGATAGTCAACAGAAGATACCCATAAACGTAAAATGTCTCCGCCTAATTGATCCATAATTTTCTTCGGTACGACGATGTTTCCAATCGACTTACTCATTTTACGGCCTTCACCATCTAATACGAAACCATGGCTTAGTACACCTTTATATGGAGCTTTACCTGTTACAGCAACTGCTGTTGATAATGAAGAGTTAAACCAACCACGATACTGGTCAGATCCTTCTAAATATAAATCAGCTGGACGCTGTAAATCTTCGCGCTCTTCTAATACAGCTTGGTGAGAAGAACCTGAATCGAACCATACATCCATGATGTCTGTTTCTTTACGGAATTCGCCATTTGGGCTACCTGGATGTGTAAATCCTTCTGGTAATAAATCTTTCGCTTCACGCTCAAACCATACGTTAGAACCGTGTTCACGGAATAAATCTGCTACATGGTTAATTGTTTCATCCGTAATAATTGGATCACCATTCTCAGCATAGAATACCGGAATTGGCACACCCCATGCACGCTGACGAGAAATACACCAGTCACCACGGTCACGAACCATATTATGAAGACGAGTTTCTCCCCATGCTGGTACCCATTTTGTTTCCGCTACAGCTTCTATTAATTCTTTACGGAATGCTTCAATAGATGCAAACCACTGTGCTGTCGCACGGAAAATAATTGGTTTTTTCGTTCTCCAATCATGTGGGTATGAATGCGTAATGAATGTTAATTTCAGTAACGCGCCTACTTCTTCTAATTTTTCTGTAATTGGCTTGTTAGCTTTATCATAGAATAAGCCTTCAAATCCAGGTGCTTCATTTGTTAATACACCTTTATCATCAACTGGGCAAAGTACTTCTAATCCATACTTTTTACCAACAACGAAGTCATCTTCCCCGTGTCCTGGTGCTGTATGAACACAACCTGTACCTGCATCTGTTGTCACGTGATCTCCTAGCATTACTAATGAATCACGATCGTAGAATGGATGTTTTGCAACTGTATACTCAAGTTCGCTACCTTTTACTGTTTTTACAACTTCAGCATTTTCCCACTCTAACGTTTTTGCAACTGTCTCAAATAGCTCAGAAGCAATAATATATTTTTCATCATTTACTTTTACAATGCTATATTCAAGCTCTGGGTGAACAGAAATACCTAAGTTAGCAGGTAATGTCCAAGGTGTTGTTGTCCAAATGATGTACTTTTCATCACCTTCTAATACGTTCTTTCCATCTTTTACAGGGAATGCTACGTAAATAGATGCTGATTTTTTATCTTGGTATTCAATTTCAGCTTCTGCTAAAGCAGATTCACTTGTTGGAGACCAGTAAACTGGTTTTTGCCCTTTATAGATATAACCTTTTTTCGCCATATCACCAAACACTTTAATTTGTTGTGCTTCATAAGCTGGCTCTAAAGTAATATATGGATTATCCCAATCTGCACGTACACCTAGACGCTTAAATTGTTCACGTTGACGTTCTACTTGTTCATATGCATACTCTGCACATAACTTACGGAACTCAGCAACTGTCATTTCTTTACGTTTTACACCTTTATTTGTTAAAGCTTGTTCAATTGGTAAACCGTGCGTATCCCATCCTGGAACATATGGCGCACTGAAACCAGTCATTGATTTATAACGAACAATAAAGTCTTTTAATACTTTATTTAATGCATGTCCCATGTGAATGTCACCATTCGCATATGGAGGTCCATCATGCAATACAAATAAAGGACGACCTTTTGTATGTTCTTGTACTTTTTCGTAAATATTCATTTCAGCCCATTTTTCTTGCATTGCAGGCTCACGTTTTGGTAAATTCCCACGCATTGGGAACTCTGTTTTTGGCATCAGTAATGTATTTTTGTACTCCATGCTCAATTCCTCCTTACATGTATAAAAGAAATACTTAAAAAACGGAATAAAAAAGAGACCTTCTCATCCCAAAAAGGGACGAGAAAGTCTCCCGCGGTACCACCCTAGTAGATCATATACATATGTATAAAATCCTCTTTATATTCTTAACGCGAATACACGCCTACGCTTACTTTATTTGTTCAGCGAGGAACTCCAGGGTGATATTCCCACTATCTCCTTATCCTGAGCTTACACCATCCTCAGTTCGCTATATAAGGTTTGAAAAGGTACTTATCCCTATCTTCGTTTTTCTTAATAAATATGTTGTTTAAAATTATATGTAATAATGAGAAAAACGTCAAGCTTACACTGTTTCTTCTTTTTTCAACAGCTCATCTACTTCGTCTTCTAACTCAATTAGTTTATCCCAATCATCGTTGTTTAACATTTCAAGCTGTGTTTCTAATAACATACGGAAACGAGTTCGGAATACTTTCGCTTGTTTCTTTAGCTCTTCAATATCAAAAGCAACTTTTCTTGATTTTACTAATGCTTCGTTAATAATACGATCTGCATTCTTTTCAGCTTCACGCACAATTAATTTCGCTTCTTTTTGCGCATTACGTTTTACTTCTTCCGCTGCTTCTTGTGCAACAACGATAGATTTATTTAACGTATCTTCAATATTAGAGAAATGATCTAACTTTCCTTCTAATTGCGCAACTTTTTCTTCTAAAGCTTTTTTCTCACGAATGACCAATTCATAATCTTTGATAATTTGATCAAGAAACTCATTTACTTGATCTTCATCATAGCCACGGAATCCGCGACCAAATTCTTTGTTATGAATATCTAATGGTGTTAACGGCACAACGCCACCTCCAAGTAGTTATCTAAATTTCCTCTTTCAATTATATCTTTTCTTCGACAAAATAGGAGGATTTCCTTCTAAAAAACCAATCATTTTAGTATACCATACAAAATTCTCCATTTGTCGCGTTTTGTTCTACCTTCTACAGAAAATAATTTACTTCGTCCATATCCTCTAACAGAAAAAACATCTCCTGGATAACATTCATAAGAGGTTTGCTCCACTGTTTTCCAATTGACTTTTACTAAACCATTTTTTATTAAAGGTTGTACTTTCTGTCTGGATATATGTAACATTTCAGCTAGCATAACATCTAAACGAAGTGAAGAAACCGTTCCAGATTTCTCTCCCCACGTTTCATGTATCTGTAGAATTTGTTCTCCTTGCACTGATGCTAAAGAGACTTTTACTTTCCCTATTGATTGTAAGTTCATCTCAATATACGATACGATTTCTTTCGCAACTACAATTTGGGCACGATTTTCTTGCAGCAAAATATCACCACATTTTTCTCTCGTTAAACCAAGTGACATAAATGTACCTAATATTTGCCTATGTTCTAGCGTATAAAACTTGGAAGGATAGTCAATTTCTAATACTTCTACTTGAAATTCTTCTTCATTTAATTCTAGATAGTCTGGATAAATGAGTGCTCTTCTACGCTCTGCATTAGGCGTTGCACCACCAAATTGCACAGCAACATCACCTTGCCCTATTACCATAGAAACAATTTGTTGCTGCCTAGGATCAAGGAAATCCGTTAATTTCACTTGATGATACTCCGCCGATCGCTTCCACTCTAGCACTTTATCCACAAAGACCTCCTCATCAGGCCTAAAATGTTCGTAAATGCTCATGTATTTAACCTCTTACTATAAGAAATAGGCGAATAAACTGAACAAACCAGTTTTAGCAAGTTTTAACGCAAAAATCGCAACGATTGGAGAGATATCAATCATACCAAGCGGCGGAATAAATCTGCGGAATGGTTCTAAATACGGTTCACAAATACGCGCAAGGAACTCTCCAAACGATGATTCCTTTGCACCAGGAAACCATGATAGGAGAATGTAAATAATCAGTGCCCACGAGTAAATCTCGATAGCATAACTTAACACCATAAATACTGTTGTCATGGCGTATTACCACCTCTTTATATTTGTTTCTTCTTCTTCACCGAATAACTCTGAAATTGCACCAACAATATCAACATTTTCAGGTGTACACATAAATGTTTTCGGTCCTATTTTTTGAATGTCCCCGCCTATAGCGTATACAGTACCACTTAAAAAGTCAACGATACGTACCGCTTGATCAGTAGACATTCTCTGCAAATTAATTACAACAGCTCGTCTACCTTTTAAGTGGTCCGCAATCCCTTGTGCTTCCGAATATGTGCGTGGTTCTAATAAAACAACTTTTGAAGATTGTTTTGCTGTTTCAATACTCACAACATTTTGCTTCGGTTGCGCTTTCGGAAACGTAACATCTTGTTGTTCTGGTGGATCTTGCTGCTTTTTCATGTCTGTTTGCTCCTTTTCATAACCATATTGAGCTGCTTCTTTTTCTTCCGGTGTATCAAAAAAGAAGTATTTTACTTTTGACCAACTCATAATAAGATTCTCCTTCCTTTTACGCTTTTCCTACTAAAATCGTTCCCAAACGAATATATGTAGCGCCTTCTTCTATTGCAATCGTGTAATCGTTGGACATTCCCATTGATAAGTCTTTACATGGCGCATGTAATAACTCTAGCTCCTGCACCTTTGTTTGTAGCATACGTAATTCTTTAAAACAGCGTCTGATTTCTTCCTCTTCTTCTGTAAATGGAGCCATCGTCATTAGTCCAACCACTTCAATTTTATCGAATTCTTGCAAACTTTGAATAAAAGAAACAACCTCTTCTATTGCCAATCCTTGCTTCGTTTCTTCAGATGAGGTTTTCACTTGAATAAAGCATTTCACTTTCTTATCAGCACGTTTCTGAATTTCTTTCGCCAAAGAAAGACGATCTAACGAATGTAAATAATCAATTTCATTAATGATTTCTTTTACTTTTCTTGTTTGTAAAGATCCAATAAAATGCCAATTTGGTTTTGAACCGAAATGTTCGTATTTCTGTAAGAAACCTTCATTTCTATTTTCACCTAAATCGGTAATTCCAGCTTCAATTACTTCGTTTGTTTTTTCAATCCCTACAGTTTTTGTAACTGCAACAAGTTTAATATCTGACAACGAGCGTCCAGCTCGAGCGCAAGATTCTTTAATAGCTTCGTTTACAATTACTAAATTTTCTTGTACTGTCACTTGCTTCCTTCCTCCTTAAAACCTATGAAACTCAACATTCTTCCTGTCTTACCTTGATCACGACGATGAGAGAAAAATAGTTGCTCTTCACAGCTTGTACAAAGAGATGACATTACAATATGCTCTTCTTTTATGCCTGCTTGTACACATAATATACGATTAATTTCTTTTAAATTAATTGCGTACTGTCCATCAGAAATTTTTTGATGAGGAACAGCACCGTTAACTACTTCCTGTGCTGCTGTTAATACACGATCATCCACAACGTAACAACAAGATCCGATCGACGGCCCAATTGCAACATGAATTTCATCACTTGAAATACCTTCTGCATTCCACTTTTGAATCATTTCCTTTGCAATCTCTTTTACAGTGCCTTTCCACCCAGCATGCGCAAGTCCTATCATACCATGTGATGGTGCATAAAAATAGAGCGGGACACAATCCGCGTAACAAGACGTTAAAAGAACATCTTCATTACTCGTATAAATGCCATCTGTTTTTGAAATGCCATCCTCATATGAATAGACGCCACTTCCCTTTTCCTGTTGTCCTACTTTTTCAACATGATGATCATGAACTTGTTCAGAGCAAATCCAGTTTTCTAATGGTTTTTGTAACTTATTTGCTAAAATGCGTCTGTTTTCATGAACGTTCTCCACGATATCATTCACATGTAATCCTAAATTCATCGTATGAAAGGAGCCCGTACTTATCCCACCATCTTTTGTCGTAAATCCAGCAGTAATGTTTCCAAGTTCTTTCCACGCTTGTAAATATAGTATACCGTCCACATATTTAAATGGTTCTCTCATAACAAAGCGGCTCCTTTTAATTAAAATAACAGAAAAAAGTATGGTACTTCCTGTCTATTTTACCATACTTTTATTTTTTCATAATACCAACAGAAAAAAAAGAGGAATTTGTAATATTCTTTATGAAATTGTCGGTGTTTGTATTGATTCTGTTACAGAATTAATAGGATTTACTCTTACAAGTATGACATCTTCCCCAATTTTCACAATTTCCTTCCAAGGAATTACAATTTCAACATCTTTTCCAAAAATACCTAGCATACGTGTCTGTTTGGAAATAATAACAGAACAGATTTTCCCTGTGTTCATATCAATTTCAATATCTCCAATATTCCCAATCCTTTTTCCATCTGAAACATTTATAACATCCTTCATCTGTAACTCCGAAATTCGTATCACTTTTATCCTCTCCCTTATATGACGAATTGGAAGCTGTTTCTCGTATTTACGAAGCCACCTATACTAAAAACCTATGCTAATTTCATTATATGAACATTAACCCCCTACTATGAGCGCAAACCATATTACATATAAAAAGGTCTCACCATAATTGGTGAGACCTTATCCTTGAATCGTCTTATTCATTTGTTTAATAGCTGACTTCTCTAAACGCGATACTTGTGCTTGAGAAATCCCAATTTCTTCTGCGACTTCCATCTGTGTCTTTCCTTGGAAGAAACGTTTTCTAATAATCATTTTCTCTCGATCATTTAAACGCTTCATTCCTTCTTTCAATGCTAGTTCTTCAACCCACTGCTCGTCCTTTTGTTTTTCATCACTTAACTGATCCATAACAAAGATAGGATCTCCCCCATCATTATAAATCGGCTCAAATAATGAAACTGGGTCTTGAATCGCATCTAAAGCAAATACTATCTCTTCATGAGTTACTTCTAGCACTTTTGCAATATCCATTGCTGTTGGTTCTTTTGAATTTTCTGCAATCAACTTTTCTCTTACTTGCAACGCTTTATACGCAATATCTCGCAGTGAGCGCGATACGCGAATCGGATTATTATCACGCAAATATCTGCGTATTTCCCCAATAATCATCGGCACAGCATACGTTGAAAATTTTACATTTTGACCTAAATCAAAATTATCAATTGATTTCATAAGTCCGATGCAACCAACTTGAAATAAATCGTCAACATATTCTCCTCTGTTATTAAATCTTTGGATGACGCTCAGTACAAGACGTAAGTTTCCATTCACTAATTTTTCTCTTGCGCTTATCTCTCCACTTTGCATTTCACGAAATAATTTACGCATCTCTTCATTTTTTAATACTGGAAGTTTAGCTGTATCAACACCGCAAATTTCTACTTTGTTTCTCGTCAAAGTGTTCCCTCCTATCGGGAGTTGCTGTACAGTGTAAAGTATTTCCTTTGAAGGGGATTTTATGCATGTGGTTTTTTCGCCATTTTTCATTTAAATCATCTTTCCTAATACAACCAAATAGAATAAGACCAGCCTACATAACGGCTGGTCTTATTCTTCACACCATTTTATTAAATTCTTTTCGTAATCTTTTTATAATTCTTTTTTCTAAACGCGAAATGTATGACTGTGAAATCCCGAGCATATCCGCCACATCTTTTTGCGTCTTTTCCTCTCCTCCAGCAAGCCCAAACCGAAGTTCCATAATTTGTTTTTCACGATCATTTAATTGGTGCAATGCTTTCATTAAAAGGTGACGATCTACAGTAGCTTCTAAATCTTTTGTAATAATATCATCATCTGTACCTAACACATCAGACAACAACAGTTCATTCCCATCCCAATCAATGTTTAGCGGTTCATCAAAAGAAACTTCTGAACGATTTTTGTTATTCCGGCGTAAATGCATTAAAATTTCATTTTCTATACAACGCGATGCATATGTTGCTAATTTTATTTTCTTTTCTGGATTAAATGTATTTACCGCTTTAATAAGGCCGATTGTTCCTATACTAATTAAATCTTCAATATTTATCCCGGTATTTTCAAACTTTCTTGCTATATATACAACGAGCCTTAAGTTACGTTCAATCAGTAATGACCTTGCTGCCTGATCCCCTTTTGGCAATTTATTCAAAAGAACTTCCTCTTCTTCTTTCGTTAACGGTGGTGGCAACGCTTCACTTCCACCAATATAATAAATTTCATCGGTCTTAATTCCTAATTTCAGCAATACTTTATACCAAAGGTATACTAAATAAAATTTTAATTTCATCATATTATCCCGCCTCTCATTATTAAGCAATTACCATCTTTTGTGAAATCAACATTTTTGGATGAACAATACATTGATACTCTCCATTGGTAGACAGTTGTTGTGTATTTAATCCAATTAATACCTTGTTTACAACAATAGAACTACCTTCATAGTCAACTTGCACACTGTCAGGCTTAATCGCCCACAAAAATTGACTCTCTACTCCTACTGCACGGAAAGGAATTAAGCGTAACTTTGTCGCCCAACCAGAATCATTTTCTGGTATTTGAGGAATTTCTGTTTTGGAATAAATTTGTTCTGTTAACCAAGCTGGTAAGCAATGTTCTAATGATGAAACATGCATAATCATAACGGGTGTTTTTGTTAATGGGTCGTAAAGTTGGTTCCCACTATCAATTAAACCTGCCAGTTCTAGTTGTTCTTCGGCTAATTGAATTTTCACTTTCACAATTTGGTCATAGTGTATTTTCGTGACCTCTACGCTTTCAATACGCTTTTTAGAAAAATAATAAATTACCGGAAAACCAAAAATAACAAATAACCAACTAATTGGATCACCGTAAGAAACTGACTGAGATTGAACCAATCCATTTACCATTTCATTTGTTTGCAAAAAGAAATGAGTTCCAATTAATCCTCCGCCAACCATAAAGGTTACAAAGTAAAAAGTAAAAACAGTTTGTGCATAATTTCTAAACGTTGTAAACCCAAATGCTGTATACACAATAAGTAACGAGTACAGTAGTTTCATAATTGGATGTGTCATCATAGAAGCAAAAGGAGTAAAGGCAAAAATAACAATAGTTGAACCTATAAATGCCCCTAACACAAGCCTCCATCTTTTGATCTTCTTTTTTAACACGGTAGCTGTTAATAAAAGCAAAAGAAAATCAATGCAGGCGTTTAACAACCAAACAACGTCGGCGTAAACAACCAAACAATTCACCTCTTTTTTCAAGTTGAGACTAGTATAATGCATATCCAATAGGAAAGTGTGTCAATTTGCGGAGGTGTTTTTTTGTTATTTTGTGATTTCTAGACATAATCTGTCGGTAAAAATAAAAGTACAAATTCATAGAATGATATACTCTTATTTTCACCAACAAGATCAACTAAAATATTTGTAATTAAAATGAATGAACATACACTACAGCTTATAATTTGAAATTTTAATTGGTGGGTTTCCCTATTCGGAAACATTAACTAAGCTTTGACCAGATACGTTGAAATATACGAAAAAAAAGACCTGCTTAGCAGGTCTTTTCCATTTAGAAAACAAAAAAGGAGCATGAAAGCTCCTTTTCTTTTATCGTCTACGACGGTTACGTAAAAATGCTGGAATATCGATATCATCTGAATCTGAATGACGCTCATGTACAACTGGCTCTTCACGCTTCATTTCACGTTTTACTTCACGTTGTTTTGAAGGTTGAGCTACTGGTTGTTGCTGTTGTTGCGTGTGGTTCGAATTCGGACGGATAATTGGTTTTGGTGGTTGAGTTGCAATGCTATCATCAAAACCAGTTGCAATTACAGTTACAACGATATCATCTTTTAATCCTTCATTAATAACAGAACCGAAGATCATATTTACTTCTGGATCTGAAGCTGAAGCTACAATATCTGCCGCTTCTTGTACTTCATATAAGCTTAAGTTAGCTCCACCCGTAATGTTCATAATAACACCTTGAGCTCCATCAATAGATGTTTCTAGTAATGGACTAGAAATCGCTTTTTTCGCAGCTTCAGCGGCACGATTTTCCCCGTTACCAGAACCAATACCCATTAAAGCAGAACCTCTATTAGACATAATTGTCTTTACGTCTGCAAAGTCTAAGTTAATTAAACCTGGTGTTGCAATTAAATCCGAAATACCTTGAACACCTTGACGTAATACGTTATCAGCTTCACGGAATGCTTCTAACATTGGCGTATTTTTATCAACAATCTCTAATAAGCGATCGTTTGGAATTACAATAAGAGTATCTACATTTTCTTTAAATGCTGCAATACCAGATGCTGCTTGCGTTGCACGTTTACGTCCTTCAAATGTAAATGGACGTGTTACCACACCAACTGTTAACGCACCTAATTCTTTTGCAACTTGAGCAACAACTGGAGCCGCACCAGTTCCAGTTCCGCCACCCATACCAGCAGTTACGAAGACCATATCCGCACCACGAAGTGCTTCTTGGATCTGTTCTTTACTTTCTTCTGCAGCTTTTTTCCCTACTTCAGGGTTTGCGCCTGCACCAAGTCCACGCGTTAATTTTCCACCAATTTGCATTTTCGTTTCAGCTTTTGATAGATTTAATGCTTGTGCATCAGTATTCACAGCGATAAAGTCTACACCTTGTACGCCGTGTTCAATCATACGGTTTACAGCATTGTTTCCGCCACCGCCGACACCGATAACTTTTATATTTGCTAATTGATCTTGAGTAGTATCAAACTCTAACATGTCGAAATCCCCCTAGAACCTCATTTTTCGTGTCCAATTTTAATCCCATAAATAACGGAATACACGTTTTACTTTTGACATCATGCGGTCATCATTTTGATTATCATTGCTTTGATTACGAGTTTTTTGTTTCGCAGGTTGCTGTTGTACCGGCATTGGCGCAGGGACTGGTTCAAAATGCTCCTGCTTTTCCTGCACGTTTTTCCCACGTAATTTAGCCTTTTGATAAGAGTGCTTAATTAATCCAACGCCAATTGTATATTGAGGCTCACGCACACCAATATAATCAGGAGTTGCTATACGAACATTTTCATGTAAAATATCATATGCAAGATCAAGAACACCTGGCATAGAAGCAATTCCGCCAGTTAGTACATAACCAGAAGCAACTTGTTTTACACCTAGCTTACGCACTTCTTCTTGAACAAACATTAAAATTTCCTCTACACGAGCCTCGATAATATCGGATAATTCCAATTGTGAATATTGTTCTGTTTGGTCACTTCCCATAATAGGAACTGTAAACATTTCTTCTTCAGATGCTGTATCATAAAAAGCATGTCCATATTTCAACTTAATTTGATCTGCATTTTCTGTTGAAGTTTTCAATCCAATCGCAATATCCTTCGTTATATGGTCTCCACCTAATGGCAATACGCTCGTCGCTTGTAACTCTCCATCTTTAAAAATAGATAAAGTTGTAGAACCTCCACCAATATCAACAAGGGCTACACCTCTGTTTTTTTCATCTGAAGACAAGGCAACTGTCGCAGCTGCTAAAGGTTGAAGACAAATATCAACAATTTCAAGACCTGATTTCTCTACACAACGAAGTAGGTTATGTAGTAAAGTTCTCGATCCTGTAATAAGTGTACCTTCCATTTCTAATCTTACACCGATCATCCCACGTGGATCGTTAATCTCGTCAAGACCGTCTACGATGAACTGTCGAGGTACCACATCAATAAACTCACGTTCAGGAGCAATTGACACAACTTGTGCTGCATCTAGAACGCGTAAGACATCTTCATTTCCGATTTCACGATCTTCATTTGAAACAGCGACTACTCCGTGACATGGAAGTAGCTGTACCTGGTTTGCATTGACACCTACTACAACTTGCTCAATGTGGATTCCCACCATGCGCTCAGCTTGTTCAATTGCTTTTTTAATTGATCGAACAGTCTCATCTATATCAACTATCGATCCCTTCTTTAAACCATTTGATTTTACATTTCCAACACCAATAATGTTTAAGCTGTCATTAACCATTTCACCAATGATGACTTTAACATTGGATGTACCGATGTCAAGACTAACATATATTTCATTGCTGTTCATTCTTTGGCACCTCCTTCTTTATTTATACCATACAACTCAATATATGGAACAACAATCGCAACTTTACTATTTATAAGAAAAATATTCAACGTCTTTATACGTTTCCCTTTTTTAACCCTATATTTTTCTTATTTTTATTTAACATTCAATTAAGAATATCGCAGTAAACTGTGAATAACTGCTTATCTTGAAATAATTCTATTTCGAGTGTAAAGTTTACCGCCAAGTATAAGTCTACACTAAGATGTACTCATAGAAAAGTGAAACTTGTACCAATACTAGTATGAATCTAAGAATTTTTACATATTTTTCATCAAATGAACCATTCTTCTAAATTCGTATACACATAATAGAACGTTTGTTTCGTTTTTTCTACTATAAGCAGCGAAAACTACCGTTCTATTCTTTTTTTTCTTCCGCACCTAATTCTTTCGTATATGCACCTACTTCTAAGTCAATTAATACCTTCTTACCTGGCTCAATTGTTTTTAAAATAAGCGGATAGGCTTCCATACGTTTTGCGAAATTTTGAATCGTAGTGCTCACTTCATAACCTTCATTCATATATAAAGTAAGATGGTCTTCATTCGCATTCGTTGGTGAATAGCGAATCTCCGAAATAGATTTTAAAATAGCTGGTGTTAATTTTTCTAGTTCAGCGATTAATTCCTTCATTTTCTCTTCTTTAAAAGGTTCGAAAATCGGTGCTGCCACAGGAAGTTTTCCATTCGGTAGTATATCAAGCGTTTTTCCATTCTCTAATAACGGTTGTAATTTTCCTTCTTTATTTATATAACCAATCGTTACATATTCTTCGATATGAATATCAATCTTGTTTGGAAAACGTTTTTTTACATTTACTGCTTTAATTTCTTTTCGCTTCGTTAAGTTTTCTTCAGCTTTATGTGCTGTCACTCGGAAATAACTTGTATCATATGTTACGCCGGAATCCTTCATTACTTGCTCATCCGTCATATAGTGATTTCCAAACACACTAATCTTTTTTATATTACTAAGCGGCGACCGAAAATAAATTAAAAAGAGCACTAATAAAAATAAAATTGATATGTATAAAATCAATCGATGATTAACATTTTTTTTGTTCTTTTTCTTTTGATTTTTTAATTTTGGTACACGATCTTGTAGTTTAATCACTTTACTATTATTCATGTACGATCCCCCTATGTAACATAAAGAACGGCATGTTCCTCATGCCGTTCTTATCTTCTTATTATAACATAAATGATAATGAGCGGAACGAATAACCGTTATCTTCCAATGATTTCTACTTCTGTGTGCATATCTAAATCAAATTTATCCTTAATTGTATGTTTTATTAATTCAATTAAGGACAATACATCTTGTGCTGAAGCTCCCCCGGTATTAACAATAAAATTGCCATGCATTTCAGAAATTTGAGCTCCACCTATTCTATAACCGCGAAGCCCTGCTTTTTCAACTAAATCTCCTGCAAAATGTGGGATTGGATTCCGAAATACACTTCCTGCACAAGGGTGGTTCCATGGTTGCGTTTCACGGCGGTAATCTTTATTATTTTGCATGCTACGTACAATTTCTTCACGTTCTCCCGCCTGTAATTGAAACTCCGCCTCTAAAACAATACCAGGACGTTTCGTTTGCAATACAGATGCCCGATAAGAAAACTCCAGTTCTTTATTCGTTAACCAGTCAATTGTACCGTCTTCAAACAGAATAAGAGCCTTCGATAATACATTGGATATATCTGATTTATGTGCACCTGCATTCATATATACTGCACCACCGACACTTCCTGGAATACCACTTGCAAACTCCAATCCAGCTAACCCTTGACGACTAAGTAAAGTTGACAATTTAATAAGAGGATATCCACTACCAACTCTTACCTTATGTTTTTCGACCTCTAAGTGATCTAATCCTTCTCCTAGACGAATAACAACACCTTCTATACCTTGATCAGATACAAGAAGGTTTGAACCGCGACCAATTACAGTCCACTTCGTTTTGTATTGCTTTACTAACTGTAACGTTTTTTCAATACCGGCTACATGCTTTGGCACAATTAAAATGTCCGCTGGTCCACCTATTTTCATAGTTGTATAACGTGCTAACGACTCGTTAACTAAAACGCGACCAACATCTGCTTCTATAAGCTCATTTACTAATTGTTCCATAGACAATCTCCCCCATATTAAGTCTCCTTATGACAATAATATGCAGGGCGTTCACCTAACGTTATCCCTCTATTTGCGGGCAGTACGACTCCTAAATCAAAATTAGGCGACAACAAAGAAATTAGGCTAAAGTCGGGCTGCCCGTAAACACTCGATTGGTGAAGGATAATAATCAACGGGAAAGGATCACTTCCCACTGATTAAAGCTAGACATTATTTTTTCACAAGTGTATTCATTACTTCATACAGCTTATTTGCTGCATCTGGAATACCTAGTTGTTTAGCAGCTAGCTTCATATTTTGTAACGTTTGTGCATCTAATAAAATTTCATCAATATCACGAATAAGCGTTTCAGCTGTTAAATCTTTTTCGAGTAACATTTTTGCCGCTCCTTTATCAACAACTGAACGTGCATTCTTTTCCTGATGATTATTCGTTACGTACGGACTCGGTATTAACACACTTGGCTTTCCTAACGCTGTTAATTCTGCAAGTGTTGTTGCTCCAGCCCTTGAAACAACAAGGTCTACGCCAGTTAGTACCTCTGGCATATTATGAATGAACGGCTTAATAATAACATTGTTTGGATTCCCTTTTTGTTTCACGGCTTCCATCACTTTGTCATAATGTACTTCACCTGTTACATATAGTATTTCGTAGCTTTTGTTCCCAAACTGTTCAATTGCTTCAACGAAGGCATCGTTAATCGGTCTAGCCCCACGACTTCCACCAAATATAAGTACAGACTTTTTAGGAAGAGAAAGCCCAACTGAACGTTTCCCTTTCATTCCATTTTGATCCATTACCTCTGATGCTCGTGGATTACCTGTCATTACCACTTTTGACTCTGGAAAATGTTCTACAGCTGCTTCAAAGCAAACAGCAACTTTATCAACATAACGGCTTAAAAATTTGTTCGTTACACCTGGTACACTATTTTGTTCATGTACAATAGTTGGAATACCTAATTTTGCTGCAGCGTATACAACTGGTCCACATACATATCCACCCGTTCCAATTACGATATCTGGATTAAAACGACGAATATATCGTTTACTATCCTGTACACCTTTTAGAAAACGCATCACCGTTTTCACATTATCTAGTGATATTTTTCGTTTAAATCCACTTATAACAATAGATTGAAATGGTATACCTGCTTTTGGAACGATTGTACTCTCTAATCCATTTTCCGTACCAATATATAAAAATCTTGCTTCTGGATTTAACTTTTTTATTTCTCTAATTAAAGCAAGAGCTGGATAAATATGACCACCAGTACCCCCACCGCTTACTAATACACGCACTACTAACTCCTCCGCTTCTCTTTTCTTATTTCCATTGTATTTATTTCTATATACATATTGCATTTTTACACACATACGAAAAACCCTGTCTTATAAACAGGGTTTAGTAGCGAGAATGGCGACTTATATTTAATAATACACCCACTGCCATTAACATTAATGTCAAACTTGATCCACCATAACTTAAAAACGGCAAGGTAATACCCGTAACGGGCATCAGTCCTGTTACAACACCAACATTAATCATTACTTGAATCGCAATCATCGCCACAATACCTACTGCTAAAAACGTACCATATAAATCTGGCGCTCCTAATGCGATACGAATCCCGCGCCATAATAATAGACTAAATAATAATAACACAAATGAACCACCAATAAAACCTAATTCCTCGGATAAGATCGCAAATATAAAGTCTGTTTGTGGTTCGGGTAAATAAAGAAATTTTTGTCTACTTTGTCCAAGTCCAAGCCCAAATAATCCACCAGGTCCAATTGCGAGTAATGATTGGATAATTTGAAATCCACTTCCAAGCGGATCTGACCACGGATCTAAATATGATGTAATGCGTTTCATTCGATACGGTGCTGATGCAATTAACCCTACAAATCCTGCTACACCAATCAAACCAAACATTGCAAAGTGAAAGACCCTCGCTCCCGAAATAAATATCATAATGATACATGTCCCAACCATTACCGTTCCTGTCCCAAGGTCTGGCTGTAACATAATCATCCCAAAAGCAAGAAACACAAAACTAAGAGCCGGTAATAAACCACGTTTAAAAGATGTAATTAATTTTTGCCGTTCCGCTAAAAATTTTGCCAAGAAAATAATCATCGCAAACTTCATAAATTCTGACGGTTGAATCGAAAATGCTCCGATTCCAATCCAACTTCGTGCTCCTCCTCGAACAAGACCTACTCCAGGAATAAGAACGAGAATAAGAAGAATAAAGCAAACTAGCAAAATTACTTTTGAATACGTACGCCACACCCAATAATCAATTTTCATAATAAAAAACATAGCTACTACACCAAGACTCGCAAACAGTAATTGTCTTTTTGCAAAAAAGAATGAGTCCCCCATTTTATAAGAGGCCCAAACTGCACTCGCACTATAAACCATAATCATTCCGATTGTCAACAATGAAAGTGTTACGATGATGAGAATAAAATCAGGCGTTTTCTTCATTACCCACAAACACCACCTCTTTAGGCAGAACCTTTTGCCCTATGTAACAAAACATCAGTAGGTGTTAGCCTACTGATGTTTTGATTTACTTTATATAAGTTTATGCACAGCTTGTATAAAAATGTCTCCTCTTTCTTCAAATGTTTTAAATTGATCCCAGCTTGCACATGCTGGAGAAAGAAGAACAACATCACCATCTTTAGAATGAGCATAAGCTTTCACCACTGCTTCATCTAAAGTATCGACACTTTCAATTATATCTAATCCCGCTTTTTCTGCCGCTCTTACTAGTTTTGGAGCTGTTTGTCCAAATGTTACAATCGCTTTTACATTTTTGAAATACGGAATTAAATCATCGAATTCATTTCCGCGATCAAGCCCACCTGCTAGTAACACAATCGGTTGTGTGAACGCAGATAGTGCTTTCTCAGTCGCTAACATATTCGTTGCTTTTGAATCATTATAAAACTTACGGTTGTTGATCGTTGTTACATATTCCAAACGATGTTTTACACCTGTAAAACGTTTTAACACGACCGTAATTGCTTCATTAGAAGTACCTAATAACTTCGCAATACTCACCGCAGCTAAAATATTTTCTAGATTATGTTGACCAGGTAAAACGATATCGCTTACTTCAACAACTTTTTCTCCTTTGAAATAAAGAGCGTTATCTCTGATACACGCGCCATCTTCAATTTCTTTCGTTGTCGAAAACAGGATTTTTTGGCCTTTAGTATCCGCAGATAAAGCCATCACCTCTGCATCATCCGCATTTATTACACTATAATCGTTTTCTGTTTGGTTTTTAAAAATATTTGCTTTTGCTAAACCATATTCCTTCTTCGTCCCATGATAATCTAAGTGGGCTTCAAATAAGTTTAAGAACGCTGCAATTTTAGGTTGGAACGATTCTACTCCCATCAATTGGAACGATGAAAGTTCTGTAACTACAACTTCATTTTCTTTTGCATCCTGTGCTACTTCACAAGCCACAGTTCCTATATTCCCTGCAATAACAGGATGCTTTTGTCCTTCTTTTAACATTTCAAATGTCAGCATTGTTGTCGTCGTTTTACCATTAGACCCTGTAATTCCAACAAATGGTGCTTTTGAAATACAATATGCTAATTCAACTTCCGTAACAATTGGAATTTGCTTTTCTTTCGCAGCAACTAATATTGGATTAGAATACGGGATTCCTGGATTTTTAACAACAAGAGAAATATTTCTCTCTAATAATTCTAAAGGATGGCCACCGCATACAACGTCCATTCCTTTTGCTTGTAATTCTGCAGCAAGTACATTGTCTGCTAAAGGCTTCCCGTCATTTACAATGACATTCGCCCCTAATTTTTGTAACAAAGTAGCCGCTGCATAACCACTCTTTGCAATGCCTAATACAAGAATATTTTTATTTTGAAATTCAGTTACAGTTTTCAATTACATCCACACCCCGATATAAATTCCTAACACAGCTAATAAAAATCCTACAGACCAAAACGTTACAACAACGCGCCATTCTGACCAACCACATAATTCATAATGATGGTGTAATGGACTCATTTTAAAGACACGTTTTCCTGTTGTTTTAAACGAAATAACTTGAATAATAACAGATAAAGTTTCCATTACGAATACTCCACCAATAATTACAAGTAGCAATTCCTGTTTTAATAAAATTGCTACAGCTGCGATAGCTCCACCTAAAGCTAAGGAACCTGTATCTCCCATAAATACTTTTGCTGGATTCGCGTTAAATACTAAAAATCCAAGTACTGCTCCGACAACTGCCATACAGAATATCGCAACTGCAAATTGTTCTTGTGCTACTGCGATAATACTAAACGCTCCAAATGCAATAGCTGCTGTTCCTGATAATAAACCATCTAAACCATCAGTTAAGTTAACCGCATTCGAGCCACCGATTAGCATAAATAATACTAGAACAAAATAAGCCCAGCTTAATTCAAACTTAACATCCGTACCTGGAATCATGATATATGTGTGAAACGCTTGCCCTTTTCCAATTAAAAAGAACGCAATTGCAATAACAAGCTGCCCTGCTAGTTTTTGTTTTGATGTTAAACCAAGATTTCTTTTTTTAACTACCTTTATGTAGTCATCTAAAAACCCAATCAATCCATAACCAAATGTTACTAACAATAATAATGAAACCTCTGCACCTAATTTATTAAACTTAATTGCCATTATTAAAGTTGTCACCATCATAGATACGTATATGACAATACCACCCATTGTTGGTGTTCCTGATTTTTTTTGATGTGACTTCGGTCCCTCATCACGAATACTCTGTCCGAACTTTAATTTTCTTAAAAATGGAATAAACAACGGCGAAAGGGCAACAGAAATTAAGAATGCTACCCCAGCCGTTACTAATAAACCTTGCTCAAGCACATGTAGTCCTCCTCTCACGTTGTTACTCTTCGTTGTTTAAACGCCCCGTAATTGCTTCTTTAGCAACTTCACGGTCATCAAAATGATGCACTTCTTTACCAATAATTTGATACGTTTCATGACCCTTACCAGCAATAATAATGATATCATCTGTTTTCGCTTTAGCGATTGCATGGTGTATTGCTTCTTTTCTATCAATAATCACTTCATAATTATTCCCACTTGCACCATGTACCATATCATCTAAAATAGCCGCTGGATCTTCACTTCTTGGATTGTCTGATGTATAAATTGCATGAGTTGCATATTTTGTTGCAACACTTGCCATTATCGGTCTCTTTGTTCGGTCCCTATCGCCGCCACAACCAACGATACAATACACATCACCTTTTGCAAATTGTTTTGCAGTTTTTAATACATTCTCTAAACTATCCGGCGTATGTGCGTAATCAACAATAACTGTATAATTTTGTCCGCCATCAACAACTTCAAAACGCCCCGGAACCCCAGCTAGTTCTTTTATAACTGCAATGATTGTTTCTAATTTCACACCCGAAACAAGTCCTGCTGCTGTTGCTGCAAGTACGTTATATACATTAAATTTACCTATTAATTTCATCGTAACATTTACACTTTCATACGGTGTGACAAGCGTAAATGTAGTCCCGCCACTCGTCATAACAATATTTTTTGCCATAATGTCACTTGTTGTATCAATACCATATGTTACAACTGTTGCTGCAGTACTTCTCATATACTCTTCTGTTACATTATCATCGCTATTCAGCACAGCGTACTTTTCACGATTATGGTTATAACTATTGCCAAGCTGTGCAAATAGTAACCCTTTTGCATGTTTATATTCTTCCATCGTTTTATGATAGTCTAAATGATCTTGTGTTAAATTTGTAAACACCGCTACATCGTAATCACATCCGTGTACACGACCAAGATCTAACGCATGTGACGAAACTTCCATTACCGTGCTGTCCACACCTTGTTCAACCATTTTTGAAAACGTCTGTTGAAGTGTTAGTGCATCTGGTGTTGTATTTTTCACCTCAAATGTTTCATCACCGATTTTCATATTAATCGTTCCAATTAGCCCTGTTTTATGACCATGTGCTCGCATAATCTCATCCATAATATGCGATGTTGTTGTCTTTCCATTTGTACCTGTAATTCCGATTAAATGTAACTTGTGTGTTGGTTGACCATAAAAATAATCAGCTAAAACCGCTAACGAACGAAAAGTATTTTTCACAAGTACAACTGGAACGTCAACATCAATTGGTCTTTCCGCAACAATAGCAGCCGCTCCTTGTGCCGCTGCTTGCTTAGCAAAATCATGGCTATCAACCGTATATCCTTTCATACATACAAACAAGCTTCCCTCTTTCACTTTACGTGAATCAGCTTCAATAGATGTGATTTCTGGATTTTCTTTTGGAACAACTGGAAAATCATGCAAACATGATAAAAGTGTATGCAACTTCATTTCACTAAACCCTCTCTACATTGTTTATTTATCTTTTTTTCAGTAAGCAACACATTACCTCCTATATAAGGAGGTAAGTGCTACTAGCCTATTTATGAATGAGACACTTACTGTCTCAAGTTAAGTAACTGTTCTATAAAGAACTCACTTCCACCAATTGTACCATAAAACGTACTATGTTACCTTTAATTCCCGAAGTAAATTCTAATTTTTGAGCCTTCTTTTACTTTAGCTCCCGCTTCTGGTGATTGCTTAATTACTTTCTCTCCATCTCCACTTATATCAAGCTTCAAATCGACGAGTTGTGTTTGTAAGTCTTTCTTTTTCATTCCAATTAAATTCGGAACTTCCACAGTTGGTGTATCGCCCCATTTATATTCTTTCTCAACTTGTTCTTTTCTCGGTTTCACTCCCATAACAGGAAGCGCATCTCGAAGAATATTCCCGACAATTGGAGCTGCTACCACTCCGCCAAACTGTGTAACCCCTTTTGGATTATCAACAGCAACATACACAACAATCTCTGGATCATCCGCTGGAGCAAATCCGATAAAAGATACTATATAATTATTCTCTAAATATTTACCATCTTTCACCTTTTGAGCAGTACCCGTTTTTCCACCTACACGATATCCATCAATGTAAGCTCCTTTACCAGAACCTTTCGCTACAACATTCTCTAATGCATAACGAACTTTTTCTGAAGTTTCCTTGGAAATAACTTTTCTTTTCTCAACAGGTGTCTTTTTACTTACAACTTGATTATTTTTCGGATCAATAAACTCCTTAGCTATATACGGCTGATACAATGTTCCACCATTTACAGCCGCCGCTACAGCTGCTACTTGTTGGATTGGTGTAACAGAAACCCCTTGGCCGAATGAAGTTGTTGCTTGCTCGACTGGACCAACTTTATCTAAATTAAATAAAATCCCGCTACCTTCACCTTGCAAATCAATTCCAGTCTTCTGCCCAAAACCAAAATTACGAATGTATTTGAATAATCGGTCTTTACCAAGGCGATCACCAAGTTCAATAAATCCCGGGTTACATGAGTTTTGAACGACTTCTAAAAACGTTTGACTGCCATGGCCTCCTGCTTTCCAGCATTTCAATCTAGCTCCACCGACTTCAGCTGCTCCATCATCATAAAACGTATCCTTCTCTAAGTCTACTAAATTTTCATTCAATGCTGCAGCTAATGTAATGATCTTAAATGTTGAACCAGGCTCATACGTACTCCACACAGGTAGATTTCTGTTATACACTTCTGGAGAGACACTTTGAAAATCCGCTGGATCAAAACTCGGTCGACTAGACATACCTAGAATTTCACCATTTTTTGGATTCATTGCAATTGCAATCATACCGTCTGGATTATACGTCGACTCCGCAATATTCATTTCTCTTTCCATAATCCTTGTAATACGCGCATCGATTGTTAATCCTAAATTTAAACCGGCTTCTGGTTTTTTGAAATCATCACCAACATTAGGCATCCTTTGCCCTTTCGCATCTGCAAAAAAACGCACATGACCTTTGTCCCCATTTAACTCTTTATCATAATATTTTTCTAGTCCCATAAGACCTTGGTTATCGCTACCTGCAAAACCTAATACATGTGATAAAAAGTTCCCAAATGGATAGTACCGGATAGAATCCTCTGCGATATACACGCCCTTCAAACTTAATCCTCGTACCTCTTTCGCTTTGTCATGTGATATTTTCCTTCCGCCTTTATCTAACCTTACAATCGATTCTTTTTTTGTAATCCTCTTATAAATCTCATCTTTTTCCACACCTAATACTGCAGCTAACTTCTCTGCAGTCTCTGCTGGTTTTTCAATTTGCCTCGGTACAACAAAGACAGTTGGAGCACTTTTATTCGTGGCAAGTTCCACACCATTTCGGTCTAAAATCTTCCCACGTTCTGGTTCAAAAGTAATGTTACGACTCCATGAATCTTTCGCACGATCCGTTAACATATTCCCAAGAAAAAATTGCACATATCCAAGACGAATATCGATAATAGTGAAAATAAGTATACCTGATATAAGTATAAAAATAAGTCTTTTTCTAACTGTTACATTTGATACACGCATATTGGAACAAGCCTCCCTTACGCCTAGCTTGTTCCAATATATGCTTGTACTTATTTAATTAGAACTTCTTCTCTTTTACCATTACGGTTTTTCTGCTTCTTGTTGTGGTTCGAGTGGCGGTACAAGTGTGACGCCTAGTTCTGTACCAGGCTGTAACAATGTTCCTTCCGCCACACTTTGTTCTGTTACGTATCCAGTACCAGAAGGTTTCAAGTTAAGCTGTAATGTCTTCGCTAAATTCATAACATCACGCAGTGCCCATCCTTGTATATTTGGCATTGTAGGCTTATCTCCCACTAAAAAGACTCGGTCGCCTTTCAATGTTTGTTCAGTCGCTTTTGGTACTTGTTGCTGTACTTTCCCTTCACCTAATACGATTGGGCGAAGTTTTGCTTTATCAATTGCTTTCCCAGCTTCAGCCATCGTTTTACCAGTTACATCCGGAACAGTAGTTTGTTGCTCTTTCAGATGTTTTTTCGGATCTTTCACTTCATTTGGCTTAATCTTTAAATACTCTAAACTATTTTTTGTTACATATTTAAAAATATCAGCTAAAGGCTGTGCACCGTTCTCATCATCTTTTAATTTCGGCTTTTTAACAGCTACGTACACAACAAGTTGTGGATCGTCCATCGGTGCCATACCTAAGAATGAGAATATATAATTCTGTCTTCCTGTCATATAGCCGCCTTTTCCATCAGGAATTTGCGCTGTCCCTGTTTTACCACCAACTGAATATCCATCAATTTTATATGCTGTCCCTGTACCTTTAGGAGATGTAACAACACGTTCTAATAACTGTCTTACTTGCGCTGCTGATTCCTTTGTAACAGGTTTCCCTACTTCTTCTGGCTTATGTTCTAATTTTATTTTCCCTGTTATCGGATCTACAATTTTATCAATTGCATAAGGTTTCATCATTTTCCCGTCATTTGCAATAGCTGTTGCAGCTTGTACAAGCTGGATTGGTGTTACAGTGGAACCTTGTCCAAAAGCTGTTGTCACTTGTTGTATTTGCTGATCGAATAAAATTGTATTTGATCCTTCATCTGATAAATCAATGTTCGTTTTTTCATCTAATCCAAAACTATGAATATATTTTCGGAAACGTTCTGGACCAAGTTTTTGATCTCCTAAAATTGCAAACGCTACGTTCGAAGAACGCTCTACCCCTTCATCAAAGGTGATAGAACCCCAACCAGCACCGCCATTATGATCTTTTATTTTCCTATTTCCGACTTGATATGTCCCAGACTGATAATAATCTTGTCCTTTGTACACACCTTCATTAATAGCTGCCGCTAATGTAAAAATTTTCATTGTTGATCCAGGTTCAAATGCATTTGAAATCGCATCATTGAAGAAATATTTAATCTGACGATCATTAGGGTCATAACTAGGTTTAGTAGACATAGCTAATATTTTTCCAGTTTTCGGATCTGCAACAATCCCTATTAAACTTTCTGGTTCATATTGCTTACTTGCTGCTTTCATCGCATCTTCTAAATAACTTTGAATGCGTTGATCCATTGTTAAGTATACATTATCTCCATTTTTAGGTGCCTTTACATTCACTTTTCCACCATCGAGAGATACACCTTTGCGATCGCCTGTATAAGCTACTTCTCCGTTAGAAGCACTTAAGTATTTATCCAAGCTTTTCTCTATGCCAAATTGACCTACCGAGGTTCCATTATCATTTGGTTTTGCATGACCTATGACGTAAGATGCAAAATCACCGTTTGGGTACACCCTTGCATTTTCTGTAATAAAAGATATTCCCGGCAACTTCAACGCTTCTATTTGTTCCTTCTTTTCTTTCGTCAAATCCTTACCTAACGTTCCAAATTCGACTTGACTTCTACCTTCCTTATTTAACGCAGCTAAAATATCCTCTTCGCCTTTTCCAAGTACTCCTGCAATTTTCTTTGCAGTATCTTCTTTATTCTCAACAGATTTAGCACCTTTTAGCGCAGCTACTATTTTATAAGAGTTTGCGTCTTGCGCTAATACATGACCGTTTTGGTCATAAATGGTGCCTCGGTTCGCTTCAAGAACTCCTGTTTTACTATGCTTTTGTTTAGCAAGTGCATCTAAATCTTGATTATGCACTGTTCCTGTTGATTGTATGTAAAAAAATCGGGCTAATAATAGCAAAAAGAGCAGGAGGAAAAATATCATAAAATAACCTGCTCCCTTATTGGTATGAAATTTAGTCATATTCTTCTTCATCTTTCCATCACACCTATTGCCTTATTTGAGGCCTTTCACATTATTCGCATTAATTTCTAGCCCGTGTTTTTTTGCAACTTCAGCGATTCGTTCATAGCGACTTAACTTCTCTACTTCAGCTTGTAATTCTTGATTTTCTTTTTGCTGCTGTACAATTTTCTCTTCTATCGTCGCTGCTTCTACATTAACTTGATAAAGGCCCGCTTTATTTCCAATAAACGCTACACAGGCATACAATAAAAAGCCAATAAACGCTACATACAACATTTTTTCGATTCTTGTAATTTTCGCTTTAACTTTCGGCTTAACCATCTGCTGTGGGGGCGTTTGAATTTGCACCTCTTCTTGCGCTTGTTGTTTGTACTTTACAGCTAAATTAGTCATACCTCTCTCTCCCTTTTATCGTTTTTCAGCGATTCTCAACTTCGCAGAACGCGCACGATTATTTTCTTCTAGCTCTATATCAGAAGGTAAAATCGGTTTTCTTGTAATAAGCTTTAATTTCGGCTTAAATTCATCAGGAATAATCGGTAATCCTGGCGGCAATTGCGGCGTTGTACTATTTCGCTTAAACGTTGTTTTACAAATACGATCTTCTAATGAATGGAATGTTATAACACTAACCCTTCCACCCGGCTTAACCATCTCAATGGCAGATTCCAATGCTTCTTCAAATACTTTTAATTCATCATTTACAGCTATACGAATTGCCTGAAACACTCGCTTAGCAGGATGCCCACCAGTTCTACGAGCAGGAGCCGGAATACCTTCTTTAATTAGCTCTACTAATTCCCCTGTCGTTTCAATAGCTTTATTCTCACGATAAGCTTCAATTTTTCTTGCAATTTGTTTTGAAAATTTCTCTTCACCGTATTGGAAGAAAATCCTTACAAGTTGTTCATATGACCAGCTATTCACAACATCATATGCTGTTAATGGGGCATCTTGATCCATCCGCATATCTAACGGTGCATCATGATGATAACTAAAGCCTCGTTCTGGTGTATCTAATTGTGGGGATGAAACACCTAAATCAAATAAAATACCGTCTACTTCTGTTATACCTAATTCCTGCAGTTTTTCAGCTAAATAACGGAAGTTACTCTTTACTGTTATAAACTGTTCACCGTATGAAGAGAACTTTTCTTTCGCGTTTTGAATCGCTATCTCATCTTGATCAAACGCTATTAATTTTCCACCTTCAGTTAATTGGGATAATAAATAAGAACTATGTCCTCCTCCCCCCAGTGTACAATCTACATATGTACCATCTGGCTTTATATCTAAGCCGTCTACTGTTTCTTTTAAAAGCACTGTTACGTGTTTAAACATTGTTGCACCTACTCTTTTTCCAATTAATTATGTTGAATGTATCCCTTCCTCTAAACACATATTTCACGCTTAGAGAATGAAATAATTACGAAAGAACGACTCATTTAACTTACCAACAAAGGCAACATACTATACAAATCGCTATTTTCTTTTATTATATACTAAATTTTATCATCTTTTGCGGGAATTTAAATAAAAAACTGTCGAAAAAGCGAATAATACGTTTACATTTTGTGCTATTTTGTCATATATTAAAGTATCCTGCACAATTACAATATCCAACACTCGTAGATTGACAATTCAGAAAAAAATCACTTCACAGTAAATTCAACGGAATAAAAATAAAATCCTGCTCCAAAGAGCAAGATTTTATAGTTTTATAACATGATGTTTTCCGTCCCAAGAAAAAGGATTTTCCATTACACGATCAACGAAATCCAAACCAAACTGATTTAAATAATAACATACATTCCATACACGCTCTTGCGGTGCACCTAATGGACGAAGCGCGAATTGTATACGACGGAATTTATTTAGCTGAACTTCATGCTTTTTCTCAACATTTCTTTTCAACATTCTTTCTAATAGTTCAATCTGTTCATTAATTTTCAATTCGTTTTTTCCTGCATACGCACTTAATCCCGAATCTATTTTCTTTACAAATTGTTGTAACGATGTATGAATATCGGCAATTTCTTTTTTCGCCTTTTCAAACTGATCATCAATCGGTTCCTCTATTTGATTAGACAACCAGTTTTCACGCAGTTTATCGACATCATTGAAGAACGGATCACTTTCCTCCAATTGCAGATCGAATAAATCTGTCGCTACATCTCTCTCCACATACGTAATTGTAAGACGAGGAACGACAGGTGGCATTTGAAAACCGACAGTATGGAATACTTGTTGTAATTCACTCCAATAAGCTAATTCCCCTGGACCTCCAATAAATGCGAGCGTAGGAAATACATACTCTTGCATAAGAGGACGTGTTACAACATTATTACTAAAACGTGCTGGATTTCTCTCCATTTCTTCAATCAACTCTTCGTACGAAAAGGAATGCGTCCCATCCTTTCCAACAAACTTACCTTGATGCTCTTCAAGCAATACTCGTTCATTATCTATTTCCATGAATACATGTACTGCATGAGTCTTCGTTTCAATAATCGGTTTGTATCCTAGTTCTTTAATTACTTCCTGCTGATTACGAAGCCCCTCTTGTACCTCTTTATACTTACTTATAATTCGCTTGAAAAACGGAACTTCTAACTTTCTTAATTCAGGATGGTGTGAATCAACAAGAATTAAACCAGAATTAGCAAAGATTTTCGTAATAAGATGAGCAAAGAAATCTACATACGTATTCGATTTACTCAAAGCATCATCAACAAATCTTAATACATCCTTTGTAAAATTCGTTTCTGGGTATGTTTTAAAAATCTCTTCAATCCAATTTCTACAGTCTTCAGGAGAAAGCTCAGACTCAGAAGCACTCGCCTTTTTCGGATTACGATCATAAAAAATAGTCTTTTTCATTTTTTTATTTTTCGTTACAAAAGTATGGTTAATCTCATCCATATCATGGTCTTCACCAGCAATCCAGAAGACAGGAACAACTTTAACCCCTAAACTTTCTTCCTTTTCCTTTGCAAGCTGTAAAATTGAAATAACTTTATGAATTGTATAAAGCGGTCCAGTTAATAACCCCGCTTGTTGTCCAGCTATAACAACATATGTATTTTCATCTCCAAGCGCCTTTACATTTTGAAGTGTAGATTCTCCCGCTTGTAATTTTGTATTATATTCTAATAAATGCGCTACTAAATCTTGGCGGAAAAACTCCCTTTCACGCAAATCATGTAAACGTTGTTTAAAAGCATCTTCTGTTAACATATAATCAAAACATGACTGTATCTCTTTTTTACCGTTCATATAGTCCGCTACAACACCTTGTTGCGGAACAGAGATTTCTTTTATCTCCATATAATTCTTCCTTTCGTATCCAGTTCTCTCACCAATCCACATTGTAGTCAATGTTTCACGTAAAAGCAAAGAATAACACTTATACTCTTGTTTCTAACCCTTTTATTGCATCGAACAAAAATTGAAGTGTCGGAACTGTTCGTTTCTGTTTCTTAGCTTCTTCTAATACATACCCAACAATCGCATTAATTTCCGTCTGTCTATTCGCTCTTACATCCGCTAACATAGATGATGTATTACGAGACGTTCCTTCACACACATTTCGTACCATTTGCCACACCATTTCTTTTTCTTCTCTAATAAGAAATGCGACCTCTTGAAACACTTGCTCCATCATTTGATAAAAAAAACGATTCGTGATTAATTCACCATTCTTGACTCCCAATAGCGCTGTCAACGGATTGATACATACATTTACAACTAATTTTTTGTGCATAATCTCTTTCCAATCCGTTTCTATTTGTACCGGAAAATAAGCAACAGGAAAATAATGAAATATTTTTTTAAAATGTATAGATTGGCCACAAACCACTCCAAATTTCGTTACCCCTACCCCAGTATGATGAACGATATGCCCTTCCTCTTTTTTTGCACCATGTTCTACAATACCAACAGCTATATTTTCACTCCCTATTTTCAGCACCTTTTGAAGATGCGACATTCCGTTTTGCAAAAAGATTAATGATGATGCACCTTCTACAAACGGTAGTATGTCATCTATATGATATTGCTTCACAGCAATAAATATATAATCTAAATTTTGCGCTACCATACTTTCTATCGGTAAAACAGATGGATATACTGTTTCACATCTTCCGTCTCTAATACAAGTTACACCTGTTTCATTCAATTCTTCCGCCTGCTTAGCCGTCCTAGTAAACAACGTAACATCTTGGTTACTTTTTTGTAAATAAAATGTATACAATAGACCAATAGCACCTGGTCCGACAATTCCAATTTTCATTTTCACACAAGGAATTCACATTCAGCGCCCTTGCCTTCCCCCCCTTTATATCTTTTTAAAGCACGTGAGCACGCCCTATAATTTCGCTGTCCTCTGCCCAACAAATATACTCTCATTTTTCACTATGTATATACTACCTATTAATACGCTTCTACTCTTAGTTTAGCAAATCCTCAAAAAAAATAAAAAAAGAAATATACTATCTTCTTCATAAAAATAAAAAAATGAGTTATACTATTATTATAAATATTTTTACTTTTCTGCATTCAACAAGATAAGAAAAGGATGTGATGTAATGGGATTCCCAAAAGTTGAGCGCTTGCTCATCAATTATAAAACGTTAGATGAATTCAAAAAATTTAAAGGGTGCGGAGCCCAGGAACTATCTATGCTGGAAGAATTGCAAGCAAACATTATTGAAAACGACAGTGAATCTCCATTTTACGGTATTTATTATGGCGGATCACTAATCGCACGTATGAGTCTATACATGAAAAGAAACGGCGGAGAACCATTCGAAATTACAGGTCCTTACCTAGAACTTTATAAACTTGAAGTATTACCAACTTTTCAAAAACAAGGATTCGGGCAAATGCTTGTAAATCATGCGAAACAACTGCAATTCCCTATTAAAACGATAGCACGTATTCATTCAGCTGGTTTTTGGGATAAATTAAATTTCAAACCCGTATCAGTAACTGATGGAGATTTTTATATTTGGCATCCAGAAGCAAATTTGAATGCGGTTACAAACGAAGAATCGGCTTAAGAAATAAAAAAACAGCTGTATAACAGCTGTTTTTTATTTCTTAAGCTTCTCTAACTTCTCATTCGAGCGAACATTGTTTCTTTCCGCTACCATTACACTTCTTTTTTGATCGATATAATCAAGTAATGTTCTATACTCTTCCTCATATACTGATAATCGCTCCAGAAGACGCTCTCTTTCTGTTTGTAATGATTCAACTTGTTGTTGCAACACAGTTAAAGAGTTTTCATCTTTATAATTTTGCAAGAAATCAATAACATCATTCAACGTAATTGATATAGGTTCTAACACCTTTGTCTCTTGCACTTCATAATTTTCTACTTTACGAAGTTGCTTTGCTTCCTCAATACGTTCTTTATATTGCTTTCTTACGTAAGAATTCCATCTAAACCCACATGCTGCTGGTGTACGAGACAAATTTTTTCCAACTTCCTTAAAGGCAGAAAGTTGCGTTCCACCTTCTCGAATATGCCGGAGTACTACTTCTGCCAGAAGCAAATCTTCATCATCAGTCCAAGCATCTTGTCTTGTTGTCGCCATCTCTCTAGTCCTCCCTATGCATTTTTTATTAAACATATGCAGTTACTAGAAAAGATAGAATACAACAACTAAAGATTTAGACAAAAAAAATAAACGCAGAAGATATCTTCTGCGTTTATTTTGGCAATTACTTGCTGATTACTTCTTTACCTTTGTAAGTACCGCATGCTTTACATACACGGTGAGCTAATTTCGCTTCACCACAGCTTGGGCACTCTACCATACCAGGTACTGATAATTTGAAATGCGTACGACGCTTTCTTTTTACTGTTTTAGAAGTTCTTCTAAAAGGTACAGCCATTCTTCCCACCTCCTTATAAAGAAATAGTTATTTTCATATGAAGGCCTGAACCAGTCTTCCGATTATTTGTCAAAAAACTTTGCAAGTCCTGCCAATCTTGGATCAACAGTCTTTTCTTTGTCTTCTTCCGAAATCACTTGCCAGTCTTGACCTTGCGTCGGTGCTCCACCAGAAACATCATCACTGAAAATTTGCATTGGAATCTCCAAAAGTATATTTTCCTTGATTACGGGCAGTAAGTCAAGTACTTCTCCTTCTAAACAATGAATTTCAGCTTCAGTTTCAAATTCTTCTTGTGAAGTTTGGAACACCTCAGTTGTTTTAATGTCAAATGGTAATGTCACATCTACTAAAGAGCGAGAACATGGTAAAACCATGCTTCCAGTTATATGTAGATGAAACGTAAACTTACCGGAGCCAAAATCAACTCTTCCCGTTACATGAACAGGATTAATTTCACGAATATCTTTCTCGACCTCTTTTAGCTCACTTACATCTACCATCTCATCCAATGTCAATCCTTTATTTCTCAATTTATTCAATTGATGGATGGACCATTTCATATCATATCACCTCAAGGCAACAAACAAAATTATAGCTAGCCATTTTATATTTGTCAATGTTTTTTCTTTACACTATAATGAAGTCATCATAGTAAATAATATATAGAGTATCATGTTTTTCAAAAAGATGCTACATCGAAAGGAGAGATTACCATAAAAGCTGGTGGTATTGTTGTTGAATATAACCCTTTTCATAACGGTCATCATTATCATGTGCAACAGACAAAAAAGTTAACACAATCCGATATAATAATTGCCGTTATGAGCGGTCCTTTTTTACAGCGTGGTGAGCCCGCACTCATTTCCAAATGGTATCGCACTAAAATGGCCTTAGCAAACGGCGTAGACCTTGTTGTAGAGCTTCCATACGTCTTTGCAACGCAAAAGGCTGAAACCTTCGCAAATGGTGCTATTTCCATTTTAAATGCCCTACGTGTTTCTGAAATTTGTTTCGGTAGTGAGGATGGACAAATCGAAAATTTTTATAATACAATCTCCGTACAAAAAAACGAAGAAGAGACTTTTAACTACCTTGTAAAACAATTCATGGACGCTGGTAATAGTTATGCAAAAGCAACATCTGATGCCTTCTCACACATTTTAACATCCGAAAAAAACATAGATATGTCACAACCAAATAATATTTTAGGCTTCCAATATATTAAAGCAATTCTGTTACAAAATAGCTCTATACAAGCTCAAACTATAAAAAGATTTGCCTCTCATTATCATGATGAAACATTTAATGACCAACATATTGCAAGCGCGACAAGTATTCGGAAGCAACTCTTTAGCGAAGAAGGATCATTTACAACAATTGAACCTTTTCTCCCACAGGCAACCACTTCGCTTTTAGCAAATTACAAACAAAACTACGGGATATTACATAATTGGGAACAATACTTTTCATTTTTTAAATATAAACTCATGACGATGTCTCCAGGGGACTTACGACATATATATGAAATAGAAGAAGGTTTAGAGCATCGTATTTTATCAAAAATACAAAACAGTTCCTCCTTCTATTCATTCATGGAAGCATTAAAAACAAAACGTTATACATGGACTAGATTACAAAGAGCTTGTACACACATTTTAACAAACACAACAAAAGAGGAAATACATAGCGCAAGTATAGAACAACACGCACCATATATCCGCCTGCTAGGCATGTCACAAAAAGGACAAACTTATCTTTCAAAAAACAAGAAAAAAATCGAGCTTCCAATCCTTACTCATACAAAAACATTTGACCATACCGCTTTAGATATAGAGAAAAAAGCAAACGCTGTATATTTCTCCATCATGCACGAACCATTACGCACGCAACTATTAAAACAGGACATAACACACCATCCTGTTCGCTATGATGAAACAGCTACAAAATTTCTATAAAAAAACCTCTCTATTTCAGAGAGGTTTTTTCCTTATCCATCTTTTCTAAATACGTTAACGCATCATCCAGCGTATCCACTGGTACAATTTTCATTTTTGTTTTAATATCTTTCGCAGCTTCGAGTGCATCTTTATAATTTGATTTCTCCGCACCTTTTTCATTTGGCGCAAAGAACACTTCAGCCCCAGCATCGCTAGCAGCCACCACTTTTTGCTTTATACCACCAATCGGGCCAACTTCTCCCTTTTCATTAATTGTACCTGTTCCAGCTATTTCATGTCCTTTTGTTAAATCTTCTTCCACAAGTTGATTATATATTTCTAATGTGAACATTAAACCTGCGGATGGTCCACCAATTTCATGAGAATTAATTTTCACTTTCGGATCGACCACTAATTCTCTTTCCGTAACAATAGAAACACCTATACCGACACGTCCATTCCCGTTAGGAATCGTCTTTACATTTAAATTTTCTTTCAATTGTTTTCCATTTCTCATGTACTCAATACTTGCAACATCGCCTTCTTTTTTCCCAGTCATATATTCAATAAATTGCTCCGTCTTTTCAAATGTTTTTCCGTCAACAGCTATAATAACATCACCAAGCTTAAGCTTTCCTTCTGACGGCATTCCCTTTGCCACACCAGCAACTAATACACCTTTATTTTCAAAAGAAACAGTACGATTTGCACGTTTATATGCATTATATATTGCTGCATTTTGCGAATCTTTCATCGCATAATTTTGGCGAAATTGATATTCTTCATCACTCTCACCTTTTTGCAATATTTCTTCTGCTTTCGAAATATGTGTATATTTATTAAACTGTGCCGCTATTAAATTCACCACATTTGCCGGTCCCATTGAAACCGTAACAAGCATAAAATCACCAGACTCCTTCGTTCCACCCTCAACTTGAACGTAAGGCTCTAATTTGGCAGCCATTCCTGGTTTTGTTACATAATACGGTAAACGTACGTAAACAAGTAACATCGCCAATATAACCCCTATTAAGATTGCATATATAAACCGAAAACGCTTAAACATTATGTTTCTCCTTCCACTGCTCAATTAATAAATAAATATTTGAAATGTGTTTTTCCGCTTCTACTTCTCCAACTCGAATAATGTCTTCAATGTTTGTAAAAGCACGTGAACTAAATTGCTCTACAGCTGGTCGCATCATTAAATCCGATGCAATTTGCCGATTCATTACAAGCTCATGCTGCATAATTTCAATACTTTGCATGATTACGTCATAAATGGATGTAACATCGCCATTGACCTTAATTGGAGATACATCAACAGCGATAACAATATCGGCTCCTAACTCTTTCACAACCGATACCGGGATGCGATCAATAACTCCACCATCCACTAATAATCGTCCATCTATTTTTTCTGGTACAAACACTCCAGGAACAGATATGCTAGCCCTCACCGCATCTGCAACTGGCCCACTTGTAAAAACCACTTTTTCCCCCTTCAAGATGTCAGTAGCCACAACAGCCGTCGGGATATCTAACTCTTCTAAATTTTTATTATATGTAAACATTTTAATCATATCTTTGACACGTTTTCCAGCAATAAATCCCATTTTAGGTACCGTAAAATCTAAATAATACTTCCTCTTAAAAACAGATGCCAATTTATACAGTCTTTCAACATTACTACTTGCCGCATAAAACGTGCCTATTAGCGCCCCCATACTACTTCCTGCAATCATATGAATAGGGATACCCGCTTCCCTTAAAACCTTTATTACGCCAATATGAGCAAACCCTTTCGCTCCCCCAGACCCAAGTGCTAAACCAATCTTTGGTTCTTTCATTTTTCTCACCCTTTAATTTTTTTCATTCCTTTTTCATACTTATGGTCTAAATTCACTACGTATCCACGTATACTGAAATGAACGTTTTTTGGGACAAAGGGGGATTTACTTACATGTATGAAAAATGGAAAACCGCTTTCCTTACCATATCAACGCTATTTTTAACTTTTTCTCTTGTACTCCACCCCCAAGCCGCTTTGCAAGCTTCTATTCGCGGATTAAATATATGGTGGGAAGTTGTATTCCCTTCACTACTACCGTTTTTCATCATTGCGGAACTTCTAATTAGTATTGGTGTTGTAAAATTTATCGGCGTTATATTAGAACCACTCATGCGCCCACTTTTTCGCGTTCCAGGGATAGGTGGATTTGTTTGGGCAATGGGAATGGCTTCAGGGTTCCCTGCAGGCGCCAAATTAAGCGCTAGACTACGAAAAAGCAATCTTTTAACTCAGATTGAAGCGGAGCGCCTCGTTTCTTTCACGAATTCTTCTAATCCACTTTTTATTTTCGGTGCTGTGTCTATCGGTTTTTTTAATAATCCGAAATTAGGGATTATATTAGCGGCTGCCCATTATTTAAGTAACTTTGCTGTCGGATTAATTATGCGTTTTTACGGCCATAATACCGCTTACAAAAACAATAAACACACTACAAAAAAACGACCCTTTCAAAACCCTTTTTTAATTCTTCACGAGACACGCTTACAAGAAAAAAGACCAATCGGAAAATTACTTGGGGATGCTATCGTTTCTTCTATTCAAACATTACTTATGATTGGCGGATTTATTATTTTATTCTCTGTGTTAAATAAAATGATTACTGTATTCCACATTACAGCAGCTCTTTCTTTTATTATGCAACATATTTTATCATTCTTCCAACTAAGTACAGATTTTAGTATACCTATATTATCAGGTATTTTCGAAATGACACTCGGAAGCCAAATGATTAGTCAAATAAATGAAACACCTCTCTTACAACAAGCTATGGTAACAAGCTTCATTTTAGCATTTAGCGGTCTTTCCATTCAGGCACAAGTTGCTAGCATATTAGCTGAAACAGACATCCGATTTAAACCCTATTTTTTCGCACGAATTATTCAAAGTATTCTTGCCCCTATTTTTACATTTATATTTTGGATACCATTTTATGAGAAAGTGAGTTCTTTCTCACCTATGCAAAAAGATATTCCTGTATTTTTATCAAAGCATCCTTCTATACTACATGAAATTTGGACATCTTTTATACATTACGGACCAATTTTTACATTATTTTGTCTATATTTATATGTTGTTTTATTATTTTTTCGCACGCATAAAGAAAAACCCCGTTCACTTTAACGGGGTTTGAAACTTTTCTTTTAAAGCACGCTCTACAATAGGAGGCACAAGATCTACTACACTTCCTCCATACCTCGCAACTTCTTTCACAATACTCGAGCTTAAAAATGAATATTGGTTATTTGTCATAATAAAAAATGTTTCAATATTTTCATCTAATTTTCGATTCATAGAAGTAATTTGCATCTCATATTCAAAATCAGAAACTGCTCGTAAACCACGTAATATTGCATTTGCATTACGCATTTTTGCATACTCTACTAATAGCCCACTATGCGAATCTACTTTTACATTCGGGATATCCTTTGTCGCTTCTCGAATTAGTTCTAATCGCTCTTCAACTGAAAAGAATGGTTTTTTTGATGAATTGTTTAAAACGACTACGTACACCTCATCAAATACTTTTGCTCCCCTTTTAATAATATCCAGATGCCCAAGGGTAATTGGATCAAAACTTCCTGAAGAAATAGCTATACTTGTCATTCTGTCCCCTCACCTTCATACTTATAAATCGATATTGCAGTAATCCCATAATTCTCAGCTCGTACTTTTACAAGCCTTCCTATTGAATTAGGTAAAACCACATCATTACCATGCTCTGCCATAATTAATCCATCACTATGTAGCAATCCATGTTGATCCATTACACTAATTAAAGATACAATTTTTTGCTCTTTATATGGAGGATCTATTAATATAAGATCGAATGACATTTCACGTTTTATTAGCGCCTTCACTGCACGTTCCGCATCATTTCGATACACTTCAGCTTGTTCCTGTATTCTACAACTTTCTAAATTTTGATGAATTACTTTTATCGCTTTACTATCTCGATCAACAAAAATCGCTTTATCGATTCCTCTGCTTAAAGCCTCAATTCCAAGGCCACCACTACCACCAAATAAATCAAGGGCGATCCCACCATCAAAATAAGGACCTATCATATTAAAAATAGATTCTTTTACTTTATCTGTCGTTGGACGTGTTGTATTACCAGGAACCGCTTTAAGTGGGTGTCCTTTACATTTTCCTGAAACTACTCTCATCTGTTGTCACTACCTTTATTTCAATCTATCGAGCCATTATAGAAAGCCATTCCCACTTCGGTAACCGTTAACAAACCACATTTACCTAGCTATAGGAAAACTCGGCATCAAATAACCACTCGTTATTTTTATGTATTCATCTCATCATTCACTAATATGAATCCAATATGTATATTAGTTCCACTTTATCTTTTTTATCCTATCACAAAATAAAAAAAAGAAAAATAAAAAGCCCAACATAAAATTTAATTTCATTATGTATATCTTCATTTATATTGGACATAAATAATTATAACAACATCACCTTCGATGTTGTTGCCAACCGCGGAGAAGACTTACGTTTCCCCATAAGTTCTTCCTCCGGTTTCTCCTCTCCCTTTGCCTTCTTACTAGTACATGCTAGTATAAGAAGGGCCCTGCTATGCAGGGTTTTTTTTCTTTGTGTGCTTTTCATTTAAAAAGTGAAATGGTACAGTAAAAGAAAGAGGAGGAAAAAATATGATTCAACGCTTTATAGAACTCGGAGAAGGCTACTCTGACTTATATGAATTACTTGAAATTGCCAAAACAAATCAAGAACGTATAGCACATATGCTACAATTTGAAACGATAAAAAACGATAAAAAAGTGTGTTCGCTTGTTGTAATATTAAAACCAACTACTACTGGTGATTTCCAACCATTATACATATGTCGTGAAGGCATTCCTGTATTTGAAAATAAAAAAAGTAAACGTGTCATTTTATTTGAAGAAACGGCAGAACAACTTGGGAAAAAAGTGGCTACCTTTACTGTAAAACCATCTACAACTTTCCCTGAAAAAGAACTATTTTTCAATCATTTAATTGGTATTTTACGAATGAACAATTTCATTCCTCCGATGAAATAACACTTTATTTCAAGGGAAAAATCCCCCGCTAAATTTAGCAGGGGATTTTTTCTATTAGCTATAATCGTATTCTTTTGCCCGGTCAGGACGTGAATTTTCAAATTCCGTTTTTAAATACGGGCGATACGACTGTTCTATCTTTTTTACAAAAGGAAGTTTGTTCAACTTATGCATCATATGCTCAATTTGTTCCATATCACAATATACTACAGCATATTTTAATCGTTTTGATATGTAATGTATGTTACCATATTTCCTTAAAATCTTGGCATGTTTCAATGAATGTAAATAAACAATCATACTTTGTCGTTGCCCGAACATAATCTTCTCCATCTTCTCCTTTTAAAAACATATATTTTATATTCTATGAAAACCAATCAGAAATTTATGACATTACAGGACAAACTCTGTATACGTTTTCTTCTATCTTCTAAAAAACGGGGTACATCACCCCGTTTTTTTACAACCACAACCGCCGCCAGTACCACAACCTCCACCACAGCCACCAGCATCAAAGAATGGATTTCCTGTTGGCACTTTAATGGAAGAAGACACTTCTGAACCGATTGCTACACTAACTTCGTCCAATAACTTCTGCAAAGCAGTTTCTGCTCTTTTAAAAGCTGCAACCTTATCATGTAAGTCTACAGAACGCTTTAATTCTCTCATTTTCATCGACACGGTAGTATAGTCAGGATGGTATTTTCCAAAACGCTGTACTTCCTCATACCGTTCTTTCATCGCTGTAAATTGCTGAATTAACGTCTGAAGTTCCATATCTTCATGTAATTCTCTATAATACTTACGATAATCTTCTGCTATATCTGAACAGATAATCGCTTTTGCAAGCTGCTCTGCCTTATCTAATATTAATACGCTTTCTAGCGTCGCTACAATCATGAGAGACACCTCCGAGTATCCATCATACCACATTTAGATTAGAACTACTAATTGAAGTGACTTACTCAAAAGAAAGATATAATGAAACTATTTTCACACTATATCCGTACACACTTATACATTAATATGTTCCGCTATATTATATTTAAGAACATCCCATTTCCCACTATTTTGTTTCACATAACTAATACACGCATTTTTTAATGGTGTCTTAAATGTAATTTCATCTGGGTCAATGGCATGTAAAATCGCTTTTATCGCGTGTGAGTGAGCAACAATAATAATACGTTTGCCAAAATGAGTTGTTGCAACATCTTCTAAAGCAGCAAAGCAACGAGCTACAATCTCTTCATCTTGCTCCATACCTTCTACTTTACCCTCGGCAATCAACTCTCTAACAGCCGCAACTGGCTTCCCTGAAGCTTCTCCAAAATTCCGTTCAACAAATCGCTCATCTAATAAAATCGATTGTAATCCAGCCGCCTTTGCGATTTCATTAGCCGTTTCTTGCGCTCTAATCAACGGGCTACTTATAATGATATCCCACTTTTCTTCTTGTAAAGCAGCTGCACTTTGACTCGCTTGCTTCTTACCAACTTCATTAAGCGGAATATCTTCTCGCCCCTGAATAATTTCTTGAAAATTCCAATCAGTTTGTCCATGTCGTACTAAACAAATTTCCGTCATGCTGCAACTCCTTTTTAAATAATCAACCTCTATTGTAACAAAAGTTCTACATGACGGACATATTTTTCACTTCCAATTATGTTGCATTTTGTTGCTTCATATACTGAAACATATCAATCATGATCGAAGCAACGGCCAATTGATTTTGAAACTTTTCCACTTTATCTGGTATTGTTTTTTTGAAATGTTGCATCGCCGCTAACTCAAAAGCCTCTTTTTCTTCAGGATTTCGCGTTAATTTTCTATACCAGTACGGTTGCTCTCTGATATAGCGAGATAAATCCTCATCAGCCTTTATAAACTCCATAATTTCTGCTCTCATCATCTTTCCCCCTAATCCTTTTGAAAGAAAAATGGGTTATTTTCTGAAGTACTTTGTTCTTGCTGCGTACGGTTACCTTGAAATTGCTGAATAACTTGTTGCACACTCCCAATGGCACTCGTCACATTGGCTAAATGGTGCTGCATTTGTTCCACGTCCAGCTTTTTAAAAAAAGAAAGCATTTGCCCCATTACATCAGCAGTTTTTTCCTCTTCAGTTCGATTATCTTTTTCTTTTTTATTTTCTTTTACCGAAGAAAACGCAGGCGCTCCATCCGGTCTATAAGTTGTCCATAGTGGATCTTCTTCACCAAGTAAGTACCATTCTTCATAAAATTGTTGCCAAGTTTTGTGACCATTTCTAACCTCATGAACCATTTTAGGGTGATGGTTTACAAATTCTTTAAACTGTTGAACCGATGGATGTAACGGTCCTTTTGTTGTTGGCATAATCCTCACCTCTCCATGTATATCTACTATATAGTAAGAAAAAAAAGGCACATGGTTCGCCCATTTTCAGACGATTCATGCACCTTTTTTTCTGCTATTTGCATACGGTCAGATTCCCACCTACAATTCAGTGACTACGAAGTAACTAATTAGGTGATGTAGCACCCCACCGCTTACAGTTTCGCTTTATTTTCGAATAAAGTTTTGTGTATAAAATTTATCGTATACACCAACACCTAATCCTGTAAATTGTTCATTTAATAAATTCTTTCTATGCCCCTCACTATTTAGCCAACCTTGCACGGCTGCAACTCCATCACTATGTTGCGCCGCTATGTTCTCGCCAGCAAGTTGAAACCCTACTTTCCCGCGCTGCAAACGATCTCCTAGCGTACCTAGTGTAGGTGAGTCATGAGAAAAATAATTATTGTCTTTCATATCTTTACTGTGACCAATAGCAACATCTGCTGTTTCCTGATCCCACGTTAGTAATGGTAAGTTATGACGACTTCGAATAATATTTGTCAAATCAAAAATTTGTTGCATATTCCCATTTTCCACTTGTTTTATTTTTTCTGGAGTCAATGGTTGTTCTGCTATTAATTCACCTGAATAAACGAGCTGATACGGTCTTTGGTGTAATAAAGTTTCATCATCCATATAACGAACACCAACAAGCTCATGTGTAAAATGATCAAAATACAATTGCGCCCACCCATCTTCTACAGGTATTAACGGCTGTTCCATAACTTCGGTATCAGATAGTTCAAATTGATAACTATTTTTCCCTCTTTTTAATGAAATTTCATGCGAAAGCGGACTCTTTTTATATACTTCTTCATATTTTTCATTTATATAATAAGGTGGAATCTTAACTTGTTCACCAGCAGCGTACGCCGTTACAACTTTACGTTCAGAAACTCCAAATTGAACATACTGAGTTAAATCCTGATTGTATACCCACCATTCATATCCGTATGCGGATGGCTCTATTCGAGAGGGTTCTCCCCACTTCGCTAATAAATTTTCAGAGTCCTCACCAATCATATTTAAAACAGTGTCTGATGAATCTTCCTTAATTTGCTTTTTCTTTTTCACAATTTTATTTTCTTGCTTTGATTGAGATGGGGTTAATATATATTGTGAAACGAGTAATTTCCCGTATAAATCAACAGCTAAAATTAAAAATGTAATCATTACGATACGCAATAATTTCTTCAAACGATATACCTCCTGAACAAAACATAAAATTGAGATATACACAAATCCTTTTCTTTCTTTTTGTGTGTACCGTACTCTTTTCACTATATCATATTTTCGCGAAAAAAGTCTGGATTATCCCTTTTCTCTCAATATGAATTGCGATTTCTTATTATTCATACTATTATAAAAATAATGGTTTAACATTAAAAAAGGAGGTATTATATGCAATTTACAAATACGCAATTTAATGGGGCCGTCGTTGAATTAACTCTTTTAACTGAAATTATGGAAAACAACCACTTCGTACTTGCTGGACAGTGGGATTATGAACGGGTTACATACGATTATAAATTTGAAATATTAAAGGATGTTTATTATTTACGAGTACAAGGAGTTGCTGTTGAAGGTGACATCGGCAGTAGACACGCCGAAGTAAAACTACTCCCTCCCTTATTAGGAAAACATTATTATCCTCACGGTGTTGAATATGGTGAGGATGAGACTTTCCCAACGAATGTACTTCAAAAAAGCGAACAACTCCTACAAAATATTGAAAAAGGCTTAAAAGAATTTCAAATTATTGATTAACAAAAACAAGCGCATCGATATGATGCGCTTGTTTTATTTCTCTTCCCTAAGAATGAATTGTTTTTTTTACTGGATATCCATAAATAGATCCGTCTTTTACTTTAATCTCATCTTCCCAAGGAACCTTATATTTACCTTCAGCTAAATCTTTTACAAACGTATATGGATTTTCTTTCACCCCACCAGGAGTTGCTACATATCCCCTTGAACCTAGATTATATATATTATTTTCTAATCCCCATCCTAATCTAGCCTGATCTGCTAGTTCTGGATATACTTCAGCAGTAACAATCTCCCAAGGATTTCGATGTCCCTGTACTAAAGTAGTCCCATCAAAATTACATACTTGTCCTTCACCAAAGTAATAAAATACACCATCATAACCCGCTAAGTTTACCGACAATGTATACATTAAATTTTGCCATGCATTTGAACGATTGGTTAGCATCCATTGTTCACTAACTTGTGTGCTATATCCAGAAATACGGATCAAGACATTTGCTCCTTTATAGGCCGCTTCACGAGCTACTTCAGGGAACATGCCATCATGACAAATACAAACAGCTAATTTACTTCCTCCAGGTCCATCACAAACAGGTAAGCCTAAATCTCCAGCTTTCCAAGGCTCGACTGGCACCCAAGGATTTAGCTTACGATACTTCAAAATCATTTCACCTTGTGGATCAATAATAACTGCTGTATTATACGGCTCTCCACCATCAGGATTTTTTTCCATTATTGAAAAAACACCATATACTTTAGATTCTTTGCATGCCTCAGCAAATAAGTCTGTTTCTGGCCCAGGAACTGTACATAAAAATTCTTCTGTAGTCCATTTTTTTGTATTGAGCCCTTGTGTGCTATATTCAGGAAATACTATTAATTCTAATCCAGGATAACCTGATTTAGTCGAATGAATTGTTCTTATGATTTGTTGAATTTGCTTATCAATGTCTGCACGCGACTCTACTACTGGTACTGGATATTGAATTAGTGCTGTCAAAAAACCACTAATCGGCTTTACCATACTTCCACTACTACCCATTTAAATTCCCCCTTAAAATAGTTTATGTTTATTAAAGAAAACAATATAAGGTGAAACTTTAATCAGTGGGGCGTCCATCCCTCACTCATTATTACCCTTCACCAATCAGGCTTTTACGGACAGCCCGACTCCTGCAAGTAGCGGGAGAAAGTTGTAAATCTCTAAAAAAACTTGCACTACATATGGAAATATTACGTCTTAAAGCTAGTAGTAAATTTTATATCCATTTTTAGTACATGCCTACAATAGGTTAACACGAAAAGTTAGAAAATTCAATCTTTTATACCTACTACAACTTAAAAGAAAAAAAGTGTATGAGATTGCCCATACACTTCTTCTACTTAGTCTGCAAATAAGGTGGCAATTGTTGCAACTGCTCCTTATCCTTTTCACGCTCTCTACGCGCCCATCTAAAGAATACATAACCGATAATCGTACCGTACACTATTTCCTGGACAATTTTCATTATGATACCACCAGTTTGTTGGTCTTGTAATACTGGCATCCAGTGTAAAAACTCTGGTCCAGTTATATTTAAATCTGATAAAGTGCCCGCTGGTACACATAGTTCCATCGCTTTCATCCAAGCGGCTGGATCCGTATACGTTGCAAATAACGGTGCAGTCGAAAAAATAATTAACGCACAAGCTGGTGTTAATAATATACCGTTAGCAAACATGTAACCAAGTTTCTTTATATCACTTAACGTTTGATATTCTGGTAACGGATTTAGCATCGGCCACCACATCATGATTGCTGTAAAAAACAATATAGCGAGACAAATAGGATGAGCAATTTGACTTTGTTTTACTGCATCAAAAACAACTGGTAAATGATAAAAAGAAAACAGGCCGTTAAATACAAACAATGCAATAAGTGGTTTAGCAAATGCCTTTAATATAATTTGAACGAACTTAAAAGAAGTAATGTAACGATATAACCAAATTGGTATACCAAGCAACAGTAACGGTGGAACTGCAATATACATGACTGCCATTTCAAACATATGAGCACTAAATATAATATGGCCAATTAAATCAATAGGCCCTCCCTTTACAAAATACAAAAGAACAATACCAGTCGTAAAATAAAAAATTTGCTTCTTACTTACCTTCGTTGCATTTTCAAATCGCATTCTATATGGCCCAATAATTAAGAAATACCCAATTAAAATTGAAAGCATAAATAATAAAAAGATCGGACTCCATAAAGCCTGAAAACCAAATATCCATAAGTTACTCATTGTCACACCTACTTCCTTAAGGTTATTCCATAATATGAAGAGGGAGCTGTGACAACACAAGCTCCCTTATTTTTCACTTTTCAAATCCACACGATTGTCATAAAAGCTAAAATTGTAATTAACCCGATTAGCAGACCAGAATAAAGAAAGAAACTTGCTGCTTCGTGTCCTTTATGACTCATATGCATAAAATAATACAATTGAAAAATTACTTGTACCACTGCTAATAGTAAAATAAATGGCACAGAGAAAGTCGGGCTAAACGTTTTTGGATACGCCACTGCTACAAATGCAACTAATGTTAAAAAAATCATTAATGCAAACGTAATAACTTGATGCCTCATTTCCTCCGCACTTTTTCTCTTCCGATAAACAAGATCAACTTTAGGATTATTCATTTGCTTTATCGCCATTGTTTATCCCACCATTCCCATTAAATATACTACAGTGAAAATAAACACCCAAACTACGTCAATAAAGTGCCAATAGATCGATGCAACATAAAACTTCGGTGCATTGTATAAATTTAGGCCTCTCTTCGCATTTCTAAAGATTAATGTTAAAATCCAACACAATCCAAACAATACGTGGAGTCCATGTGTACCAACAAGAGCATAAAATGCAGAGCCAAACGCACTACTTCTCATAGTATGCTTAAATTCATGTGTATAATGGTAAAACTCATATATCTCAAACCCTAAAAATCCTAAACCTAACAATACAGTTACTAGTAACCAAAGCTGCATTTTCTTAAAGTTAAAGTTTTTCATATGATACATCGCATATACACTCGTTAAGCTACTCGTTAATAAAAGCATCGTCATAATGAAAACGAGTGGCATTTGGAACATCTCTTGAGATGTTGGTCCACCATTTGTAGAATTCTTTAGCGCTAAATATGTGCCAAACAAGGAAGCGAACAACACTGTTTCGCCTCCAAGAAATAACCAAAAACCGACAAACTTATTTTTCCCCTCAAGGGTTGCTTTTTCAGGCTCTGCTGGAAATGTTTCATTCGTTAATTTTTCATCTACATGCATTATGCCTTGCCCCCCTTATCCTCTAAATCTTCCTTATGAATATGATATCCATGATCATCGATTACTGAACGTAGGAACATTGTGCCAAATGTAATGATTAAACCAATAATTGCTACTAATAACCAGAACTTATCTTTTCCGCCCTGCATATACATTGCACCAAATGCCGCTATAAACAATCCGAAAGAAATGACAAATGGTGAAAACGAAGGATTTGGCATATGAATATCACCAACTGGTTCCGCTGCTGTTATCTCTTTATTACCTTCACGTTTTTCAATCCAAAATGGATCTAATCCGCGTACAAATGGTAATTGTTTAAAGTTATATTCTGGTGTAGGTGCTGGCATTGTCCATTCTAATGTACGTGCATCCCACGGATCACGACCAGCCTTTTCTCTTGATACTGTCGTTTTAATTACATTAAATAGAAGAACAATCGTTCCAAGAGCCATAAACACCGCTCCGATAGAACTAATCATATTCCCCATTTCCAATCCTTGCCCTTCAAGATATGTGTAGTAACGGCGTGGCATACCAATCAAGCCAAGGAAATGCTGAATAAAGAACGTTAAATGGAAACCGATAAAGAATAGCCAAAACGTTATCTTTCCTAATGTTTCATTTAATACTTTATTAAACATTAGTGGCCAATAATAATGCGCTCCTGCAAGTAAACCGAATACAACACCGCCGACAATTACATAATGAAAATGCGCTACTACGAAATAGTTATCATGAAATTGATAATCAGCTGGTGCAGATGCTAGCATAACCCCTGTAACTCCACCCATTACGAATGATGGAATGAAAGCTACTGCCCACATCATCGGTGTCGTAAAGCGAATACTTCCGCCCCACATTGTAAAGAGCCAATTGAATATTTTGATACCAGTCGGAACCGCAATCGCCATTGTTGCAACTGAGAAAATAGCATTTGCAACCGGACCAAGTCCAACAGTAAACATATGATGCGCCCATACCATAAACCCTAAAAATCCAATTAATACCGTCGCAAACACCATCGATGAATAACCAAACAATCGTTTTTTCGAAAATGTCGCGAAGATTTCTGAGAATATTCCGAAAGCTGGGAGTATAAGAATGTATACTTCTGGATGACCGAAAATCCAGAATAAATGCTCCCATATAATTGTATTCCCGCCCAATGCTGGATTAAAGAAACTTGTTCCAAATAAACGATCTAACATTAAAAGTCCTAATCCTACAGTTAACGGCGGAAAAGCGAATAATATAAGTGAAGATGTTACAAATGTCGTCCATGTAAACATCGGCATACGCATATACGTCATTCCTGGCGCGCGCATGTTAATAATTGTTACAAGGAAGTTAATACCACCAATCAATGTACCAATACCTGAGATTTGCAAGCCGAGTACATAGAAATCAACACCATGACCTTTAGAGGCTAAAGCTAAAGATGCATAAGATGTCCATCCTGCATCAGGTGCTCCACCTAAAAACCAACTTAAATTTAAAAATACTCCACCAAAGAAAAACAACCAAAATCCGAGTGAATTCAAAAACGGGAACGCTACATCACGTGCACCAATTTGAAGTGGTACAGCGGCGTTCATAAATGCAAACACGAGTGGCATAGCTGCGAGGAAAATCATTGTTGTACCGTGCATCGTTAATACTTGATTATAAGCATCCCCAACAAGAAAAGCGTTGTTAGGAATTGCTAATTGAAGGCGAATAAATAGAGCTTCTATTCCGCCTATTACAAAAAACAATCCACCTGCAATTAAATAGAGAATGGCAATCTTTTTATGGTCTACTGTCGTTAAATAATCCCATATGACAGCACCCATCCCCTGTTTTTTTGCTACAGAACTCACGTTTTCAACCTCCCCTTCGCGAATAATCCCTCTTTACTTTTCAACTTTTAACGTTTGTAAGTATGCATTTAATGCATCAATTTGATCATCCGTTAAGTTGCCATATTTACCAGTCATTTTGTTTGCTGGCTTCATATTTTCAGGATCTTTCAGCCATTTTTTTAAGTTTTCTTCATTATTTTCGGCAATACCGGCAACCATATCGCGATCCGCAAAGTTTGCTAAGTTTGGTGCGATACGAGCGGAAGGTGGTCTACTATCATTAGATCCAACTGCGTGACAACCAATACAGCTTTTATTAAATATTTCTTGGCCCTCTTGCGCCTTTGTTGAAGCTACTTCTTTCTTCCCATCAATCTTCTTCATATCAGCAAGCCATTTTTTGTACTCGCTTTCATCTAAAGCTTTCACTTTAAATTGCATTAAAGAATGTGATGGGCCGCAAAATTCTGTACAAAAACCATTATAAGTGCCCGATTTATCAGCCTTTAACCACATTTTGTTTACATTGTCTGTATTTGTATCCATTTTCCCAGCTAAAGATGGAACCCAAAATGAGTGTTTAATATCGGCACCCTTCAAATTTAAATACACTTTCTTACCTGTGGGGATGACTAAATCTTGAGAAGTTACTATTTTTTCTGATTTATAAGAAAATTCCCACCAATAAAGATTCGCTGTTACATCAACAACGATAGTATCTTTATCAATATTCTTTTTCTCCATCGCACTTACATCAGCAAGTTTGAATGTATATGTAACCGTTGGAACAGCTAAGATTAGTAAAAGAATAATCGGAATAACTGTCCATATAATTTCTAGCTTGTGATTCCCTTCAACTTGCTCTGGAATATAATCTTCCTGACCTTTCTTTTGTCGGAAACGCACAATTACATACAAGAAAATAATAGTAACTACTAGTACTACTCCTACCATGATTGCACTTGCCAGTAGAAGTAAATCATATTGCATTTTTGCTACTTCTCCTTGCGGAATTAAAGTAGATTGAAAGGCTTTACCGCATCCCCCTAACAGTAAAGCCAGCAGTGAAACGAACGAAAGCAGTCGCCACTGTTTCTTCATACAAACAACCCCCACTTTCCTTGTGAATTAGATTGTACTTTATAGTTAAGTAAAGTAAATCTCAACGTAAAGAAATCCAATTATGTCGTTGTCTTAGAAGAATGTAACTACAATCATTGATACAAATAAGATTGTTAAATAATTTAGGGAATAAACAAACATTTGCACGGACCATTTGATGTCATCTTTCTTACGGAAGCCATAAAATCCTAAAGCGATCCATCCGATGTTAAGCAGTGTTGCAATTACCATAAATGTTATCCCTAGCCCACTCATATAAAATGGTAGTGGTAATAAACATACTGTCCAAATCATAATTTGGCGTTTCGTAATTTCAAATCCATGAACTACAGGAAGCATTGGAATTCCTGCATTTCGATATTCATCAACACGTTTCATCGCTAATGCAAGGAAATGTGGGATTTGCCAAATAAACATAATTAAAAATAACATCCAAGCAATTGGATGACCTAAAGATGGATCGATTGCTGCCCATCCAATTAAAGGTGGAACTGCTCCAGATATACTACCTACAACAGTATTTAGTGTATACTTTCTCTTTGTCCATAAAGTATATAGGACAACATATGTGAAAGCACCAATAAATCCCATTAAAACTGCCATTGGTGTTGTTAATAATAAAAATACAAATCCAAGAAGTAATATAACTAATCCAAATGTAAGTGCAAATCCTGGTTTATACTTTCCAGTAACCGTTGGACGAGTCTTTGTTCTTTCCATTAACGGATCGATATCTCTATCGATGTAGTTATTTAAACAACATACCCCTGCCATAATTAATCCAGAACCAACGATTGTAAAAAATAGCTTATCCAGATTGTCCATTACACTTAATCCATTAAAGTGTAACGCCAACCAAAATCCTGTAAATACAGTAAGTGTATTTGAGTTTACAATCCCCATTTTAACGAGTGCTGATAAATCTTGTAACCGAGTTGTTTCCGGTACACTTGTAACAGCGGACTCATCATGCAGCTCACTTGTTGCATGGTTCATCACTCTAACCCCCTCTTAAAACTTTCATCTTTCTTTTTGCGCCTATTTCAAATGAAATAATTCGCTTCTATATAGCAATATTATTACAGTAGAAACATTGTTAACCCATTCTACTACTAATCTACGCCCATACTCCAATATATTAAATCATATTTCCCGAACATTTTGTGAAGAAAACATGAACTTTTTGTGTCGAATATAAAAAACTTAATTCTGACTTGCCCTTATCATAACATGATGTTACCTTCTATAATAAACTATTTTGTCCTATTTAACACGTATTCTCCCCATTTCTTTTCAAAACAGCCTATTTTTCACCCATTTTTTCCCTTAAAAACCCTATTTTCTCACCTGTTTTCTCCCCCTTGTCTCCCCCCTCCATTTCTTTGCTATTTTATTATTTTTTATATATCATAGGAACTAGCGCGTTTTATTCTATACATAATGGAATGAAAATATTTCGCAATAACTTCATAGCAGAAAGATGGTGAACGAGATTGCAACGCTTTATTAAATGGTTAGCAGTCATTACAAGCCTTGATTTATTAATAGTTTTATTAGGAGGCGCTTTAGTTACAAAAACAGGTTCTGGTCAAGGTTGCGGTAAATCATGGCCACTTTGTAACGGTGAATTTGTTCCATCTAATTTATCAATGGAAACTATTATTGAACTTAGCCACCGATTAACATCAGGATCAGCAGGAATTCTTGTCACTCTCCTTTGTATTTTGTCCTGGAAATATTATAAACATGTGCGCGAAACAAAAACGTTAGCAATTTTATCCTTCGTATTTTTAGTTGCACAAGCATTAATGGGAGCAGCAGCAGTTGTTTGGGGACAAATGCCAGCTGTACTTGCTATCCATTTCGGTATTTCCTTAATTTCATTTGCTTCTGTCATTTTATTAACGTGTCTTATCTTTGAAATTGACCAAAAATTTGATGCACGTTCACTTATTATGGACAAAAAAATGAAATTTCATATTTATGGTGTAACAATTTACAGCTATATCGTCGTCTACACAGGCGCTTTAGTACGTCACGAACGAGCTAGCTTAGCCTGTCCAGACTTTCCTTTATGTAGCAAAAACAGACCTATGCCAACTCAACTACATGAGTGGGTTCAAATGGGCCATAGAGTTGCAGCAATGTTAATTTTCACTTGGATACTTTACGCGATGATTCTCGCTATTCGTCATTACAAACAGCAACCTGTAGTATACTGGGGATGGATCATTTCATTTATCCTTGTTACACTTCAAGCTGTAGTAGGAGTTTTAGTTGTATTTACAAACGCTAGTTTAGCAATGGCATTGTTACATTCTCTATTCATTTCTTGCTTGTTTGCCGTACTATGCTATTTAGTTATGCTAGGAACAAGAAGTAAAGCGAATGCAAAGGAAGCCGAATCAACTTCTAAACATACAAAATAATTTAAAACTAAAATCCCTTACCAATTCGGCAAGGGATTTTTTGCAATAAAAAAGAGCTGTATTTACACAGCTCTTTTTTTATTTTAGTGATCTAATTCAATAAGTAAATCACCCGTTTGAATTGCATCACCATCGTTAACATATACTTTCTTCACTTTACCATTGAACGGCGCTTGAACTGTCGTTTCCATTTTCATCGCTTCTGTAATTGCCATAGAATCGCCTTTTTTCACTTCATCGCCTTCTCTTACAACTACTTTAATTACCGTTCCTGGCATTGTTGCACTAATATGATTTGGATTTTCACGGTTTCCTTTCACACGTTGTGCAACTGTTGCTTTTACACTTTCGTCTTTTACAACAATCTCACGTGGTTGTCCGTTAAATTCCAAGTAAAGAACACGATTTCCATCTGGCTGCGGTTCTCCAATTGATACAAGTTTAACCATCAATGTCTTACCTTGTTCAATTTCCACATCAATTTCTTCACCAAGTCTCATACCATAGAAGAATGTCGGTGTATCAAGTACAGATACATTTCCATAAAGCTCAGCAACTTTTTCATAGTCCATAAATACTTTTGGATATAATGCATATGCAACTACGTCAAAAATTGTTACTTCGCGTCCAAGTTTATGGAATAATTCTTCTTTTAACGCGTCGAAATCTACTGGCTCTAATAATTCACCAGGTCTTACTGTTAACGGCTCTTTTCCTTTTAAAATAATCTTTTGCAACTCTTTCGGGAAACCACCGTACGGTTGACCTAAATCACCAGAGAACATTTCAACAACAGATCCAGGAAAGTCTAAAGCATGTCCACGCTCTAAAACATCTTGTTCTGTCAGATGGTTTTGAACCATAAATAATGCCATATCGCCAACAACTTTTGATGACGGTGTTACTTTTACAATATCTCCAAACATGTCATTCACACGGCGGTACATTACTTTCACTTCATCGAAGCGATCTCCTAAACCAACCGCCTTCGCTTGTTGTTGAAGATTACTATACTGTCCACCTGGCATTTCATGCATATATACCTCTGTGTGAGGTGCATTCATACCACTTTCAAACGGTGCATAGTATTTGCGTACATCTTCCCAATAATGAGATAGCTTTTCTAAAGAATCGATATTAACATCTGGTTGTCTTTCATTTCCACCTAGCGCATAGAATAGTGTGTTCGCACTCGGTTGTGACGTTTGACCAGCCATAGAACTCACCGCTACATCGACGATATCAACACCTGCTTCAATTGCTTTCGTATACGTTAATATACCATTTCCACTCGTATCGTGCGTGTGCAGATGAATTGGAATCGACACTGTCTCTTTTAATGCAGAAACTAAATCATATGCCGCATTAGGTTTTAATAAACCTGCCATATCTTTAATCCCTAATATATGAGCTCCTGATGCTTCCAGTTCTTTCGCTAAATCCTTATAATAATTCAAATCATATTTACTACGCAATGGATCATGAATATCACCTGTGTAACACATCGTCGCTTCTGCAATTTTACCAGTATCTCGTACAGCATCAATCGCAACTCTCATGCCTTCTACCCAGTTTAAGCTATCAAAAATACGGAATACATCAATACCCGCTTGAGCAGAACATTCCACAAATTTTTGAATTAAATTATCTGAATAGTTTTTGTATCCAACTGCGTTTGAAGAACGAAGTAACATTTGGAATAAAACGTTCGGCATTTTTTCACGAAGATCTAGTAATCGTTCCCATGGATCTTCTTTTAAGAAACGATACGCAACATCAAACGTTGCACCGCCCCACATTTCCGCTGAGAATAGGTTCGGTAACATTCTTGCTGTTGGCTCTGCAATTTGATGTAAGTCTTTTGTACGAATACGAGTTGCAAGTAATGACTGATGTGCATCACGGAATGTTGTATCCGTTAAAAGTACACGTTTTTGATCCTGTACCCATTTTACTAATCCATCTGCTCCACGCTCGTCCAAAATTTGTTTCGTTCCATTTTGGATTGGCTCTGAATGTTTTAAACATGGAATACGAGCATCTGGGAATATTGGTTTTTCTTTTTTTCCTACTCCTGGGAAGCCATTTACTGTTACTGAACCAATATAATTTAACATTTTCGTTCCGCGGTCTTTACGTTTCGGGAACAAGAATAGTTCAGGTGACACATCAATAAACGAAGTATCATATTCTCCTGATAAAAAGTTTTTATGTTTTACTACATTCTCTAGGAATGGAATATTTGTTTTAATACCACGAATACGGAATTCTTTTAAGTTACGTTCCATTTTTGCAGCAGCTTGTTCAAAAGTAAGCGCCCATGTTGTAACTTTTACAAGTAAAGAATCGTAGTACGGTGTAATAACTGCACCTTGGAAGCTATTTCCTGTATCAAGACGCACACCAAAACCACCACCTGATCGGTACGCCATTATTTTTCCTGTATCCGGCATAAAATTATTTAGTGGATCCTCAGTTGTTACACGAGATTGGATTGCAAATCCATGCACAACCACTTCCTCTTGCTTCGGAACACCTACTATTTTACTATGTAATGCATGTCCATCAGCTATTAAAATTTGTGATTGAACGATATCGACTCCTGTAATCATCTCTGTAATCGTATGTTCTACTTGAACACGTGGGTTTACTTCAATGAAGTAAAACTCATCACCTTTTACAAGGAATTCTACCGTTCCTGCATTTAAATAGTTTACATTTTTCGTTAACTTCACAGCAGCATCACAAATACGCTGACGTAAATCATCTGAAAGCGACACACTCGGTGCAATTTCTACAACTTTTTGATGACGACGTTGTACAGAACAATCACGCTCATATAAATGTACAACATTACCTTCTTCATCTGCTAAAATTTGTACTTCTATATGTTTAGGTTTTTCAACGAACTTTTCAACGTATACTTCATCATTACCAAAGGCTGCTTTCGCTTCTGATTTCGCGCGATTATACGATTCTCTTAATTCTTCACTAGCTCGTACAATACGCATACCACGACCGCCACCACCAAGGGACGCTTTGATAATAATCGGGTAATCATACTTTTCAGCAAATTTTTCGACTTCTTCTAATGAATTTACTGGACCATCACTACCAGGTATAACTGGAATTTGTGCTAGCTGCGCTTGTGTTCTTGCTTTCACTTTATCTCCAAACATATCTAAATGCTTACTTTTCGGACCGATAAAGATAATTCCTTCTTCTTCACAACGTTTCGCGAATTGAATATTTTCTGACAAGAAACCATATCCAGGGTGGATTGCATCTACATGATTACTTTTTGCAATCTCAATAATGCCTTCAATATCTAGATAAGCATCAATTGGTTTTTTTCCTTCCCCAACTAAATAGGACTCATCAGCTTTATAGCGATGATAAGAACCACTATCCTCTTTAGAATAGATTGCAACTGTTTTTAATCCAAGTTCCGAACAAGCTCGAAACACACGAATTGCAATCTCTCCACGGTTAGCTACCAATACTTTTTGAATACGTTGCAGCTTTGTCATGATTTTCCCCCTCTACTTTCCTACCACTCTAGAGATAAAATATATACACACCATAAAAAGCGTGAAGTTCTTCACTTTCCACATTATATTATACTTAGAAAGTTTCACTTTATTTTTATCCATCATACCTTATTTTTTAACAAATGATAAGTTTTCTGTGCAATTTGTTTCACAAAAACAGTATAGCATACCTCTTACTTTCCGAACAACTTAATTGTATATCACATTCAACCAAATGTGATATATTTTTTAACAAAAAAAACAAAATAATATATCCTATTTGAAAATAAAAAAACACATCGCGCTCTAAAGCACGATGTGTTTTTTTATTTTACAACTACAAGATGTGGTCCACCTTGTTCTCTTTCTTTTATTACCTCATTCTGCTGTTTCTCTTCTCGTTTTACATGACTAGCAATATTAAGTAGTATTCCCATCGCAAGTAGATTAGCTAATAATGAACTACCACCATAACTAACAAATGGTAACGGCACTCCTGTAAGCGGTATTAATCCAGACATACCACCGACATTAACAAAAGTTTGAACTCCAAACAAACTTGCAATTCCAATAACTATTAAACTTCCAAATGGATCTGTACACTTTTGTGCAACTCTAAATGATCGAATAATAATAAGCAATAGACAGATTAAAATGATAGCTACACCTATAAACCCAAGCTCTTCAGATATAATCGCCATTATAAAATCTGTTTGTGGTTCTGGTAAATAACCATACTTTTGTACACTATTTCCTAATCCTCGACCATTTAACCCACCTGAAGCAATTCCAATAAATGAATTTATTAATTGGAACCCATCCTTTTGTGGATCACTAAATGGATCAAGAAAAACTGAAAAGCGTGCCTTTTGATACGGACTTAATGCATAATTCCCAAGGAAATATAGCGCTGGAATCCATACTATAGAAGTTAAAACAATTCGTTTAATCCATAAGTTAATCCGTACTCCTGAACAAAGAAACATAATTCCTACTGTCCCCATAATTAGCAAATCGGTCCCTAAGTCATTTTGCTTTAAAATTAAGAACATAATTAAACCGACACCCAACATTACTGGCCCTGATCCTTTAAAAACAGGCGTATTCGTTTCCTGCCTCTTCGCAAAGAAATTGGCCAACACAAGAATAACTGTTATCTTAACAAATTCCGCAGGCTGTATTCCAAATATCCATCCACTTGCACCATTTACTGTCTTAGCAAAAAATGCAGCTGCTGCTAATAATGCAATACTAATTCCATAACTCCCCAATAAAAAGATTCGTTTTCTCCACACTTTATATGGGATAATAGCAAGAATTATTAATAACACTGTCCCAGCAGCTAGAGTAATTAATTGTCTTTTAAAAAAGAAATTTGCTGGTTTATCAAACCTCGAAATCGCAACAATGGAACTCGAACTATATACCATTATAACTCCCAGCACACATAAGATAACAAGAGGAAGTAACAATGAATAATCCATTGATTTCCATACTTTTTTCATTTCATTTCCTCTCTCTGTTTCAATTTAATTATTGTTGTATTCCATATGTACATTGATTCTTCCTGCTTTATTATACAAATAAAAAGCTCAAACTAATTTAGTTTGAGCCCCCTTATTTGAACCCGTTATTGTTGTTTGTTTGTAAATGCTTCATGAAGTGCAGATAACTCACGTTCGAGCTCACCTAACATTGCTTTCCCTTGTTCTTCTGCAATAAGACCAAGGCGAACCGCAAAATCGACCTCGCGGGATAGTCCAAACATTTGTGTGTCTAACACTTCTTCATATAATGGACATTGCGGCATTGTAAGATGGTCCATTTGCACCTTAATAAGTCTTAAAATCTTCTCTGCATCCGCTTGTAGAAGGGCTAGTGCCTTTTCCTGATGATTTGCTACTGTCTCAGACGCCAAATTGATTCCCTCCGTTTCCGTCCTACTCTCCTCTATCCTATCTATTAATATTAGCGATAGTTTTCATAAATTGCAATAGAAACATTTTTTGTGACAACAGTGTCTAATACTATTATACTGAAAAGTGGGAGTATAACACAAATGGGGGAACAACAATGAGCGAAATTTTATTTATTAACGGAAAAGTACGTTTTCCAATCACTATCGATCCAACTGTTTGGATCTTTGATGATCGAAAAGTAGATTTGACAACTTACTTTGATGAAACTAGAGAAAACACGTCTGAACTAGAAGCTTATTTAAAAAACACTTCAGAACATTGGGATCGCGAAATTCGTGATGGTGCCGCTTTTCCTCCGATACAACAAAGTGTAAAGAAATATAAAAAAGAACAGCTGATTACCGGAACATTTGGTATACCATTTCATCCATTCCTTGCTAACGCTGAAATTTTAGAGGACGCTACGCAAGTTGAAATCGAAACGGTAGATCAAACAATGACACTTCCATTAGAAACTGTCAAAAATGCTATCCTAGGCTTTTCAAAAGAAGGAAAACCATTAAAAGAAGATGGACCTGTTCATCTCTATTTCAATGATGGATCTAATCGACAAAACCCAATCCGGAACATCCGTAAATTTACAATTGTTTAAAGAAAAGGAGTGAGCTTCAGCTCACTCCTTTTTACAATAAATCTGCTGCTAGTTGAGCTAAATTAGATCGCTCTCCTTTAACAAACTTCACATGACCACTAATACGCTGTTCTTTAAACTTCTCTACAACATACGTTAAGCCATTATTATATTCATCTAAATATGGGTGATCAATTTGCTGAGGATCTCCCATTAATACAATCTTACTCTTTTCCCCTACCCTAGTTAGTATCGTTTTTACTTCATGCTTTGTTAAATTTTGCGCTTCGTCAATGATAATAAACTGATCTGGAATACTTCTCCCGCGTATATAAGTAAGGGCTTCTACTTCAATCGAACCCATTCCAGCTAAAATAGCATCTAACTCTCCTGGCTTTTTCGTATTAAATAAATACTCTAGATTATCAAAAATTGGCTGCATCCATGGTCTTAACTTTTCTTCTTTTTCTCCTGGTAAATAACCGATATCTTTTCCGACTGGAACAATTGGTCTTGCAACGAGTAATTTTTTATATAACCCTAAATCTTCTGTTTGCATAAGTCCCGAAGCTAATGCAAGTAACGTTTTTCCTGTACCGGCTTTCCCCGTTAACGTTACAAGCGGAATATCTTCACGAAGCAACAATTCTAATCCCATAATTTGCTGCACGTTTCGTGGCCTTATCCCCCACACTTGTTCATTGTGAAAAATAAGTTTCTTTACCTTCTTACCTAAGTGGTCCACAATGCCAAGTGCAGAACTAGAGCCCCCTAATGCGTCTTTCATTACTACAAATTGATTTGGGTAAAAAGGGTGATTCGCAATTTCAGATAGAGGCAATTCACCTTTCTCATAAAAATAATCCAATTGTTCTTTTGAGATATATCCTTCTAAAAAGCCAGAATATATATTTTCCACTTCAATTACGCGATCACTTAAATAATCTTCAGCCTTCAAACCAATTGCATCAGCTTTTACCCTTACGAGTACATCTTTACTTACTAAAATAACAGACTTCCCGTCCTCTTTTTCCTGTTCTTCTAAAGATAGATTTTTTGCTACAGCTAAAATTCGATTATCATTTGTTTTTTCTACAAAAATATCTTGTAGTTGCACAAATGAACGATGGTTTAATTCAATACGAAATGTTCCGCCGTTTTCTAGCGGGATACTTTCATGCAGCTTTCCTATTTCACGAAATTTATCTATTAACTTAGATACATAACGAGCGTTTCGTCCTACTTCATCCATATAACGTTTTTTCGAATCAACCTCTTCTAATACAACTGCTGGAATCACTACTTCATTGGTTTCAAATGAAAAAATAGATAAAGGATCCTGCAAAAGTACATTCGTATCTAACACATAAATTTTATCCAACCTGTTACCCCCTGACTCCACTTTTAAATTTGTAGAACAAGGGTTTCATCCATAAAATATGGACGAACCATTGTTATAATTATATGTACCGTGCAAACGAGGTAGAATCGAAATCCATAGTCATTAAACCTTTTATTTATTCTTTATTCATTTCTATTCAATATATTACTTTTTATTATAATTATTAACGTTAAATCACAATAACTGATTTCAAAAGTGAATAAACGAATTTCTTATTTAGCACATTTACAATTCTCTTATTCCTACTAGCACTTCGTTATCCAGCTTTTTCGCTGCCCGAAGATCATATGTTTTTTCATATGTTGGTTCAATTGCAAGTTTCGCTCCATAAAACATAACATCACGCACTTCTTGCACATTTACTTCTATTACAGTTAATTTTAGAGAAATACCTTCCATTCTATCTGTCAAAATTTCACCTATACCACTTATGGAAAATACGGATTCATTCGCCATTATAGTCAATACCACCCCTGTACTATGCCGTATATTTTCCACAATACGTGAACGTTGATCTACTGCAAATCGAATACTAGTTTTACTCACTGCATACACCCAAGAAATAGCACTTACGTTAGGAACTTGTTTTTCGAAATCTGTCGTTGCTATCATAACAATACACTCTTTACGCAACGTTTGTACTAAATCATCTGTTAATGTAGGCTCTACTACATTCGCCATATTTTCACCTCCAAACATACTCGGTATATCCTTATCATAACTTATTTTTCGAATTGCGAAAATATTATTTTTTCCCACTATTATTCAAAAACATTATACTTCCATGATATACTTATACTGATAGAATTCGTATTGAGGTGACGAAATGAGAGTCAAATGTATGATTTGTGATAAAAAAGATATGTTAGACGATGAAAATCCTATGGCAAAAAAACTGCGTAATCGCCCTATTCATACATATATGTGCATGGAATGTTCAGAACGAATTGCAGAGCGTACAATAGAACGTCATGCAAGTGGTAATTTCCGATTATATCGTGATAAAAAAGTCGAAGACGATTGGTAAAATGTAAATAAGTCCTTACTCATATGGATAAGGACTTATTTATATTTTTCTGGTTCACGATTCATCTGATCCAAAAAACAATCAATGGCTTCTAGCGGAAACCTTGCAGATTTCCTTTCCCCATTCATTTCATATGTAATTAAATACATTTCCTCGTTCTTTTTAACTTCCACATTTCTTAATTTATGTTCGTCATATATCATATTTTGAAATAACAAATACGTTTCTTTTGCAGCATTATCATCCGGACGTGCTTCAGCAACTGTTTTAATTGTTAACCAATTATATAGTGCATCTTGTACTGAGCGCATGAAAACTCCCCTTCCTCATCCTGCTTTTTGTTGTTTCGCTTGACGCAAACGCAACCTATAAATTCCAAGTACAATTGCCGCTACAACAAGTCCTTCTCCAACAGGTAAAAATACAGCAAAAAAAGTTAACACTGTACATCCAATTGCTAACGATATATATATCACAATATTTTTTAGTACAGACAACTTTCTAGCAAATCCTAAATTATAGACGAGAGCACTTAATATAATAATCGTCCCATAGAGTAACCACATTCCTAACTCTGGATTTTCATCTACCTTACACAATTTCGCAAAAAAAGACATCCTTTCTAACACAAGCTTCCCCCCCTAGCCATAAAATCCAATTTTCTTTATACACTTAATACAAGAGTAACCCGCGAAAAAAATACTGTCCACTAAAAAAGAGTAAATATTCTAAAAAATAAACACAAAAAACAGCTACCTTAATTAAAGGTAGCTGTTCTAATATTTTACGCTTCAACAGATTTCTTTTTCTTAGCAGCTCTTTCGCGCTCACTCTTATCAAGAATCTTTTTACGCAGACGAATTGATTCTGGAGTTACTTCACAGAACTCGTCATCGTTTAAGTACTCTAATGATTCTTCTAAAGTCATTAAACGTGGTTTCTTCATTGTTGAAGTTTGATCCTTCGTCGCAGAACGAATATTCGTTTGTTGTTTCATTTTCACAACGTTAACTGTTAAGTCGTTCTCACGAGTGTGTTCTCCGACAATCATACCAGCATATACTTCTGTACCTGGTTCAACGAAGATTACACCGCGGTCTTCAACTTGCATAATACCGTATTGTGATGCTTTTCCTGTTTCAAGTGAAACTAGAACACCTTGACGACGTCCACCAACTTGTCCAGCGTGTACTGGTTGGTAACAATCGAATGTATGGTTTAAAATACCGTAACCACGAGTTAATGTTAAGAATTCTGTTGTGTAACCAATTAAACCACGTGCTGGAACCATGAAAGTAAGGCGAACTTGACCGTTTCCGTTATTCACCATATCTAACATTTCACCTTTACGTGCACCCATAGATTCCATAATAGAACCAGTGTATTCTTCAGGTACATCGATTTGTACGCGCTCTACAGGCTCACATCTTACGCCATCAACTTCTTTAATAATTACTTCTGGCTTAGATACTTGTAACTCATAACCTTCACGACGCATGTTTTCGATTAAGATAGATAAATGTAGTTCCCCACGTCCAGATACGATCCACGCATCAGGAGAATCTGTATTATCTACACGTAAACTTACATCTGTTTCTAATTGTGAACGAAGACGCTCTTCAATTTTACGAGATGTAATGAATTTACCTTCACGACCTGCAAATGGACTGTTATTTACAAGGAATGTCATTTGTAGTGTTGGCTCATCAATACGTAATAATGGTAAAGCCTCTTCATGCTCAACCGGACATACCGTTTCACCTACGTTAATGTCTTCCATACCTGAAACAGCTACTAAATCTCCAGCTTTTGCTTCTTCAATTTCTTGACGTTTTAATCCAATGTAACCAAATAATTTAGTTACACGGAATTGTTTTACACTTCCGTCAACTTTCATTAATGCAACTTGTTGTCCTACTTTCATTGTACCGCGGAATATGCGTCCAACCCCAATACGACCAACATAGTCATTGTAATCAAGAAGTGCTACTTGGAATTGAAGTGGCTCTTCGCTGTTATCAACTGGTGCTGGAATATGTTCAATAATTGTGTCAAACAATGATTTCATATTCTCTTCTTGATTTGCTGGATTTGAATCTAAGCTTGCTGTTCCGTTCATTGCTGATGCAAATACAACTGGGAACTCTAATTGATCTTCGTTTGCACCAAGTTCGATGAATAAGTCAACTACTTCATCAACTACTTCATCAGGACGAGCGAAGTCACGGTCAATTTTGTTTACAACTACGATTGGAGTTAAGTTTTGCTCAAGAGCTTTCTTTAAAACAAATCGTGTTTGTGGCATACAACCTTCGTATGCATCAACAACAAGTAAAACACCATCAACCATTTTCATGATACGTTCTACTTCTCCACCGAAGTCAGCGTGACCTGGTGTATCTAAAATGTTAATTCTTTTATCTTCATAGTGAATCGCTGTATTTTTAGCTAAAATTGTAATACCGCGTTCTCTTTCTAGATCATTTGAATCCATTGCGCGTTCTTCAACGTGTTCGTTCGCACGGAAAGTCCCCGCTTGACGCAATAACTGGTCAACAAGTGTTGTTTTACCATGGTCAACGTGGGCAATAATTGCTATATTACGTAAATCTTGTCGTTTTTTCAACATGTCCAACTCCTAATGTCTTTTTAATCCTTCTCTATTATAAGAGCGAAGGGGATACAATAGCAATTAAAATAAAATCAAGAATGAAAATATAGTTGTATTCTTACTTTTGTGAAAGTAAAATGAGATTGGAGGGTGAAGAAATGGAACACATTCAATATCGCTTTTTATTAACCGCAATTATCGGTGTTATTTTCTTAATCGGTATCGGCATTATGATTGCTGAAAATAGTCCAATCGGTATTATTATTTGCATTATCGGCACATTTGTTACAGTTGGATACGGTTTTGTAACAAAAAGAAAAATGCGCAAATCACAATAACGCTAAAAAGTAAGAAGCTTATATGCAGCCTCTTACTTTTTTTATTGCTCTGATATAAACGATAACACTTCTTCATACACTCCTGGTTTTGCAACTAACACGCTGCTCTTCTCTATGATAGAAAGTGGCGCTCCAGAGAATGTCGTCACCTTACCTCCAACTTCTTCCACAATTATCTGTCCTCCGCCAAAATCCCATGGTGATAATCTCGGCGTTACATATGCATCTATTCTTCCTGTTGCAACGTATACCATCTCTAACGCTGCACAGCCATATGATCTTGTGCCCCTTGCTTTCTTAACAAGTGCCATCATACTTTCCATATTAAGCAATGGATTATCGGTAAGCCATATCGCATTTAAAGCTACAATACCTTGCTCTACAGTTCCTTTTTCCAGTGGAGGAATTGATATATCATTACAAAAAGCTCCAGATCCCTTGACTGCATGATATAGTTCATCATGCACGGGATCATAAATAAGCCCAATCTTTCCGATACCGTTCTCATAAATTCCAATTGAAATCGCAAAATTTCTTTTTTGATGAACAAAGTTCATTGTGCCGTCAATTGGATCAATTAACCAAACAACCCCGTCAGAAGAAGTTATCTCGTCTCCATAACCCTCTTCTCCTAAAATATTATGATTCGGGAATGTTTCTTTAATTTTCCCAATTAAAAACTGTTCTATCTCTCGGTCCATATTTGTAACTAGGTCAGCTGCATTTGATTTTGTTTCTATAATAAGTGCTTTTTTCATTGATGCCATTAAATGTTTTCCCGCATCCCGAATCCACTGTTTGGCATGTGCATCGATGTCTTTCCATACTTCTTGCATGTTTAAACACTCCGATCTATACTGTTCACAGAAAAAACGAACCCTTTATAAGGTTCGCACCAACTAATTTTTTATACATATACTATTATTACGCTTCTAAACGAATCATTTCAAGTCTTAACACTTCTAACTTTTGTACACACGCTTCTTTTTTCTGTTTGTCGTCCTCCATCATTGCATCATATAAAGTTGCTAATTCATAATCTAGCTCCAAACGTAGCACCGGTATTCTCTTTTCAGCATCTGTTCTCTTTAACGCATTAATCACCTGTCTCATATTATTTGCCTCCTCCCAATATTCGTCTGCCCTCGGACTAGAATTAATTCAATTTTCTGATTTTTTGTTTTATACTATACTATGTTGGATAAATCATCTATGCAACAAAATTATATTTTTTTATTTAAATTTTTTTGTGCTGTTTTTTTTATGAATAGTACAAGCTATGCTAAAATAAAAGCAAAATAGGAGTTGGAGGAACAATCATGACAATACAAACATTCAAGTCAACTGATTTTGATGTCTTTACAGTTGATGGTCTCGAAGAACGAATGAGTGCAATTAAAACGAACATTCATCCTAAGCTAGAAGCTTTAGGGGAACAATTTGCAGGATACTTATCCAAGCAAACTGATGAGAACTTTTTTTATCATGTTGCAAAACACGCACGCCGCAAAGTCAATCCACCAAACGATACTTGGGTTGCTTTTTCAACAAATAAACGAGGATATAAAATGCTACCGCATTTCCAAATCGGCTTATGGGGTACTCATGCCTTCATATACTTTGGTTTAATCTATGAGTGTCCACAAAAAGTTGAGACGGCTCATGCCTTCTTAGAACATTTAAATGATTTAAAAACAAATATTCCAAATGACTTCGTTTGGTCCATTGACCATACTAAACCAAGTGTGAAATTACATAAAACACTTGAAACCGAAGACTTACAAAAGATGATTGAACGACTAGCTACTGTAAAAAAAGCAGAACTATTAGTTGGTATTCATATATCACCAGAGGAGTTTTCAGCAATGACCAACGAACAATTCCTTGCTAAGATTGAATCTACGATGCAATCACTCCTTCCTTTATATGCACTTTGTAATCGATAGTAGAAAACGGACAATTTATATTGTCCGTTTTTAGTTGTTATCACATTATATCACTTCAGTTTTTATTTTTCAAAATATTTTTTATATTTTTACAAGCTTTTGTTCTTCGATTTCCTTGGCTCTTTGAATAGCGCGATATATAGAGTACCCACTTACTTCTTGAAACTCTTTATCAATTTTCTTTTCTTCTGCTTTCGATGGAACAATCTCTTTAAAACGACGATATAAACCCATTAATTCTTCTCTTATAATTCCTTTTTCATAAACTTTCTCAATCGCTTCATAAAACTTCACAATTGTAACCATTTCCTCATTTGACCAATCATAATCTAACGGATATTGATATTCCATTTCGCACCTCATTTATCATTTCTTCTTGTTTCATTATGCTATCTTAAAGAGATTATTTTATTCTTCATTATAGCCACTCTGCATTATACACTATTTATTCATTTTAATGGAATTGTCTTCCTCTATTCATTAGTTGAAGCTAACTATTAAACATACTCACCTTAAAAATATTTTTTTCTATACATCTATAATTATTGGTGATATAATGCTTTTGTTTTATAGAAAATAAAGTGAACCTACCATCTCAAAAACGATTTTTTGAATGGCAGAAAAACAAGCCTCATTCTAAAAAAGGACTTACCTTTTTTAGAGCAGGATTATATAAAACAAATTATACTAAATATTATGAAGAAGAAGGGGTGTATAGATTGTCCCAATACGAAACACCATTGTTTACCGCTTTAGTTGAGCACAGTAAGCGAAATCCAATTCAATTCCATATTCCTGGTCATAAAAAAGGACAGGGCATGGATCCTACATTTCGCGAATTTATTGGGCATAATGCATTAGCAATTGATTTAATTAATATTGCGCCACTCGATGATTTACATCATCCAAAAGGTATGATTAAAGAAGCACAGGATTTAGCAGCGGCTGCATTCGGTGCAGATCATACTTTCTTTTCTGTTCAAGGTACAAGTGGCGCTATTATGACAATGGTGATGAGCGTTTGCGGTCCTGGTGACAAAATCCTAGTACCACGAAACGTGCATAAATCAGTAATGTCAGCTATTATTTTCTCAGGTGCAAAACCGATTTTCATGCATCCTGAAATCGATCCAAAACTCGGTATTTCTCATGGAATCACAATTCAATCTGTCAAAAAAGCACTTGAAGAGCACTCAGATGCAAAGGGCTTACTTGTTATTAATCCAACGTACTTTGGGTTTGCTGCAGACTTAGAACAGATTGTACAATTAGCACATTCTTATGATATCCCTGTACTAGTCGACGAGGCTCATGGTGTTCATATTCATTTTCACGATGAATTGCCGATGTCAGCGATGCAAGCTGGTGCAGATATGGCAGCAACAAGCGTTCACAAATTAGGAGGCTCTTTAACTCAAAGTTCTATTCTTAATGTGAGAGAAGGCTTGGTGAATGTAAAGCATGTCCAATCTATTATTAGCATGCTTACGACTACATCAACTTCTTACATCTTGTTAGCATCCCTTGATGTTGCGAGAAAACGTCTTGCCACGGAAGGAACAGCACTCATAGAACAAACAATACAATTAGCTGAACATGTTCGTGATGCTATAAATTCTATTGAGCATCTTTACTGTCCTGGAAAAGAAATGTTAGGTACAGATGCTACCTTTAACTATGACCCTACAAAGATAATTGTATCTGTAAAAGATTTAGGTATTACCGGCCACCAAGCTGAAGTGTGGCTTAGAGAGCAATATAACATTGAAGTAGAACTCTCAGATCTATACAACATACTATGTCTTATCACTTTGGGAGATACAGAAAGTGATACAAATACACTTATTGCAGCATTACAAGATTTAGCGGCAACATTTAGCAATAGGGCAGATAAAGGTGTTCAAGTACAAGTAGAGATTCCAGAAATTCCAGTGCTAGCACTTTCTCCTCGAGATGCTTTTTATTCGGAAACAGAAGTCATTCCATTTGAAGATGCAGCGGGTCGTATTATAGCTGATTTCGTTATGGTTTATCCGCCAGGGATTCCAATCTTTACTCCGGGGGAAATTATTACACAAGAAAACTTAGAGTATATTCGTAAAAACTTAGAAGCAGGTTTACCTGTACAAGGTCCTGAAGATATGACATTACAAACATTACGTGTTATTAAAGAGTACAAGCCTATCAGTTGATAGGCTTTTCTTTCACCTTTTTTTCTTTTACTCATACGATACTAAAGAATGTAACGTATAGGTGGGGATACTATTATGATTGTAATAGGCCGTTCTATTGTACATCCTTATATCACAAATGAATATGAGCCATTTGCAGCTGAGAAACAACAAATTTTATCAATAATGGCAGGAAATCAAGAAGTTTATTCCTTCCGAACAGCTGATGAACTCAGCTTTGATCTCAATTTGCGAGTTAACATTATTACCTCTGCACTAGAACTTTTTCAAAGTGGATTTCAGTTTCGCACATTTCAACAATCCTTTTGCAACCCCCAGTATTGGAAAAGAACATCCCTTGGAGGGTTTCAACTTCTTCCAAACATACCACCTTCTATTGCCATACAAGATATTTTCAAAAACGGAAAACTATATGGAACTGAATGCGCAACCGCTATGATCATTATTTTTTATAAAGCTTTACTATCATTGTATGAGGAAGAAACTTTCAATCGTCTATTTGCAAACCTTTTGCTTTATACATGGGATTATGATCAAGATCTAAAGCTCATAACAAAAACGGGTGGTGACCTTGTTCCAGGTGACCTTGTTTACTTTAAAAATCCACAAGTGAACCCCGCTACGATTGAGTGGCAAGGAGAAAACACAATCTATTTAGGAAATTTCTTTTTTTACGGACATGGCGTAGGTGTAAGAACAAAAGAAGAAATTATTTATGCATTAAATGAACGACGAGTCCCTTACGCTTTTATTTCAGCTTTCTTGACCGATACTATTACCCGTATCGATAGCCGTATAATGAGCCAATACGCTTCTTCTAGCACACCACAGACATCCATAAGCTTTATTCCGATTAGAGATGATGCAATTGTTGCAACAGTTGGTCATACAACTACAATTTATTAAAAAAGCGCCTACAGATGTAGGCGCTTTTTCTTATTATTAAGCTTTTGTATGGTCTTTATGGTCACATTCGCAATGAGATCCACATTTCCCGTATAGTACTGTTGATTTTTCATCTTCAAAATGTCCGATTGTTCCTTCACATACTTGGCATACGATTGTTCCCATTTTCATTTCCCCCTGAGTTTTAATAGTAATCTATTTATTTATCATTAAGCTTTCGCATTATCTTTTCTAGCACAGTCACAATTTGTTCCACATTTTCCGTAAAGTACTGTCGTTTTCTCATCTTCAAAATGTCCGATTGTTCCTTCACATACTTGGCATACGATTGTTCCCATTTTTCATTTCCCCCTAAGTTTATGGTCCTAAAAACTTTTAGCTGTCCATTTCCTATCAATTATTGGGCTTTTGTATGCTCTGTGTGATCACATCCGCAAGATCCACATTTCCCGTAAAGTACCGTTACTTTCTCATCCTCGAAGTGTGCAATTGTACCTTCACAATCTTGACATACGATTGTTCCCATTTTTTATTTCCCCCTAAGTTTATAATCCCAAAAACTTTTTGTAACCGCTTAACTTTCTGTCTTTATTTTAATATGTTATACTTTTTACGTCAATAGGTTTTTAGTATAACACATTAAATATTTTAAATTTTAATTAGTATGCGATATTCAAATAAAAAAACAGCCATATTTAATAAGTACGACTGTTTCACATTAATTATTCTTCATATTCTGCATGCAAAGAAGTAGACGGAACTAGAAATTTGAAAAACTGAGCTAACTCCTTAGCTTCCTCTTCTGATCCTAATTTAAAAATCTCCTGCATATATTGAACGTTCTCTACATCATCTCGTCCAAGTAAAGTAGATCTTCCTGTTTGCATACAAACAATGAGTGGCTTTCCAAAAAACATATTTGTATAAATAACACCAAAATCATAACGTGTATCATGTGTCATAAACCCTAAAAATCGTACCTTCACACTTTCATGCTCATCATACAATTTTTCAAACATCGGTTTCCACCTTTCTACATCACGTTTCTTTACTAGTATATTAAACAAAAAAAGTAATACTCCTTTTAATTGTCAAAAAATTCAGTAGGATGTAGAATGATAATATTCTACTAAGTTAGGGGGAATTTATATGCAACACGCCTTTATTACGCTTGTACCTAAATCCAATCAACAATCTGTTTCAATAGATGATATAAAACAACTTTTTCATTATTATAAAACAGTTACTTCTAAAACTGGTGTCCAAATTAATTATACTTATACAAATACCGCTTTTCCTTATGAAATTTTAGATACATCTACAACAACATTAAAACTTCAATCCAATCACGATCGGTATGACTCAATTTATATTGGTGTTGGTATAGAAAATGAACAATCTTTTATCCAAGTTTCTTTACCACCTAATGCCACATTTGGTGACAAAGGGAAAGCAAATGAATTTTGCCGTTTTTTAGCGAAGAAATTAGAAGGAGAGTTACAATTATTTAATGGAAGAACAATGTATTTCTATAAACGTTAATTTAAAAAATAGATAATACGATTAAAAATAGTATACAATTCGAACATGTAAGAAATAAAGCCTGCTTCCTTACGTGTAATACAAAATATGCCATTACATATGCTAAATACAGGAATACGAAAAAAAGAATAACTTTATAATGAAACTTATCACCATTTGATAATGTTAATACAATAGAAAAGCCACTCCATAGTAGCAAATGATAAAATATAACATGTAATATTTTCATGGAACCTTCTCCTTTGACATGCTCTATTTTATTAATATATGGGGTTAAGTTTAAATCAATTACATATTATAGGATGATATATATTACCTTTGAAGTAAGTTACGTCTTAACCGTTTATTAAAGTATTATATATTCATTCGACAAGTACGTTTAAAGACCTTGCAAGTCATTTGATGAAAATAAAAATAGCCCCTCTCTTATTGTAAGAGAGGGGCTATTTACATTACTTAAATTATTTTACAATGTGAATTGGCATTCCAAGAGCAACTTCAGCTGCTTCCATTGTGATCTCACCTAATGTTGGGTGAGCATGGATTGTTTGAGCGATATCTTCAGCTGTCATTCCAGCTTCAATAGCTAAACCAATCTCAGAGATAATATCAGAAGCACCTGCACCTGCAACTTGAGCACCTACAAGAAGACCATCTTCTTTACGTGTTACAAGTTGTAGGAAACCGTCTGTGCTGTTTAATGATAATGCACGACCGTTAGCAGCGAATGGGAACTTAGATACAGTTACAGTCATTCCAGCTTCTTCAGCTTGTTTCTTAGTGTAACCAACAGATGCTAATTCTGGATCAGTGAAGCATACTGCAGGAATTCCGATGTAATCGATAGCTGATGCATGGCCACTAATTGCTTCTACAGCTACTTTACCTTCGTAAGAAGCTTTGTGAGCTAATGGTGGTCCAGGAACGATATCACCGATTGCATAGATGTTTGGTACATTTGTACGACATTGCTCATCGATTTCGATGATGCCGCGGTCAGTCATTTTAACTCCAACTTGCTCAAGACCGATTTCTTGAGTATTTGGACGACGACCTACAGTTACTAATACGTAATCTGCTTCTACAGTTTGGATTTCACCTTTAACTTCAAAGCTAACTTTTACGCCAGTTTCTGTTTCTTCAACGCCTTTAGCCATAGCTTTTGTATGGATATTTACGTTACCTTTTTTCTGTAGAGCACGTTTAACAACAGAACTCATAGCTTTTTCGAAACCAGCTAAGATTTCGTCGCCAGCTTCTACTACAGTAACTTCTGTACCGAAGTTAGCATATGCAGTACCTAATTCCATACCGATGTAACCGCCGCCGATTACAACAAGTTTTTTAGGAATTTCAGGTAAGCTTAAAGCACCTGTAGAGTTGATAACACGTTTAGAGTATTTGAATCCTGGAATTTCGATTGGTGTAGAACCAGTTGCAAGAACAGCATTTTTAAACGTATAAGTTTGAGCTGCATCTTCAGTCATAACGCGTAATGTGTTAGCATCTACGAAGTAAGCTTCACCGCGAATGATTTCAACTTTGTTACCTTTAAGAAGGCCTTCAACACCGCCAGTTAATTTCTTAACTACGCCGTTTTTCCATTCTTGAACTTTTGTAAAGTCAACTTTTACGTTCTCTGCAGTGATACCCATGTCATCAGAATGCATTGCATTCTCATAACGATGACCTGCATTGATTAACGCTTTTGAAGGAATACATCCAACGTTTAAGCATACGCCACCAAGGTTAGCTTTTTCAATGATTGCTACCTTTTGACCTAATTGTGCTGCACGAATTGCCGCAACGTATCCACCAGGACCTGCACCAACAACGACTGTATCTAATTCAATTGGGAAATCTCCTACTACCATTGTTATTACGCCTCCATTACTAATAATTGTGGGTCATTCAATAGACGTTTAATTTGGTTTAACGCTTTTTGAGCAGTTGCACCGTCAATTAAACGATGGTCAAAGCTTAGAGATAATGCTAATACTGGAGCTGCAACGATCTCACCATTTTTCACAACTGGTTTTTCAGCGATACGGCCGATACCAAGGATTGCTACTTCTGGGTGATTGATAACTGGAGTGAACCATTGTCCACCTGCAGAACCAATGTTTGTAATTGTGCAAGAAGCACCTTTCATTTCAGTTGGAGCTAGACGACCTTCACGTGCTTTACCAGCAAGATCATTGATCTCGTTAGAAATAGTGAAGATAGACTTGCGATCTGTATCTTTAACAACTGGTACTAATAGACCTTTGTCTGTATCAGCTGCGATACCGATGTTGAAGTAATGTTTATGAACTACTTCTTGAGATGCATCGTCTAAAGAAGTGTTTAACATTGGGTATTCACGTAATGCAGATGTTAAAGCTTTAACAACGTATGGAAGGTAAGTTAATTTAATACCTTTGTCAGCTGCTACTGCTTTGAACTTCTTACGGTGAGCAACAAGCTCAGTTACATCAACTTCATCCATTAATGTTACGTGAGGAGCTGTATGCTTAGAGTTAACCATTGCTTTCGCAATCGCTTTACGGATACCACTCATTTTCTCACGAGTTTCTGGATATTCACCAGCTGGAATTGGTTGTGCTTTTGGTGCTTCTTCTTTCGCTGCTGCTGGAGTAGCTTCTACTGCTGCTGGAGCCTCAGTTGCTGCTACAGTTTGTCCACCATTTGCAAATGCATCGATGTCAGCTTTCACAACGCGACCGTTCTTACCAGAACCAGCTACTTTATGAATATCTACACCTTTTTCACGAGCATATTTACGAACAGATGGCATAGCGATAACGCGCTCATTTACTACTTCTGCAGATGCTGCTGGAGTAGCTTCCGCTGCTGGAGCTTCTACTGCTGCTTCTTCAGCTTTTGGAGCTTCATCATGATCGTCACCTTTAAATTTAAGGTTTTCGTATCCAGGAGCATCAAATTTAATTAATGTATCTCCTACGATTGCAACTGTTCCTTCTTCTACAAGTACTTCAAGTACTTTACCTTTAACAGGAGAAGGGATTTCTACTACTGCTTTATCATTTTGTACTTCAAGAAGTACATCGTCTTCATTTACTTCATCGCCTGGTTTAATAAACCATTTTACGATTTCACCTTCGTGGATACCTTCACCGATATCTGGTAGTTTAAATTCAAATGCCACGGAATTCAGCCCCCTGATTCATTTCATTATTATGGAATATGTACAAAAGAAACCAGCATGTGCTGATTTCTTTTGCACATGAAAAACTAAAAATTAGAAGTTCATTACTTTGTTTACAGCTTCAACAATATCTTTGTGGTTTGGTAACCAAACGCTCTCTGCTTGAGAGAATGGGAATACTGTATCAGCAGCTGCAACACGTACAACTGGAGCTTCTAAGTTTAAGATTGCACGGTCGTTAATTTCCGCTACAACGTTAGCTGCAATACCAGCTTGTTTTTGAGCTTCTTGAACTACAACTACGCGACCTGTTTTTTCAACAGAAGCGATGATTGTTTCGATATCTAATGGTTGAACTGTACGTAAGTCAACAACCTCTAAAGAGATACCTTCTTTTTCAAGTTCTTCAGCAGCTTTTAATGCAGCGTGAACCATAGCACCGTAAGCGATAACAGATACATCTGTACCTTCACGTTTGATATCAGCTTTACCTAAATCAATTGTGTATTCGCCTTCTGGTACATCTTGACGGAATGAACGATACAATTTCATATGCTCTAAGTAGATAACTGGATCGTTGTCACGAATCGCAGAGATTAAAAGACCTTTAGCATCGTATGGAGTAGATGGAATAACAACTTTTAGACCAGGTTGTTGAGCCACTAATCCTTCTAAGCTATCAGCATGTAGTTCAGGAGTATGAACACCACCACCAAATGGAGAACGAACTGTTACTGGAGCAGTCCAACGTCCACCAGAACGGTAACGCATACGAGCTAATTGACCAGAAATTGAATCCATTACTTCAAAAACGAAACCGAAGAATTGGATTTCTGGAACTGGACGGAATCCTTCAAGTGCAAGACCAACTGCAAGTCCACCAATACCAGACTCTGCAAGTGGAGTATCCATTACACGATCTTCACCAAATTCAGCTTGTAAACCTTCAGTAGCACGGAATACACCGCCGTTTACACCAACGTCTTCACCAAACACAAGTACGTTAGGGTCATTTTTCATTTCAACGCGTAAAGCATCAGTGATTGCTTGAATCATTGTCATTTGAGCCATGGCTTACTTCGACTCCTTTTCTTTGTAAATTTCATATTGTTCAGCTAAGTTGTAAGGCATTTTTTCGTACATGATTTCCATTAAATCAGTTACTTTTTGTTTTGGAGCTTGGTCAGCCTTAGCAATTGCTTGTTTGATATCTTCTTTTGCTTCTTCGATTACTGTCTCTTCAACTTCTTGAGACCATAGGCCTTTAGCTTCTAAGAACTTACGGAAGCGTACGATTGGATCTTTTTGTTCCCATTCGTTTTCGATATCTTTTGTACGGTAACGAGTTGGGTCATCACCAGCCATTGTATGTGGACCGTAACGGAATGTTAAAGTCTCGATTAAAGTAGGGCCTTCGCCATTTACTGCGCGCTCACGAGCGAAAGCAGTTGCTGCGTATACAGCTAATGGATCCATACCGTCTACTTGAATTCCGTAAATACCTGCTGCTACTGCTTTTTGTGCTACAGTTTTAGCTGCAGATTGCTTTTCTACTGGAGTAGAGATTGCATAACGGTTGTTTTGAACAACGAAGATTGCTGGAGCTTTGAATGCACCTGCAAAGTTCATACCTTCGTAGAAGTCACCTTGTGAAGCACCACCGTCACCAGTGTAAGTAATTGCAACAGATTTTTTGCCACGTAGTTTCATACCTAACGCAACACCAGCAGTTTGGATGATTTGCGCACCGATAATGATTTGTGGAGCTAATGCATTTACATTCTCAGGCATTTGGTTACCCATGAAGTGTCCACGAGAGAATAAGAATGCTTGATATAATGGAAGTCCGTGCCATACTAATTGTGGTACATCACGGTATCCTGGTAAGATGAAGTCTTCTGCCTCAAGTGCGAAATGACTCGCTAATTGAGAAGCTTCTTGTCCAGCTGTAGGTGCGTAGAAACCTAAACGTCCTTGACGGTTTAAAGAAATAGAACGTTGATCTAATACGCGAGTATACACCATACGACGCATTAATTCTTTTAATTGATCATCAGATAATTCAGGCATAGCTGCTTCATTAACAACTTCACCGTTTTCATTTAAAATTTGTAATGTTTCAAATTGAGCTGCGATAGCTTTCATTTGCTCATCAACATTAAATAGGGTCTTTTTTGTTTTAGTACCCATTCCGTTCACCTCTTCCTCTCTTGAACCATATTCTGAAACGCTTTCACTGGCTATTTTCCAGTTTAAAAAGCGCAACGATGTAAACCAACATGTTTGTCTGTCGGTTGAGAATAATTTTGTGTACCTAACAATCTGTACTAATGTTTTTTCAGAAACATATTAATACAATCTTGATCACGTTTTTTAGTTTACAACTATTCTAATTACGATGTCAATTACTTTGAATACGTTTTTTTATAAATAATATGCAGGTTTCTACTACACAAACGTGTTTTTATTTTTTACATCTGTATTAGTAAGCATTGACCTACTGTTATATTATTCCCTTTTTCACTTATTTTTTCTCTTAGAATAATATGTAAACGATTTAATTCTCTTTAGTTTTTCTCTCTTCGTAACAAAAATATACAAACTACTCTTCCTTTTTTAGGTAAATACCTATACATTTCTACCCTCTCTTCCATACATTATAGTAACCGCAATATTAGCGGGAAATGATAAAGGAGGTCATCTCATGTACGGATACTCATATTGCTATCCAACTTGTTCATATCCTTCCTACGGTTATGGCGGTTCTTGTGGCGGGTCTGGACGCGGCTTCGCCTTAATCGTTGTGTTGTTTATTCTTTTAATTATCGTTGGTGCTGCTTGCATTCGCTAATGTAAAACAAACAACTATGGAAAGAAAAAGACGGCTTTGCCGTCTTTTTCTGTTTATCACATACATAACTACTCTATAATAGAACGATTTCCAAAATGCCTTCCCTTTCTTGCCGATGACTTTTTCCATCTCCTTTGGTAGACTAAAGAGGAAAGGAGAGATTACATATGCTTACAATGAAAGATGTTATTCGCGAAGGAGATTCTATTTTGCGCAACGTTGCAGAAGAGGTGTCATTACCGGCAAGCGAAGAAGATACAACTACCTTAAAAGAAATGATTGAATTTGTAATAAATAGCCAAGATCCTGAAATGGCTGAAAAATATAGTTTACGACCTGGAATCGGATTAGCTGCTCCGCAAATCGGTGTTTCAAAAAAAATGATTGCAGTTCATGTAACCGATGCGGACGGTACATTATATAGCCATGCATTATTCAATCCAAAAATCATTAGCCATTCTGTTGAACGTACATATTTACAGGGCGGTGAAGGCTGTCTATCTGTAGACCGCGAAGTACCTGGTTATGTTCCCCGTTATACAAGAATTACAGTAAAAGCAACATCTATTAACGGAGAAGAAGTAAAATTACGTTTAAAAGGTTTACCAGCAATCGTATTCCAGCACGAGATTGACCATTTAAATGGCGTTATGTTCTATGACCATATTAATAAAGAAAATCCATTTGCCGCTCCTGATGATTCCAAACCTCTAGAGCGATAATGATAAAGTGAAACTTTAATCAGTGGGGGGTGTTCATCCCCACTGATTATTAGCCCTCACCAATCGGGCTTTTACGGGCAGTTGATCCCCACCTAACTTCTTTGCCTTCGCTGAATTTTGAGGTGGGGGTCTTACTGCACGTTAATGCGGGATAAAAAGGCGGAAGTTAATCTTCCGCCTTTTTATTATGAAATGGGTTCCATATTCACTTACAGCAATCCAGCCCACTTTAGTCCATGGTATATACCGTCTTCACTAACATCCTTTGTCACATGATTTGCAAGTTTTTTCAAGTCTTCATGGCCATTTCCCATCACAATACCTGTGCCAACAGCTTCAATCATTTCTAAATCATTTAAGCCATCTCCAAATGCATACACTTGATCACGATTAAAACCTAACTTTTCAATGTATTTCTCAATTCCTTTTGCCTTAGAACCACCATTCGGAATGATATCCATTGAATATGCATGCCAGCGAATAAAATGAAAATCTGGATAATGATTAATAAACTTTTCCTCTTCATTTACTTCACAAAAAAGTAGTGTTTGATAAATATTACGTTCCTCATAAAAATTAGGCTCATATGTTGGATGCTCAAAGTTTAAGCTTCCAAAACCTTCTTTCACATAATCATGATATTCCACTGATGCTCTCATATCTTGATGGTCAAGATATACAAGTGGATATCCTTCTTGTTTTGCAAACTGAGTAAATTTATGTAAAGCATCTGGATGTAACGGATTATTAAATATTACCTCATCTTCAAAGACAACATATTGCCCATTAAAACTAACATAATTATGTATATTGAGTTCCTTACGAATATCTTCGAACATAAATGGCGCGCGCCCTGTCGCAATTGCTACGTGTACACCTTTTTCTTGTAAATGTTTTACTGCATCTCGTGTAGATTGCGGAATTTTTTTATCATGATCTAATAATGTTCCATCAATATCAAAAAAGACAATTTTATCATTCATTTGTCAAAATCCTTTCTGGCACTCTATATTCCTATTTTGAATATCACTTTTCAAATTCTAAAAAAAAGTATAACATATTAAACATCTGTGAAGAAAGCGTTCCCTTTCTGACCTTATTTATAAACTTTGCATATATATATTAGTAAAACATGTGGATACTTGTTCGGATGAATTTTCTTTTCCATTCTTTCTCATACTATACCTATAACTAACGGCTACTAATCGTTACTATAGAATAACTTTCACTGTATGGGAAAGGACAAGATTCACCATTCACTTTTGTCCTATCTCTCATATCAGAGATAGAGTTTTCACTAGTAATATGCATGTTTAAAATAAGGAAAGGAAGGAGTAATCATGCTGAAGAAGCTGAAGAAAAAGCTCAAGCGTTATTTAAACGATCTAGTCCGTAAAAAGACAATCGCTTAAATTGTGCCCATTTCGGGCTTTTTCTTCATTCTCATTCGAAAAAACATGAAAATCGTGACTGTTTGCTTTATAATAAGTAACAGATAATGCAAAACATAGACAAGGAGAGGTTTTCCAAATGATTTTTAAAGTATTTTATCAAGAAAAATTAACTGAGGTTCCGGTACGTGAAAATACAAAAGTTTTATATTTAGAGGCTACGTCTGAAAAGGATGTTCGTAAAAAATTAAATAAGTTCGCATATAATATTGAGTTTGTTCAGTCTGTTACTGGCGCCCATCTTGAATATGAACAACAAAACGCTGATTTAATATTAGCGGAGATTGTATAGTCATATGAAATTTCTAAAGAATGATCAGGCTGCCGTTTTTGCTTTAGGTGGACTTGGTGAAATCGGTAAAAATACATATGCTGTTCAATTTCAAGATGAAATTATTATAATTGACGCTGGAATTAAGTTTCCAGAAGACGAACTCCTCGGAATCGATTATGTAATACCAGATTACACTTATTTTGTGCGAAACGAAGATAAAATTAAAGGGTTATTCATTACACATGGTCACGAAGATCATATTGGCGGAATCCCTTACCTATTACGTCAAGTAAACATTCCGATTTACGGCGGAAAATTAGCAATTGCACTCATCAAAAATAAATTAGAAGAACACGGCTTACTTCGTAAAGCAAAACTTTACGAAATTCAAGAAGATGACGTTATTAAATTCAAAAAAACGTCTGTATCCTTCTTCCGTACAACTCACAGTATTCCAGATTCGTACGGCGTTGTTGTGAAAACACCTCAAGGTCAAGTTGTTCATACAGGTGATTTCAAATTTGATTTCACACCAGTTGGTGAACCAGCTGATTTAACGAAAATGGCTGAAATCGGTAAAGATGGCGTATTATGTCTATTATCTGATAGTACGAACAGTGAAGTTCCAAACTTTACTATGTCTGAGCGTCGCGTTGGTGATAGCATTCAAGACATTTTCCGTAAAGTAGACGGACGGATTATATTCGCAACCTTTGCATCAAATATTCACCGCTTACAACAAGTTGTTGAAGCTGCTGTTGAAAACAACCGTAAAGTAGCTGTGTTTGGTCGAAGTATGGAAGCAGCAATTGAAATCGGACAAAACCTTGGTTATATTCGCTGTCCGAAGGATACATTCATAGATTCATCTCAACTAAACCGCTTACCAGCTAATAAAGTTGTTATTTTATGTACAGGTAGTCAAGGTGAACCGATGGCAGCACTTTCACGTATTGCTAATGGTACACATCGTCAAATTCAAATCATTCCTGGCGACACAGTTGTTTTCTCTTCTTCACCAATCCCTGGTAATACAATTAGTGTAAGCCGTACAATCAACATGTTGTATCGTGCTGGTGCTGACGTAATCCATGGTAAGCTGTCGAACATTCATACGAGTGGACATGGCGGACAAGAAGAGCAAAAACTAATGCTACGCCTAATTAAACCGAAGTATTTCATGCCAATTCATGGTGAATATCGTATGCAACGTATGCATATGAAATTAGCGAATGATTGTGGTATCCCAGAAGAGAACTGTTTCATCATGGATAATGGAGATGTTCTTGCTCTACGTTCAGATGAAGCAAGTGTAGCTGGTAAAATACCATCTGGATCTGTCTATATCGACGGAAACGGTATTGGAGATATTGGAAATATCGTATTACGCGATCGTCGTATCCTTTCTGAAGAAGGACTTGTTATTGTAGTTGTAAGCATTGATATGAAAGAGTTTAAAGTTGCAGCAGGTCCTGATATCATCTCACGCGGTTTCGTTTACATGCGTGAAAGCAGTGATTTAATCAATGATGCACAAACATTAATTACAACTCATTTAGAAAAAGTAATGGAGCGCAAAACAACACAATGGTCTGAAATTAAAAATGAAATTACTGACACATTAGCTCCATTCCTATATGAGAAAACGAAACGTCGTCCAATGATTTTACCAATCATTATGGAAATATAAGAAAAAGGACAATGCCATGAAGGCATTGTCCTTTTTTCTCTCTTATCTTAAAAAGTGTTTAAAGCGATCCACTTCATCGTCATGACCAATAACAATTAATATATCTCCTGCTTGAATATTCTCCGTAGCTCGAGGGGATACGATAACTTCTTTACCTCGTTTAATTGCTACAATATTCAATCCAAACTTCGCACGAATATCTAATTCGATTAAAGAATGCCCATCAATTTTTTTATTCGCAATAATCTCTACAATACTATGCTCATCTGAAAGCTCAAGGTAGTCTAACACATTGCTTGATGCAATATTATTAGCAATCCTTTTTCCCATATCACGTTCTGGATGCACAATATGATCTGCACCTATTTTACTTAACACTTTTTCATGGTAATCATTTTGAGCTTTTACAGTAATATTTTTTACACCCAACTCTTTCAAAATCAAAGTCGTTAAAATACTTGAATTTAAATTATCTCCAATAGCAACGACTACGTGATCAAAATTTCGAATACCAAGGCTTTTTAATACCATCTCATCTGTTGAATCTGCAATTACAGCATGCGAAGCTATATTTGCAAATTCATTAATTTTATCCTCATCTGAATCGATTGCCATTACTTCCATGCCTAATTGAGCTAGTTCTCGGCAAATGCTTCCACCAAAGCGACCAAGCCCAATGACAGCAAATTCTTTTTCTTTCTCACCCACAGGAATTCCTCCAATAACTTCAAGTACTATGTATTTTCAGTGTAACACACTTTATATGCGTCACAAAAACTGTAAATATCTCTTATTTTTGTTTTTGTATATAAAAATATTGTTGCAAGTAAAAAGCGATACCAACAAGTAACATAGCAAATACAAATATATTTCCAAATGAACTAAATGTTTCAAAAACGAATAATAATGTTTCTTGACCAAAAAAAGCAAATAGAAGCTGCGTAAATGCCAATAACAGCGCCCATATGTAATGATGTTGATGGAACAAATAATGCGTTGCACCTAAAAAAGCAATAAACGAAAAGATGAAAATCCACCAATTTTCTAAAAATAGTTGCCAATTAGAAAATTGATATCCATTTACTAATATCGCAATAAGCGCGATGACTGCCATCGTCGGCACACTCCAAAATAATGCCCGTCCTCTAAAGAAACGAGTGCCTTTAACATCTCCTTTTTCATGTGCAATGTATGTTAGTACTACTGTACTTATATACAAAACAGAAAGAATCGTTAAAACGATAATGAGCCAAAAATGCAATTGATAATATTCATGTTCTATATTTGTCACGATTGCAGCTAACATACACGGAATTAACATTCCCGTCCAACCATCTACTTTTCTTTCATTCCAAAAGACCGTATTACCAATCCTTATTCCTAACAGCATAAAAATAATGATACCCAATACAAATAACGTAGTTTTATTCCCTACTAAACTCGTTGAGAAAGCAATTAATCCAATAAATAAAAAGAGTACAAACCCATTCATAATTTCTAGTACAGGTGATAAATATCTCTTCACCCATTTGTATGTTTCGTCATATTCATTATTATCTACTAGACGATAGGCGTAAAAACTTATCCCAAAATACACCGCCGCAATAATAACATACGCATATAAGACGAAACATAAAATTGCACTGCTAATTTGCACGTAATTCCCCACCCTTTTTTCTATGTTTCACATTGATTTTACACACTTTTCATACTAAAAGTAAACATATATAAGTTAGTCAAATAATTAATAATGAGCAGTGGCTAAAAAAACCCTGCTCATTATCAAAACAGTCCACTTAACTTCATTCTATTTGTATGCAAATGTCTAAAATCAACCTATACGAGCGTTACTTACACCTCAGAACAAAAGTTTTTTGGAACCTTCAAGAAAGCGGAAGTTTTATTTTCTAGTCCCTTTCCACTTTACATATTGATCTAAAAATACAATTGCCTTTTCAATCACTTCTTCGTCTGGTTTTAATTTCGCATGATGTAAACCATATTCTGAATTTACTCCAAGCCAAAACATAAATCCAGGGATCTCTCGAAGCATATAGCCAAAATCTTCACCTGTCATTGCCTCAGTACATGTAATGACATTCATATTAGTTTGTTCATGTACAAATTGCATAAATTCTCTCGTTAACTCTTCGTGATTATATACTTGGTGATACATTGCTCCGTAATCTATAACCGCCTTACACTGGAAGGAAGCTTCGATACCTGCAACAATTGCCTCAATTCTACTTTTCACACGCTTCATTGATTCCACTGATAATGTGCGAATCGTTCCTTCTAAACGAGATTTTTCTGCAATAATATTTTGAACCGTACCACCTGTAATTTTACCTATTGTAATTACCGCACTATCAAGAGGATTTACATTGCGACTAATAACAGATTGAAGCTGTGTAACAAGATGACTCGCTGCAACAATCATGTCATTTGCAGTATGTGGGTAGGCAGCATGGCCACCTTTCCCTTTTAAATCAATATATAATTCTGAAGTATTGGCAAATAACAGTCCTTCTTTCGTCGCAATTGTCCCTACAGCGTATTCTGGTGCAATATGAAGACCAAGAATTATATTTGGTTTCCATCCTTTTAACTCTTCACTTTCTAACATAGGAAGAGCACCGCCTGGCCCTTCTTCTGCTGGCTGGAATAGGAATACAAGGTCATCATCTATTCTTTCGCTCACAGCTTTCGTTAGAAGGCCTAAACCGATTGTTGTATGTACATCATGGCCACATGCATGCATCATTCCTTCATGAGTAGAAGCAAACTCATATCCAGTTTCCTCTGTAATTGGTAAACCGTCTATATCTGCACGATAACCTATTATTTTTTCTGGATTTTTTCCATTCACTTTAACGATTACACCCGTTTTCCATGTCTTCACTTCCACAAATTCATGAGGAAGTGTTCCTATATAATCTAAAATATACTGTTGTGTTTTCCATTCCTTAAATCCGATTTCTGGGATTCTATGTAAATCTCTACGGATTTGGACAAATTTGCTTACTGTCATTTTTGCACCTCTATCTATAAAAAGCGTAAGAGCCCATTTACGCCCTTACGCTTTTTTTGTTTTTTATTTCTCTGGGTTTAATTGACGAAGCTCTTGTTTAATTTCTGTTTTTGCTTTTGTCTTCTCATCAATTTCTTTAATTACACGTGCTGGAGTACCTGCAACAACTGTGTATGGAGGTACATCTTCTGTTACAACAGCTCCTGCTGCTACAACTGCACCTTTACCTACTGTAACACCCTCTAAAACAACTACGTTTGCACCAATTACTACATCATCTTCAACGATAACTGGTTTTGCAGAAGGTGGCTCAATAACACCTGCAAGTACAGCACCTGCACCTACGTGACAATTTTTACCGACTGTTGCGCGTCCACCAAGTACTGCGTTCATGTCGATCATAGAACCTTCACCAATTACAGCACCGATGTTAATTGTTGCATTCATCATAATTACAGCATTGTCACCAATTTCAACATGGTCACGAATAATAGCACCTGGCTCGATGCGAGCTTTAATACCTTTTAAATCAAGCATTGGGATTGCAGAATTACGACGATCGTTTTCTACAACGTAGTCAACGATGTGCTTATTATTTTCATCAAGAATTGTCTTAATTTCAGACCATTCTCCGAATAATACACCTGATTTTTTATTCACAAATGCTTGTACTGTTTCAGGGAATGTTACTTCTTTTAAATCCCCTTTTATGTATACCTTTACAGGAGTTTTCTTTTCACTTTTTTGAATAAACGAAATAATTTCGTTAGCGTCCATCATTTTCATTCTTGTTGCCTCCTAAATCCATTTATAATGTTACTCTACCAAACGAAAGAGCGAGTAGCAAGATAATAATCTTATTTTTGCCTTTGAATTTCTTCTATAATTTCTAAAAATGCTTGTACTTGCTTCAACTGCCTTGCCGAGTCACTTGTTAATAACCATGTTTCTCTCGTCAGTTGAACAGGTGTTTTATACATATTTTCCTGTACTTCTTTTAAAACGGTAGAAGGTAAAAGAGCATAACCTATACCGTTTAAAACGAGTTGTTTGCATGTTTCAATTTGGTCAACTACAATCGTTCGCTTAGGTGGATTAGAAAATAAACCATACCACCAATTTTGTATTTGTCCATAATAAGTCGAGTCACTTTTAAATTGAATGAACGGTCTATTTGTTTCTTTTAACATCGAAATATCTTTTATTTCTTTATCAACTAAATATAGTTCATCTTCAAATAATTGTTGCTTCTGACCTTTATATTCTTGTGATCCTCTCAGTATGGCAACATGAACGTCGCCTTCATAAAACTGCTTTTGCACTTCACTGCTCCATCCAGTAAACAGCGATATCTTTACAGAAGGATACTTATGCACAAATTTTTTCAAAACAGGAGGGAGCCAATATTGACCAATAACTGATGCAACAGCTATTTTTAACGTTCCATGCGTTTCCGTCCTAAAAACAGCTAGCTCACTTTTTATATCCTCTTCCCTTTGCAACATTTCTTTGGCATAATTTGCGACTTTTTCCCCTTCAGGTGTAATTGTCAATCCTTTTTGCGAGCGAACAAAAAACTTCATTCCCCATTGTTTCTCCATAGATTGTAATCGTTGACTCAGCGCAGGTTGAGAAACAAATAAACGTTCCGCCGCTTTTCTCATATTTGATTCCTGAGCTAACACAACCATCATTTGAAAATCATCAATTTGCAACTTTCTCCCTCTTTCCTTAGCTTCCATACACCTTATTTCAATAAGCTTTTCATCCTTAATTTAACCGAATGCTTTCATGCAGAAAATACAATTTTCCAGCTCAAACTTTCCTTATGTTTTATGTCTTTTTAAATATAATACATACACAAGTGATATGCACGAAAAAAAGTGACTTCTCCGTTTCTATGAAGTCACTTTTCTCACGTTATCGATTATGTTGCCTTACTTTCTTATTCAACAATTTTAAAATAGCTCGACGTGTTAAAATCCCCTCAAAATAGCCTTCTTCATTGACAGCGCAAATAAAAGGATGATCAATTGTCATTTCTAAAGCTTTTGCAAATGAATCTTCTAATTTAAGAACAGGTATATCTTCCTTCATCACCTGTTCTACTTTCATATCATCAAGTCTTTCAAACTCAATACGCTCTAATCCTAACATACCATCTAATATCATAGCAGTACTAATCAAACCATGTAATTTATACATTGGATCTAAGACAGGTATCGCCGAATATCCAGATTTCACAAGAACGAGTAAAGCATGTTCTAAACTATTTCCAATTTGGACATGAGCTACTTTTTCCGATGAAATCATTAAATCCTTCACAAGAATTTGTTGAAATTCATCTTTCGGAATACTAATCATATTACATCCCCCATTTTCCCTTTTTCCTGCTTATGTTCACAACTCTATTCACATTTTATGACAGCGTTTTCATATTATTATTTTGTCCTAAATTTATTTCAATAAAAATACAATCACACAGCTATTTTAGCATACAGCACAAAAAAAAGACTACCATTCCGGTAGCACTTAATACCCTTTATTTTTTAATCTGTAAAATAGCCTTGTGATTTTTTTATATTGCATCACATCTGTCTGTTTTAAACCATTCTCAATATCTGTAAGTTCCACAGCTAAAATTTCGCTTGCATAATTTTGTTGAAATAAAATATCTAGTAGTAAACTCTCTTCTTCTTTCGTTAAAACAACTTCCCTTTGCATATACCCCTCTCCTTACACTCGCATCGTTACCCTTATTATATAAAAAATTTAGCCTATTTAATAGATGTAATATTCAGTTTTTATTAAAAGATATGTAACAAACGTAAACATATAAAAAATCATTTCGTATATCGATTTGCATAGCTAAACGCTGCATAAGCATCTGGCTTAATTTTTGCAGTTAATCCCATCGCTCGAATTTTTGCTGTCATATCTAAAATAAATTCTTTTGTTAAACCATCATTGCCAATGTCTAAATGAATTTCCATTATGAATCCGGCCCCATCTTGAGCATACGGATGCAATAACTCCCATATTGTTTGTATATGAGTAGGCGTAAATAGACATGCGATTTCTTGACTAAATTGCGTTTCTAAATATATTTTCTCACGTAAAGTTGCTGGCTTATCTTTTACTGATCTATGGTGTAAACAACCCCAGGCTCCTTTTCCAACACGATGAATATGGATTGCTGTAATAAACCGCGTATCCTTTTGATGTGCTTGCGAGTCTGTCCCAATGGATAATCGATATAAATTTCGTGGATCCTTTTCAATGAAACTACAAATACGGTTAAAGACCATATCAAAATTTAAATGTCTCTCTGAAACATTGTAAAATTTATGTGCACCGTCCACATAGTCACGTCCTTTCAATTAGACAGACTTTTCGTATTCTCATTGTATGGGACAAAAACTAAAATTATAACTTCCTACCCTTTATTCGTTTCAATATTTCGAATTACAAAGTGACAAACTTGGCACGTATAAATTACATTTTGATTAGATTGAGCCGTTAATACATGAATAATCTCAGAAGAACTTTGACAATTAGGACAGATCACAACTGGTAAACGTTCCATACGATAACCTCCTAGTTATATTTCTCCTGCTATTTGCAGGATCCAACGATTGTGAGAAGTTTAGCTTCACATATTCACCCGGTTGGCGGGATTAATTATCCACATGGGTGCGCAACCTTTCATGGATTAAATTTTCATTTTAATACCATTGTAGGAAAAATAAAAAACTTCTATACATTACGCTGGAAAGTAATAGAACTAAAAAAGGTACTGCCATATGGCAGTACCTTTTTTATATGTATCAAGAAATGATATCGTAAATCTCAATTGCAACCATATCGATATTATCGAATTGATACACTTGAGGTTTTTCACCTTGTTGATACACTTCTAACTCATACATTTCACTTTTATCGAAAAATTTCACGCTACATTTGCGCTCACCGTTCACTTCAAAATAGCGTTGTGCTACTTCACCGCTTTCAGCTTGTTCTTGTAGACTAACAAGTCGAGTTAAAATTCCTTGGAGTAGAGACATGAAATCTCTCCTTTCTCTGATCTTCCTACCAATAGGTTTTACAGCTATACTCATTCTATCCGTCATAACAGAAAAAATGTTCCACAGTCTAGGATAAAGGTTATTGGCCAGAAACTCAACTAAAAATTTGTCGAAATGCGAAGGAAAAAACAGAAAGAACATATTTCCCCTTCTTTATTGCGGTTTTTATGCTGGAAGAATATAATAAAAAAACAGAAAAAAGGAGGAATTACGATGAAAAAAATTGAGGTTTATACACAACCCGATTGTCCGCCATGTATTATTGTGAAAGCATTTTTGAAGCATAATAATGTTGCATATGAAGAATTTGACGTAAAAAAAGACGCTGCTGCTCGCAATCGTCTTTTATACGACTATGATTCCTATTCAACTCCAACAGTCGTAATTGATGGCGAAGTAGTTGCAGGGTTTCAAATTGAAAAGTTACAACAGCTACTCAATATAGAATAGGAATAGGTAAATACCTATTCCTATTCTTATCCCGCTATTTGTGGGCAGTAAAACTTCCACCTAAAGATTCGGCTGGAGCAAAGAAGTTAGATGGAAAATTGATGCCCCACTGCTTAAAGTTTCACTTTATAATTGTTGCAACCTTTTTATTTCAGTTAAAAGTTCCTGGCTTTCATGATATCCTGCTAATTTCCATTTATCTTGATCCCTTTTCAAAGTTACAATTTGATATTGTCCACTTTTTGTCCGCTCATATACATATAGATTTTTATGTTCTTCATCATACGACATTTTCGTTTCTGAATTAAAAGAAAACGGCGCTTCTTTTGCCGGAAGTAAATATTCACCACTTTGTTTATCACTTCTGCTATTTTCATCTGTAAATACTTGAAGGAAATTATCTGTAAAATACGGTGATAACGTCTCTATCATCTTATTCATCGGCAAATGCTTCCCACGAATTGAAAACTGTGTTTCATAGCCTTTTTGTATCGTTGTAAATACTTCTTTCCGATCGACTTCCACTTCCTCTTTTCCTAAAACAGTCGTAACACTATAACCAACTAGAAAGGCAACACATACAAATAGAACAAGCCATATTCCATATTTCCTCATTTTTTCACCTTCCTTTTAAAAGAACTTGTCTTTGTAGTATTCATTGTAACAATGATTATGCAAAGAAAGGACAGATTTCGTTCGTAAAATCTTTACAACGATAGACAGCATTTTCATCACCATTTTCACTATTACCAATTTATGATAAAAACAAACAAAAAATGCACGAATCTCTTCGTGCATTAAAATAAAACGTCTTCTTCATATAAATATTCATAAGATAAATCTATAAATAAAAAGTTGTCATCATCAATCGGGAAAGAAAATGTTCGTACCATTTCGCCCGTTTCGATATCTGCATATAAATCTGAAAGCCTTGCCTTATTCTCAAAACGCATTTTCATGATATTCTCGAGAAAATACGGGCGCCAACTCCAGTTCTTCATATAATAATCCGGCATCGCAATCCATTCTCCATCTTTTTTCATAACATTCCCTGATTGTTGAAAACCATCTTCATTACAAATAAATATGCGAAAACTATACTGTGATACACTTTGACTAAATTGTAATAACCAATCATTTATATCTTCATTCTTTTTTTGTTTTGATAAAACATCGCCAATTCGATCGCGTAACATCTCTGTTAAATTATAAATTTTTTGTAACTTCTTCTTTTCATGCTGAATAAACTGATGACATTCATTACCAAGTCGCTCTTTCAAAACATTCGTCTCAATAAAATCAGGTAAACATTCTTTCAAATAATTACCTTGATAATATCTTCCGCCGTTTTTCCAAGCATATTGCAGTTGATAAAAAGCATCTATTTCTTCATATAACAATGTTGCACCAATTCTTCTAGCAAGTAATGATAAAGAATATAAAATATCTTGATAAGATTGTAAAAGTGCAGTTTGTCTTAAGTTCGTTAAATCTACTTTTAAAATATCAGGTGCTAACACGCTAATACGCTCTAAATTACTTGTACCCGTTCCGACCTTATTAATCGAAATTTGAATACCATATGTACGATAATACATAAGCAAATGATTAAATTGCTCTATATCTTCTTTACATTCATGCTCTGTAATCTCTAAAACAATATGCTTTAAATTTAAACCTTGTTCTTCATACCTCAATAAAAGTTGAAGTAAACTTTCATCGTCATCATTCATTAATACATTCGCATTCCGATGTATAAATAATAATAATTTTTGATCGCTTTCTAAATAACGATTTAAAGCTTTTTCTACTATAATGTTATCCGCTTCCAGTTGAAATTCACTTGGAATTGAATCATCGTGAAAGAAAGAAGCTAAACTTTGCATGCCCTCTTCTGTTTGAATACGTCCTACTACTTCATATCCAATTACAGTATGCTCATCAGCACTAAAAATAGCTTGATAATAAGGAAGGACTTTATCCAAGTTACTCATTACATCTAATGCATCTATCAACGTGCTTCCCTCCCTTTACTTTTCAAAAATTATAACATGATATTTACGGAAAAATAATAAAAAATCCCTTCAGTTTTCCTGAAGGGATTAGAGGGGTAAAATGCTAAGGGGAATTAGCAATTCTACTATGAAGAAAAAAGAGGTCTTAAATATACCGTATATATGACCTCTTGTAAACACTTTTCTTTCATATGTCACAATTCCGTCACATTTAACCGTAAAAAAATGAATCTAACATTCATTTTTTATCCCTTTTAAAATGGATATTGATGTAAATGTTGCCCTCCATCCATTGTCATGCAAGTTCCATTTATGTACGCAGCTTCATCTGAACATAAATAATAGGCTAGACCTGCGATTTCTTCTGGCGTACCCAGTCTTCCAAGCGGAACACTTTGTATCGTACGCTTAGCCATTTCTTCCGAAATCCATAATTTATCCGCACCACCCGTACGTTCAATTGGTCCTGGTGCGATGGCGTTAACTCGTATTCCATATTTACGTCCCCACTCAACAGCAAGCGTCTTCGTCATCGCTAATACGCCCGCTTTCGCTGCAGCCGAATGAATAACTCCCGGACCTGCATCCCATGCATATGTTGCTACCATGTTAACGATATTTCCTTTTATACCTTTCTCAATCCAATATTTCCCGACAGCTTGACTACAATAAAATGTACCATTTAACACAATATTAATTACCGAATTCCAGCCATTTACAGATAAATCTTCTGCTGGACAAATAAAGTTTCCAGCTGCATTATTTATTAAAATATCAATTCGCCCAAATTTCTCATCGATCTGTTCAATCATTTTCTGAATGTCCTCAGTATTTCTCACATCCATTTGTACAGGTAATACTTGCCCTGGAAATTGTTCAATTTCTAACTTTGTTTCCTCTAATTTTTCTTTTGTACGTCCTGTAATAACTACTCGTGCCCCTTCTTTTGCAAAACGAGTCGCCATTCCTTTTCCCATTCCGCTCGATCCACCTGTTATAATAACTACCTTTTCTTTCACATACATCCCCTCCCAAAAATGAATACACATTCATTTTATCATTTTATTTAATAGAAATCTTTATATTTTTAAACTTTTCTGATATTTTAATGTAAAGAACTTTCTTTTTATTCATTTTTTTCGTAATCTATACTACTTTTTTATTATGTAAAATATATTTTAAATAAACTGAAAGGAGATTTGAGTATCCTATAAATAGAATAAAAACATTGAGGTATACTCATATTTTTATGAAGCACATTACAAGAAGAAATTTTTTAAAAATTGGTATGCGTACTTGTCTCTATTCATTTATAACCAGTAGCATCGGATACTACTATGCTAAATATATAGAGCCCCATTTCATTTCTTTTACACAACACACATTAAAATCACAACTCATCCCAAAAAGTTTTCATGGTATGAAAATTCTTCAATTCAGCGATTTACATCTCGGATACTATTTCTCGCTTCAACATTTATCTCAAGTTGTTTCTAAAATTAATGCTGTAAATCCAGATATTGTCCTTTTTACTGGAGATCTCATTGATAATTACCAAACGTATACTGACACTCCTTTCGTTGCATCCATTTTAAAAAATATACAAGCCCCCTTCGGTAAATTCGCTATTTATGGTAACCATGATCACGGTGGATATGGAACTGAATACTATGAGCACATCATGCGTGAATCTGGATTTGAACTATTGCTAAATAGTGAAAAAAGAATCCGTCTAATGGATAATAGTGAAATTTCTATTTTCGGTCTCGATGATATACTATTAGGCAAACCAAAAATAGAGCAAACATTGCAACATGCACAGCGAAATACTTATAACATCGTTCTTGTTCACGAGCCAGATATCGCGCCACAAATTTCCAAATATCCAATCGACTTGCAACTTTCTGGTCATAGCCATGGCGGACAAGTACAAATCCCTTTTTTAGGAGCTATTATTACACCAGCACTCGCCAAAGACTATATTGAAGGCTTCTATACGATTCAGGATTTAGTTCTCTATGTCAATCGGGGCCTCGGAAGAACACGTGTCCCATTCCGTTTTATGTCAAAACCTGAAATTACACTTTTTACGCTCCAACATTCGTAATAATTCGCCTATTTTCTTACATATCCTTTCTTGTACGCGCTCATCCACGTTTCGTTTACCATATGATACAAGTGAGTCCAATAAAGGAGGTATGTTCATGTATCCATATTATCAACCAATCCCAGTCCGTTCAGCACCTATTGGTCCAGTAGGCGACTCACGCTTCTTCCCGTTCTTTGGCGTTCCCTTTCTAGCTGGAATTGCTGGTGGATTGCTCGGTGGAGCATTAGCTTTCGGCCCTCGACCATTTTACCCACCTTATCCACCACCTTTCCCGCCGCCAGCACCTTATCCTTGTTACGGTGGACCATGTCAACAACCATACTATTACTAAGTTAAAATAACGATTCTTTCAAATGTTATTCTCTTAACGAGCCACCTTATTACACGCTTATAATAAAACTATTGTTTCTACTCATCCTTCCATTTTTGGAGCATATGAGTAGAAAAAAGTAAAAACCTCTTCATGTTGAAGTGAACCCGAATAG
>NZ_NVAP01000047.1 GCF_002567495.1 Bacillus cereus | reverse complement strand
AAAATAAAGACGTTAAAAATTTAAACCTACGTGAATGGGACTGTCCTTCTTGTCGTATACACCATGATAGGGATATTAACGCAAGTATCAATATAAAGAATGAAGCGATAAGGCTTCTAACCGCAAGGACTGCGGGGTTAGCCTAATCAATTAGAGTTCGATAGAACTCTTTACTTAGGAATCCCTCACTTCTAAACAAAGTGAAAGTGGGGGTAGTTCAAAATTCATACAAGAAAGGCAGCTATAAAAAATAGCCGCCTTGCCTCAGGGAGAATTCAAGAAAATTAGAGATTCATTATGGATACAGATTGGCTATTACCAATTTATTTATATTATTAGCAAGGGTTCAATAAATTATTCATAAGTTAAGATCTTACTTCATTGTAGGAAGAGTGACATGCAAAGTAAAAAGAGCACTTTTTAAAAGTGCTCTTTTTAAGGTGTGTATTAGGACTTGAAAGAGGCATCAATGAAATGTAGAAGGAGATATCTCTATACAACATATGGAGGTACTGTGGAAGGGTGACGATAAAAAATAAAGGAGATAATTCTTTTTAGCGACTTAAGATGTAGTCAATTGTATTACATAATTTTATGAGTAATATTGTAGTGTCTTGCATGTGGATATTAAATGTCTAATAATCAAATTAGTCAAATACTTTTCTACCGGTGCTTTATCAAGGTTGATTAGCTCGTAAGTATGAAGCGTTACGCTATAAGATAGAAATACTTACAAATTTTAAAAGAATTCCATTTGTGTACCAAGAAGCAAAATATATTTATGATAAAATATAGAAAAAGATGATTAAGAAGGGACAATTAAAGTGAAACCAACAATTTATGATGTTGCGGAAAAAGCAGGTGTATCAATAGCGACTGTATCTAAGGTAATTAATCAAACAGGGCGTATTAGTGAAAAAACAATAAACAAAGTAAACCAGGTAATGGACGAATTAGATTATCAGCCAAGTAGTGTAGCAGCAGCGTTAACAGGTAAAAAAACATATACGATTGGGGTACTTGTCCCAGATATCTCAAACCCATTTTTTGCTGAAGTAGCAAGAGCTTTTGAAAATAGTGCACGAGAATCAGGGTATACACTCATTTTATGTAGTACAGACCATCAAACAAAGCGTGAGCACGAATACATTGATTTACTATTTAAAAAGCAAGTAGATGGCATTATTATTGCAACGGAACTAAATGATTATAAACTTGTTAAAAAAATCGTAAATCGAGATTTACCACTTGTCTTATTTACCGTAGATCATCCTTCCATTACGACTCATGTTGTGACAACTGATGATATGAGGGGAGGCTATCTAGCTGGGAATTATCTAACGCAGAAAGGCCATACATCTTTAACAATTATGATGGAGAAGGATAGAAAAAGTAGCTTAGGGAGACTAAATGGTTTCAAGCAGGCTCTTACAGATTCAGGTATCCTATTAGATGATGATGCTATCATTAGCTGCTATTCGACAGTGGAAGATAGCAAACGTGCAAGTAAAGAATTACTTAATTTACCTAACAGACCTACAGCGGTTTTTGCTTGTACAGATTTAATTGCAATATGCCTTATGAATGAAGCAAGAAAACAAGGGCTTTCAATTCCGGAAGATTTATCAATTATCGGATTTGATAATACAATCTATGCTGAAATTGCAGATCCAGGGTTAACGACGATTGAACAGCCAATTACACAAATGGCAGCATGTACGTTTGAACAACTCTTAAAAACGATGGAAATGAAGGAACATGCTAAGCAAAAAATTACAATTATTCCTCAGTTAGTAGAGCGATCCTCAGTAAAGGATATTACATGAAAGCTTTTTTAATAGCCTACTTGAATGTAACAAAAAGAAGGTCATCGTAACTATGTGCAGTTATGATGACCTTCTTTTTAATTAGAGTTTATACTGAGAATTGCTCGCCGCTTTTCGTATTTAAATCTTGTTTCATCTCATTTTCCTTTGGAATAGTAAGGAAATGAGTTAGAAATGCACCAAAGAAGTACAAGCCAGCAAAGATCCACATCACGCCGCCAACACCTAATGGACCGATGAAAGCAGTTACTACTAATGGCCCAACAAATGCTGATAATCCTGAACCTAAATTTAAAACAGACATTGCTGCTCCTTTATTTTCAGGAGATAAAGATGGGACTAAAGCTGTAAGAGGTACATAACCGGCAAGTGTTGCTCCGTAGCAACAGGCAACAAATAATATTGCCCAATAATTATGTCCTACCATTTGTGGTACATAATAGAGTGCAAGAGTTACAATTCCGCAACCGACTCCTCCGAACCATTTAATCGTATTTACCCAACCAAACTTGTCTCCAACAATACCAAAAATAATATTAAATACCATATTTACAAAGAATAGAGTACCCCAAATTTGTAGCCATTCAGTCATTGTAAAATTATATTTCATCATATAGGTAGGCAGGAAAACAACAAATCCAAACTGAGCGGCCGAGTTTATAATTTTAACAATACCACCTATGCCAACCTTAGGATTTTCAAATGCGATGGTAATGCCTTTTAGTAACTCACTTGATTTGTTAGCGCTTACGGTTTGTGCTTTAAATCTGTCCTTATTTACAACAATTGAGAACAATCCCCCGATGACAACAAAAATTAAAGCGCTCCATAATGTAGCGATTTCTCCGATTTTAGGAACCATATAGCTAGAATAAAAGGCTCCTATAACACTAAGCCCTAGCTGGAATACGAACCAGAACCAGCCAACTGCTCTTGAAAGCATTTGCTGAGGAGTACTGTAAGATACCCAAACTAGGAAAGAATAGGCAAATAAGGGATAACCAAACCCTCGTAGGGCATAGCAAATTAATATTACGGGATAATTCATATGTTGAATTCCTATACCGATGAATCCGATTGAACCTAAAATGAATGATACTAAACCAAACGTCATGACTTTTCTTGGTCCCCACATTTGTACAAATACCCCTGAAAACCAAGAAGAAGCAGATACAGTAATCCCGTAAATAGTAAACAGAAAAGCAGCGTGTTCTAGTGTTAGTCCTTTTTCAACGAGATAAGGGGATAACCATCCTTGTTCTAAACCATCCCCAATCATAAAAACAATAATCCCTATGTATCCCCAAGTTAAATTAGAAGGAATACCAATCTTGTCCATAAATGTTTTGTGTGAACTCATTGCGTTCATTCTCCCACCACCGATAAGTTATTTTTTTGGTTAAGCGCTTAATTCTTTTTGATAAAAAAAGTATACGCTTACATTATGAGGCCGTCAATTAAATTTTTTGACAATTTACAACTTTCTTTTATAGGGGCATTCTATTTACTTATCGGACAATAAAATAATAGTGAGTATGAAAAGAAGGGAATACCTTATAGATGGGAGTTTAGCCTTTAAAAGGCTTCGTTTTCTTTGTTGTATCAGTATTTTAAAAGATTATTTTTGTAGCTGTTTAGATTATTTGTTTCTAATTATTAATTTGTATATGGACGTAGTACGTTTACTTACGAAATGTGAAATTTGGATGAAAAGAAGATTATTCAAAAAAATAAAAATGTTTTCAATTTAGAATCAAGTGTGTATAATGAAGAAAAATAGGGAAAGCGCTTAACTAAAATTATTAGGCTAAACCTTATAGACTTTCATTTTTTTCTTAAATTTAAATAAAGAGGGAGAAATCATATGAATGTTTTAACGATTGGAATTATTGGGGCTGGACGAATTGGGAAACTGCATGTTGATAACTTGCAGCTTATGCCACAAGTAAAAATTAAAGCGGTTTCAGATGTAGTGATTAGTCATCTAGAAAAGTGGGCTGAGGATAAAGGGATTTCCACTCTGACTACAAACTATCAGGATTTATTAGCAGATCCAGAAATTGATGCTGTCTTTATATGTTCACCAACAAATACACATGCGCAAATTATTAAAGAAGCGGCTCTTGCGAAAAAACATATTTTCTGTGAAAAGCCTGTTAGTTTCTCAGTAGAAGAAACATTAGATGCATTAGAAGTAGTAAAAGAACAAGGCGTATCTCTTCAAGTAGGTTTTAATCGTCGTTTCGATCCTAACTTCAGAAAAGTCTATGATCTTATTCAACAAGGAGAAGTGGGACACCCACATATTTTAAAAATTACGTCTAGAGATCCACAACCGCCAAGTATTGAATATGTTTGCTCTTCAGGTGGATTGTTTATGGATATGATGATTCATGATTTTGATATGGCTAGGTATGTGATGAATAGTGAAGTTGTTGAAGTATTTGCATATGGCACAACATTAATTGATCCATCCATTCAGGAAGTAAATGATGTTGATACAGCAATAGTCACATTGAAATTTGCGAATGGAGCTTTAGGCGTAATTGATAATAGCCGCCAAGCTGTTTATGGATATGATCAGCGTCTTGAAGTATTTGGTGAAAAAGGGGCGGTCACTGCGGATAATTGTTGCCCGACAACAGTACAAGTTTCAAAAACAGAAGGTGTTGTAAAAGATAAGCCGCTTTATTTCTTCTTAGAGCGCTACACGCAGGCTTACATTGAAGAAGTAACACAATTTACAAAGTCAATTATAGAAGGACAAGCTGTTATTTGCAGTGGTAATGATGGGTTACAGGCAGAAAGAATTGCGAAAGCTGCGAAGGAATCATTACTAACAGGAAAAACTGTTCAAATTGAACATAAACAGCCTGCATTAAATCAATAAAGAGAGCGCTTACTTCTAGATAGATAAAGAGTTATGAATAGTAGGTTTATAAAAAATATGAACCATATCATTCACTCTTTCATAAAGCATGGGAGGTAGAAACAATGAATCCACTTATTTTTAAAGAAGATTGTCCATTAGACCTAATTGCAGTTGGACGTTTATGCGTTGATTTAAATGCCAATGAAACACAACGTCCTATGGAAGAAACAAGAACGTTTACTAAGTATGTGGGGGGATCTCCTGCGAATATCGCAATTGGTGCGGCGCGTCTTGGCTTACAAACAGGATTTATCGGTAAAGTGTCTGATGATCAAATGGGCCGCTTTATTACAGGATACTTAAAGGAAAACAATATTAACACAGATCAGATATGTATTGATCGTACTGGTGCAGTGACAGGTCTAGCTTTTACAGAAATTAAAAGTCCTCAAGATTGCAGTATTTTAATGTACCGCGACAATGTCGCAGATTTAAATCTTGATCCAACAGAAGTATCTGAGGAATATATTAAACAATCAAAAGCACTCTTAATTTCGGGAACAGCTTTAGCGAAAAGTTCTTCTCGCGAGGCGGTATTTTTAGCACTAGAATATGCGCGTAAGCATGATGTAGTTGTATTTTTTGATGTAGATTACCGCCCGTATACATGGCAGTCAGAAGCTGAAACGGCTGTGTATTACAATCTAGCGGCTGAAAAATCTGATGTTATTATTGGAACGCGTGAAGAATTCGATATGATGGAAAAACTATTAAACTACGAACAATCTAATGACCAAGTTACGGCTGAAAGATGGTTTTCTCATCATGCGAAAATCGTTGTAATTAAACACGGCGGGGATGGTTCAATCGCTTATACGAGGGACGGTCAATCTCACCGAGGCGGTATCTTTAAAACAAAGGTGTTAAAGACGTTTGGCGCTGGCGACTCGTATGCTTCTGCGTTTATTTATGGCCTAATGCAAGGGCTTGAGATTCCTCAAGCGATGCGATTAGGTGGTGCTTCTGCTTCAATCGTTATTTCTAAACATAGCTGTTCTGATGCAATGCCAACACGTGAAGAGATTTCTGCATTCATGGAGACGGCTGAGGAATTGGTATAGAAACGTTATGAATCAATAATCAAGTAAGGGCGTATCCTATTGGACGCTTCTACATTACATAAAAGGGAGAGAATGAATATGACAGTACAAACAGCACAAATTGTAAAAAACTACATTGGCGGCGAATGGGTAGAATCTATTTCAACTAAGATGGAAGCTGTATATAATCCTGCAACAGGAGAAGTAATCGCCCAGGTACCACTTTCAACAAAAGTAGATGTTGAACAAGCTGTATTAGCAGCAAATGAAGCATTCAAATCTTGGTCCAAAACAGCTGTGCCAAAACGTGCTCGTATTCTATTTAAATATCAACAATTATTAGTAGATAACTGGGAAGAGTTAGCGAAACTTATTACGATTGAAAACGGAAAAAGCTATAACGAAGCTTACGGTGAAGTTCTTCGTGGTATTGAGTGCGTGGAGTTTGCTGCAGGTGCTCCTACATTAATGATGGGAAAACAGCTTCCTGATATTGCGACAGGTATTGAGTCTGGTATGTATCGTTACCCAATTGGTGTTATAGGCGGAATTACACCTTTTAACTTCCCAATGATGGTTCCATGCTGGATGTTCCCACTTGCAATTGCTTGCGGTAATACATTTGTGTTAAAACCTTCAGAGCGCACGCCACTTCTAGCGGCAAAATTAGCTGAATTAGCTGAAGAAGCTGGTTTACCTAAAGGTGTATTAAATATCGTAAATGGCGCACACGATGTAGTAAATGGTCTTCTGGAACATAAATTAGTGAAGGCAATTTCATTTGTAGGTTCTCAGCCTGTCGCAGAATATGTATACAAAAAAGGAACAGAAAACTTAAAACGAGTTCAAGCACTAGCGGGTGCGAAGAACCATTCCATTGTATTAAATGATGCGAATCTTGAACTAGCAACAAAGCAAATTATTAGTGCTGCATTCGGTTCAGCTGGTGAGCGTTGTATGGCTGCTTCTGTAGTAACAGTAGAAGAAGAAATTGCAGATCAATTAGTTGAAAGACTCGTAGAAGAAGCAAATAAAATCGTAATCGGCAATGGTCTTGATGAAGATGTATTTTTAGGACCAGTTATTCGTGATAACCATAAAGAGCGTACAATTGGTTACATCGATTCAGGTGTAGAACAGGGCGCTACATTAGTTCGTGATGGACGCGAAGATACGGCTGTAAAAGGAGCTGGCTACTTCGTTGGCCCAACAATTTTTGACCATGTGACAAAAGAAATGAAAATCTGGCAAGATGAGATATTTGCTCCTGTTTTATCCATTGTTCGTGTGAAATCATTAGAAGAAGCGATTGAAATTGCGAATGAATCTCGCTTTGCAAATGGTGCTTGCATTTATACAGATAGCGGAGCAAGTGTACGTCAATTCCGTGAAACAATTGAATCGGGTATGTTAGGTGTGAATGTTGGAGTTCCAGCACCAATGGCATTCTTCCCGTTCTCTGGCTGGAAAGACTCTTTCTATGGTGATCTTCATGCGAATGGTACTGACGGCGTTGAGTTTTATACGAGAAAGAAAATGCTTACATCTCGTTGGGAAAAGTAATCATGAAGAGAGAAGTAGAATCTCTCTAGGTGCTTGTAAGCGAAAGTAACGAAGGTAGTAAAACATAAGAAGGAAGTATTAGGAGTCTATCAAATTCCTGATACTCCTTTTTCATATGCAGAATGACTGATAGAGATGGAAAGGAGTAAACAATATGCAAACTGTTAGAATGACGACGGCGCATGCTTTGGTGAGATTTTTGAATCAGCAATACGTAGAGTTTGATGGAAAGCAACAAAAGTTTATTAAGGGAATCTTTACGATTTTTGGTCATGGAAATGTAGTTGGCCTAGGTCAAGCTTTAGAAGAAGACGCAGGGGAATTAGAAGTATATCAAGGGAGAAATGAACAAGGAATGGCAAATGCTGCGATGGCTTTTGCTAAACAAAAACACAGAAAACAAATTATGGCATGTACTTCTTCTGTTGGTCCTGGATCAGCAAATATGATTACCTCTGCTGCAACAGCTTCTGCGAATAATATTCCCGTTTTATTACTTCCAGGTGATGTATTTGCAACGAGACAACCTGATCCTGTTCTTCAACAAATTGAACAAACGCATGACTTATCTATTTCTACGAATGATGCTTTTCGTGCGGTAAGTAAGTATTGGGACCGTGTGAACCGTCCTGAACAGTTGATGACAGCTATGATTCAAGCCATGCGTGTTTTAACGAATCCGGCAGACACAGGAGCTGTAACAATTTGTTTACCACAAGATGTTCAAGGGGAAGCTTGGGATTTTCCAAGTTACTTCTTCCAAAAGCGTGTTCATCGTATTGAACGTCGTCTACCTACAAAAGCCAGTTTAGCGGATGCGGTTGAAATGATTAAGAGAAAGAAAAAGCCAATTATGATTTGCGGTGGTGGTATAAGATACGCAGAAGCGGCAGAGGAACTTAAACAGTTTGCTGAAACATTCCGCATTCCATTTGGAGAAACGCAAGCTGGGAAAAGTGCGATTGAAAGTAGCCATCCATATAATCTTGGCGGTATTGGGGTAACTGGGAATTTAGCAGCTAATACAATTGCAAAGGAAGCCGATCTTGTTATCGGAATCGGGACAAGATTTACTGATTTTACAACGGCATCTAAACAATTGTTCCAGAATAAAGAGGTTGAGTTTTTAAACATTAACATTTCGGAATTTCATGCGAACAAACTTGATGCATTGAAGGTTATAGCAGATGCAAAAGAAGCGCTTCTTGCTCTAATAGATGAACTGCAAGTAATGGATTATCGATCTAGTTACACAGTAGAAATTGAAGATGCAAAAGAGGCTTGGGAAACAGAATTATCACGTTTACATAATATTCGTTTTACAGGTCAAGATTTCACACCAGAAGTAGAAGGCCATTTTGATGGAAAGTTAAATGAGTATGTAGACACACTTGGTACACAATTAACACAGACTGCAGTCATTGGACAAATCAATACATTACTTGATGAAGATGCGATTATCGTTGGAGCGGCAGGAAGTCTTCCGGGTGATTTACAAAGAATGTGGGCAGCAAGAAAACCAAATACATATCACATGGAGTATGGATACTCTTGCATGGGCTATGAGGTTGCGGGCGCACTAGGTGCAAAGCTAGCTGAACCATCGAAGGAAGTATATGCAATGGTAGGGGATGGTAGTTACCAAATGCTTCATTCTGAGCTTGTCACAAGTCTTCAAGAAAACAAAAAAATTAACGTCTTATTGTTTGATAACTCCGGATTTGGCTGCATTAATAACTTACAAATGGGCAACGGAATGGGCAGCTTTGGAACAGAGTTTCGCTACCGAAACCAGGAAACACGTAAATTAAACGGGTCTATTATGAAAATTGATTTTGCAGCTAGCGCGGCTGGATATGGTGTAAAAACGTATCATGTTACATCTATAGAACAATTACAGGAAGCGCTTAAGGATGCGAAAAAACAAACAGTTTCTACATTAATTGATATTAAAGTATTACCAAAAACAATGACCAATGGATACGATTCATGGTGGCATGTAGGTGTTGCAGAAGTATCTAATAGTCCAAGTGTACAAGCTTCGTATGAGAGTAAAATAAGTAACTTGCAAAAGGCAAGATTATATTAGATTAGGACACAAAGAGAGCTTTTATCTACATGCATATTGTCTAGGAAGCTCTCTTTTTAACAATCAGATAAGAGAGGTTGGCAAGATTCTATAACATTTTGCGAAGAGGAGAGACAAGGGGATGTTCAAAGAAAATACGATTAAGCTTGGAATTGCACCAATTGCTTGGACAAATGATGATATGCCGGAGCTAGGAGCAGAAAATACGTTTGAACAATGTATTAGTGAGATGGCACTAGCTGGATTTAATGGAAGTGAAGTAGGTAATAAATACCCGAGGAATACAGCTGTATTGAAAAAATCTTTGGAATTACGAAACCTAGAGATTGCTAGTGCATGGTTTAGTGCCTTCTTGACAACGAAGCCGCTTGAAGAGACGGTAGAAGCATTTATTAAGCATAGGGATTTCTTGCATGACATGGGTGCAAAAGTCATCGTTGTTTCAGAGCAAGGGCATAGTATTCAAGGTTTAATGGATGTACCACTATTTAAAAATAAGCCTGTTTTTACAGAAGAAGAGTGGGAAAAGCTAGCGGATGGGTTACATCACCTCGGTAAATTAGCTCAGGAAAAGGGGCTACATATTGTATACCATCACCATATGGGTACGGGTGTTCAAACAACGGCAGAAATTGAAAAGTTAATGGATATGACGAATCCAGAGCTTGTATCCCTACTTTTTGATACAGGTCATCTTGTTTTTTCAGGAGAAGAGCCGCTTTATGTTTTGAAAAAATATTTACCTCGTATTAAACATGTACATTTAAAAGATATTCGCCAGGAAGTAGTAGATGCTGTAAAGGAAAACGAATTGAGCTTCTTACAGGCAGTGAAGAATGGGGTATTTACAGTCCCTGGGGATGGTGTAATTGGATTTGATGAAGTGTTTACTATTCTTGCAAACTCTGATTATAAGGGCTGGTTTGTGGTAGAAGCAGAGCAAGATCCAGCTTTAGCGAATCCTTTTGAATACGCATTAAAAGCTCGAAAATTTATACAAGAAAAAGCAGGTTTGTAATTTAAGCATTTTAAGATTATCCCTAAGTAAATGGTATGGTAATCAACATGTCTTCTTACAAAAGGGGTAAAAAGGCGTGACGGTTGGTTTTACATTTAATAAATAATATTGAAATAGGGGAGTATGTAATGCCATTAGTTCAAATGAAAGATATTTTAATTAAAGCAAATCAAGAGAATTATGGGGTTGGGGCTTTTAGTGTCGCTAATATGGAAATGGTAATGGGAGCTATTCAAGCAGCAGAAGAGTTAAGTTCGCCGCTTATTCTACAAATTGCGGAAGTTCGTTTGAATCATTCGCCCATTCATATGATTGGCCCTTTGATGATAGCTGCAGCGAAAAAAGCAACTGTTCCAGTAGCAGTTCACTTTGATCACGGTATGACGTTTGAAAAAATTAAAGAGACATTAGAAATTGGTTTTAGTTCGGTTATGTTTGATGGCTCTCACTATCCGTTAGAAGAGAATATCCAAAGGACAAAAGAAGTTGTGGAGCTTGCGAAACAGTACGGAGCGACAGTAGAGGCTGAGATTGGCAGAGTAGGTGGTAGTGAGGACGGATCAGAAGATATTGAAATGATGCTGACAAGTACTAAAGAAGCAAAAAGATTTGCAGAAGAAACAGATGTTGATGCGTTAGCTGTTGCGATTGGAAATGCGCACGGGATGTACAATGGAGACCCTGATTTACGATTAGACCGCTTGCAGGAGATTAATGGGATAGTCGATATTCCTTTAGTATTACATGGTGGGTCTGGCATTAGCCCAGAGGATTTCAAGCAATGTATTCAACATGGTGTTCGAAAAATTAATGTAGCAACAGCGACGTTTCAGAATATAGTTTCTACGGTTAACACTGCTGTCCTAAATACTCCTTATTCAGATTACTTTATGTATCATCAAGATGTAATTGAGGCCGCATACGAAAACGTTAAAAATCATATGCTCATTTTCGGAAGTGAAAACAAAGCACAATCAGAAAAGGTTTCTTCATTAAATAATAGAAGGAACTCATAATTTAGTTAGCTGACAAAGGTAGAGAATGATAGAGTAGCCAGTGAACTACTCGCCACTTAGCAAAGCTTAAAGTGGGAGCTTCTCAGTTCCACGACGAAAGTAACCTTTCGTCTCCCTGAGCGTTACTTCGGGGTGTTCCACCCCTAGATGTCCAACGCATGGATGCTCTTTTGGTACGGTTGATATTTTACGCAGGAACCGAATGGCTTGGTTTTCGCACTCTATTTTCTTCCTGCAACCTTCTATATCAAGTTATCAAAGAAATTCATATAGCAAGTTTATCAAAAGTTTTTGGCTATGCCAAACCGAAAGTCATCTCCCACCTATCGTAGGGCTACGCCCTTCACACGCTTGAGGAAGGAGAATTCTTTCGGGGAATACTTTAAAAAAGGAGGAGAACATCATGTTAGGTAAATTAGGTGAATTAAATGAAGGATATAATGTATTAACAGAAATGAACGGTCATTGCAGTGATATGTTAATGGATATAGGCATATATAAGATTTCTAATGGAAAAGAAGAGCTGTTATTTGATAATAAGAATGAAACGGCAGTTCTTTTACTAGAAGGGGCCATACGTTTAGAGTGGGAAGGAATGGAACAAGTTATTCAAAGACAGTCTGTGTTTGAAGAAAACCCTTGGTGTTTACATGTGGCTAAAAATGTGAAGGTTACAATTACTGCTCTTTCAGATAGTGAAGTGCTTGTTCAAAAAACAGATAATGACCAAGAATTTGCGTCAAAGTTATATACTCCAAATGAGTGTCAAAGTGTCGTAGCTGGAGAAGGCGTATGGGAGGGAACAGCGCAGCGTGTTATTCGTACAATTTTTGACTATAACAATGCAGCATATTCGAATATGGTTGTAGGAGAAGTTATTTCTTATCCAGGGAGATGGTCCAGTTATCCACCGCATCACCATGATCAACCGGAGGTATATTATTATCGCTTTAACAAGCCACAGGGATTTGGATGTGCGATGGTAGGTGAGGATGCTTATCGCGTTGTACATAATAGTTTTATTACAATTCCAGGTGAACTAGACCATCCGCAAGCAACTGCGCCTGGATATGCAATGTATTTTTGTTGGATGATTCGACATCTTGAGAATAACCCATGGAATGATCGTATCATGGAGGAAGACCACAAGTGGTTATTAGAACCAAACGCGAAAATTTGGCCAGATAAAGAATAAACGAAAATAAAGTTTTGGGAAAATACATTTGTTCGTTGGATGTTATTATTACCAGCACATGAAGATGAACATTTAACTCGAACGTTGGAGGAGATTGCAATGAATCAAGATCCAATCTTACAAAAGGCAATAAATAAAGGGGAAAATATGAGCCATGATTCTTCTTTCCGAACAGTATATGAAGCTCGAGAGAAATTACTTCTAGATGAACAGGCTAAGCTAGCGCATGCAGAACAAGAGGGCATGGAAAAAGGCATTGAGCAAGGTAAGATGCAAATGATCCGAGGAATGCATGAAATTGGCGTACCACTTGAAACTATTGCAAAAGCAAGTAAGTTGAGTGTAGAGGAAATAGAACGTATCTTGAAATTAAAGTAAATATATATGAACCTATAGTACTCATGAATAAAAGAAAGTAGATCCTCATTATCATGGTACGTCTAATCGTAAAGCATTGCTGAAGATTTTAGCAGTGCTTTTTCTCAATCAACTTTTTGATATTTTTCATTCTGCTCACAATTATATAGAAAAGTTGAAAGAAGAACGTGAATAGTCCGAAACAAATGTGTTTCGGACTAGGGGTTCGATATTTTATCCATTTTATTCAACATTTTTCAAGGATTAAGAGGCTGAATTTTCTGATTTCTGAAGCGAGAAAAATGTATTTCGTTAATCAATAGATACCCCGCTAGAGACAATCGGTTTTGTTGGTGCTGGCGTATCTCCACCATTAAACGAAGAGTTTTGTGATACATTTAAACTAATCATGCTACATGCTAATGCACTTACTACTACCATACTCAATAACACTTTTTTTATTTTTTTCATTACTTTAACGCTCCTTTTCTCAAATGTTTCTTATCAGCATTATTACTAATATAGAAATATTTGCTCGCTTTAACATGATTATTTGCCTCGTAAAATTGGAGTGCTAAAATCTCTGCATATTCTTTTACACAATCCCACATGTCCTCTTTTTCAAAATAAGAAATTGCATCAGTAACAACTTTTTCTAGTTTAATTCTAGGTAGTTCTGTGATTAGTTCATTTAAAACTGCGAAACGATGCTTATATTCCTCATTTCCTGATTCATTTGTATACTTTATTCCTTTCTCGATATATGCTTTTGCTGTTTCACCGCCTTCTAATTTATAATATGCTCTTGCTAAGACAAATAATGCTTTAAAATGGTTCGGTATGATATTTATAATTTCAGAACTCTGTCTAATCGCCAATGGATATAAATCTTGAATATTATATAACCAGCCTAAATTGGATCGTACTCGTAATAATAATTGTTCTTCATCATACTTCTTACAAACATCAATAACCGTATTGAGACATTCTTCCGCTCTTTCAAATTCTCTTAGATCTATACAAGCCAGTCCATATACATTGTCGCATAAAGCAATATTAATTTCATAGCCTACATGATTCCGGTATATTTCTTTGGATTTTACTACATGTTGAATCGCTTCAAATGGTTGATAAGATTGATAACAGTAAGTTGAAAATCTATACTCAAACTCGGCTTTTTCTACTTCATCAGGTATATCAATTAAAAGTTCTTTTGCCTTTTCATAGTGTGTTTTCGCTTCAGTATAATTTGCTAAAATTGTAGAGTGGATTGCCTTAAAGAAATAATAATAGTAAGCTAAAAATGAAAATTCCTCTTTAATATTAGGGAGTTTTTCTATTTGATTAAAAGAATCTTTTGTAATACTCATTCCATCTACCAAGACTTTATATCTAAAATTCAGTAGGGAATAATAGAATGATACATATTGGTCTGTTTCTATTTCCTTTAAACGTTCTTTTACTTGTAGATATGTCTGTTTTGCTTCTTTTACATGATATAAACGAATTTCTTCATACCATTCATGTAATAATTCCATCAATTGCTTATTACTTTTTTCTTGAACAGTCATAATATCCCCCATTTCTCTGTAAAGGCTTATTCTGATAATAACAGGAATTAGATAAATTAAATTTAACTACGATTTTTTTCACTAATATACAGAATATTCTGAATTATAATAATGTACATGCTTTTAAATTTGAAAAAGTATAGTTAAGACAGTACAAGTTTCGTTAATGCTTGTTTTGATTTTGATTTATTAACTGTTGTCTATTGAATACTTCTTATAAGAAGTGGCGTAGCACTATAGTAGAAAAAGAGAGAGCCTATACTGTTATGGTATTGAGAAATATATAGGGCTTATTAAGTTTCAAGGGATTCCTCGAGAATAGATAGAAGTATATCCATATCTATTTACATTGAAGAGGGAGCATTAGTTTATGATAAGTTTTGGGATTAATTTACGCCATATTATTAGTTATACACAAGAGAGTAGGAATCTTAATAATATACGGATTTTAAGTAAGTTCGGTATAAGATTATTTGATATATATGGAGAACCATTACCTGTATCAGATGTTAATCGAGAATCAGTAACGGCATTAAAACGCCAAGACATAAATACACAAAGATATATATTAAGTCATTTACAAGGTTAGAAAAACCGATATTATGCTGCGTTTTTCATACATATGTTCTATCCGATAAACCAAGAAGCTATCATCAAAGGTTTGTGAAATTTTATTTTCTTAAATCGATTGAATTACGTAGTAATATTTAAAAATTATTTAATTGGTATCACCATGAAATGTATAAACCTCTTCTATATCAATAAAAATAGAATAAAGAATGTGTAATGAAGTACTCATCCAATTATTATGCGTATCACAATTGGATGGGTACTTTTTTACTTATTCCAAAATAGGGACAATGCTAAATGCAATGGATAGTTATCAAAAAGCGAGTGTACAAATGTAACAAATGAAATTTCTATTCATAAGTGTGGTTCTTCTATTTAATCAAGGATGATTTAATACTTTCTTAGTTTTGGTTAAGGAAATTTATATACTTAAAATAAAGGGGGTAATTTTTAATGAAGAGGGAGGAGAATTTGAAAATTTTCAACTCAGTTGCTCCTGCGCAAACAAAAAACGAAGATTTACCATTCGATATTTCGTGGATGACCGATTGGATTGTAGACTGGTTTGGTTCTTTGTTTAATGGTGGCAGTGATGTAATAAAAGAGGGGGGAGGTAAAATAGATGGTGCAGTCCATGCGAGTGTGCCTGCATTCTTTGATGTTATTTTCCTTATACTTTCTGTAGTAATTTTAATATCATTATTAGTTTTTGGGGCTTCGTTATGGTTTAAACATATAAAGTGGAAAAAAAGATCTATATATTTTGGAGTAGGTTCATTTATTCTCATACTTTTAATAAGGATTCTACCAGTGTTAATGTTGACGACACGTTCTTTTGATTTTCAAACCTTTATGAGTAATATGGTGGGCTTAATTACTTCCATAATTTTAGGGACAGCTGTATTAATGTTTTTAATATCTCTAGCATTAGGTATGCTTTATAAGAAATTTGAACATCCCAAATATGGAAAATGGAGTTCAAGTTTGAGATATAGTTCAATTTTTATATTTGTAATGACATTGTTAGTACCGGCCTTACTGCGTCATTTATAATCTTGTTTTATATAAGGAGAAGGAGGAATAGTGCAGGTAATTTCTATAATGTTTCTGTGCAATTAAGCTAGTGCTCGTCCTCCTCTAGATTTCTGAGTTAAGTCTAATACATTAAAAAGAATTTTGTTGTATGAAGTTTTGGCAAAGGGGGAGAGGTACTAGTGATTACTTTTGTTGTAATGGTGAGTATATTCTTAATTCTGTTCGTAATTGGTCCCAAAGCGACTAAGAGAAAAGAAGAAAGAGATAGAATTGAAAAGGAACATAAAGAGAAAATTGAGGCTTTAGAGGAAGAAAAAATTGACTTAGATATTAGTGGGACTAAAGTACGGTTACACAAGAAGTCTAAGCTAAAGAATAGTATATATAGAATAAAGAGTAATCGGTAGCCAAAATTGAATTGCATTTAAAGGAGAATACAGTGATGGCAGCAAAAAATTAAATCGAATTATATTTAAATACTAAGGGGGATTACTAATGTTTAATAGAACAAAAGAAGTACCAAAATATCAACAAATACATTCAGGAGTATATAAGTTTGAATTACCATACATTACAGGGCAATTTATTAGGGGGAATAATAGTATGAAAGCAACTGGAATTGTTCGAAAAGTTGATGAGTTAGGCAGAGTTGTAATACCAAAAGAACTCAGAGATACTCTAGGCATAGGGATTAAATCACCATTAGAAATTTTTGTTGATAATGAAAATATAATTTTAAAAAGATATTCGCCTAATAATGCTTGCCAAATTACTGGAGAGGTAACTGAGAGAAATATAACTTTAGCAGATGGAAAAATTACATTAAGTCCTAATGGAGCTAGACTTTTAGCTGAAGAATTAGAAAAATTTTTGGTGAAATAGGTTTAATATTCGAAAGAGTTCATTTGCAGCAAGTACCATCTGTAAAAACGGATTGTTTACTAGGATAGAATGGTATTTAAAAAGATTGTGTGAATTTCTAATAATCAAGACCTAAAATGAATAGGCTTAGATAAATTAAAGGACATTACATATTTAATATGTAATGTCCTTTCTTATGTACCTAAAGCACACAAAATTGTAGATTAATATAAGATTATTAGTTTTTAAAAGTTGTAACGCTATATCCCTTTGTATAGAGGGATATTTTTTATGTACGTAATATAAGTTTGTCAAAAATACTTTACGAATTGTAAGAAATACATTACAATTTTTCTAAGAGGTGTTGCTTTTGTTACATAATAGAATCGTAGTTTGCCGAGCGGAAAAAGGTTGGACACAAGAAGAACTGGCAAAAAGGGTGGGAGTAAGTCGACAAACTATTGCTACTCTTGAAAAGAATAAATATAACCCTTCTCTAATTCTTGCTTTTAAAATTGCAAAGGAATTTGAAAAGCCAATAACTGACGTGTTCGATTATCAGGAGGAGTGAGTGATATGTTTTGGTTAAAAATTATATTTTTTGTTGTAATATGCATCAGTCAGATATACGTAATACAATTTCAATCCAGTGATGAAGCAAAAGACGAAAGAGGGAAAGAAATACAGTATAAAACAAATAATGTACTATATAACATTCTTTCTGTAGGTATCATTGCCATTATTATTTTTCAATCGATAGAAATCGTTCCTTTAGCATTTTTACCTGATATATTGTTATGTTTTGTGCTTTCATTAAGTGTATTAGGCAGCGTTTTTATATTTATCAACAGACACAAGAAAAATTACTAATATAGCGTATGGATTGTGATGTACATAACTGTATTTAAATGGAGATTTATATGGTAAAGGTGGTTTGGAGCATATACATGAATTAATTACGGATTATATACTGGCATGCGAACTTTATAAGAAAGATGAAGTTGAATTCAAAATTAAAAAGGTGAATTACAACAATAAAAATAATGATAACAGGGGTACATCGTGACCAAATAAGAATGAGTAATACATATAAAAAAATGAAATACGTGATCATAGAATCGTAAAAAAGAACTAAAAAAATGTATTAGTTCTTTTTTTATGCTTTTTTACTATTGTTGTTTTGTGCAGACAATCTGTATATAAAGCAAGACAAGGTAACTATTATAGAAAAAAAGCGCTCGATATTCTGTAGTGGATTGCATAAGGTCCAAGGACCGGTATTTCCATGTTAATCAATTTATTTCAAAATGAACGAGTTTCTTCCATAGCAGGTAATTATTTATTTGTTATATAGAAAATACACTTTAAACGTGTATGTGAACAAAATGGACATCTGGATAAAATGAGTATATAAATAGAAAGAACCCAATTATTGGATTCATATTTTATTCTAAGAGGTACAAATTCGATGCGACGTGAAAAGGATTTGTTGAAAGAATGGAAGGCTGATCTGCAAGCTGTTCAAGAAGAGAAGAGGCTGAAGAAGAAGGCTAAGAAAAAGAATAAGAAATATAGCATTCCTGGTAACACAGCTGACTTCATGAATGGAAAGAATACTTTTCGTAGAGAGAATGGGGTATGGAAACAAAGAAATAAATGATATGAGAATTAATAGTTTTGATTACATGTATAGGAATTGTTGTAAGCGCTGCTGTGATTTGGGTAGCGTTTTGTTTGTTGCTAAGAGAAAGTAAGGTGTGAGGGGAGGGGGATTTATGCCAACCTTTCTTTTGAAAAAAGATTGGCATTGTTGTTACATGCATAATTTAATAAAACTTTTCCCATGTGGTATAACTCCCACTATTACTTTTTCTAAAATATTATCTCTAAAATACGAAAATCTCACCATGCAAATTCCTGTCAAGATGATGAAATAAACGTTATCTCAGGTTTCTTAGAAACGGGTTTTGTTTTCGCTCAGTCTGAATATCTGTAACATCTCCATGCCCACTTAAAACAAGCGTTCTTTCAGGGAGACTAAATAGTTTTTCTTGGATTGTTTTCATTAATAGATTAAGATCTCCTCCGCTTATATCCGTTCGGCCGATACCCCCTTTAAATAGTACATCTCCTGAGATAAGAATATTTTCATTTTTGATAAAGTAAGATACGCTTCCAGGTGAGTGCCCAGGGGTAAACAATACTTTGAATGAAAAGGAATCTATATAAATATCCTCTTCCGTTTCAATCAGATAATCCGCAGGTTCTGCCGTTGTTTTCTTTCTACCAGGAAGTGCAGAACGATTTAATTCTGCGTCTGATAGCCAATCCCGTTCTGCCTGATGAAGATACACGGGAATATCCCACTTTGTTCTTACTCCATCTACTGCCCCGATATGATCAAAATGAGCATGAGTTAAAAGGATAGCTTTTGGAGTTAAATCATGTATTTGTATGTACTGATTAATTTTGTCAGGTTCACCGCCTGGATCAAAAATGACGCATGCTTTGTCATCATTAGATAAAATATATGCATTTGCTTTAATTGGTCCTACAGGGATTCGTATCCATTCCATGCTGTACACTTCCTTTGTGAAAATATGACTAAAGTACTATACCATTTAATAAGAACATTTCAATTAGAAAGCTCATTATTCTATCTTAAACCACAAGTAACATTCGACACAATATTATTGTAAAGGATGCCGAATAGAGAGAGGAAGTGGAATTGCATTTGTACAAAAATAGTATCAATACACGAGATAACAAAGCGTAAAGAGTGAGGGCATATTCGTAAAATATGTTATCACTTGGTAAAATGAAATGGAAAGATTGGATTGTTAGTAGAATAAAAGGGGAGGCAATTATGGGATTATTGAATAAGTTTTTCGGAAACAAAAAGAAACAAGAACATCAAAATTCTCTTGAAGAAATGAGAAAATCAACTGACAAAATAAATGAAGACGAACAGAAAGAAAACAAAAATAACGGGTTAGGTTTTTCTATCGATGGCACATCATACGCAAATGATGTAATTTCATCATTACCTGTTGGTGTATCTACGGGGAGTGTCGCGACTGATTTTTACGTATACGAATGGTTCATCAAAGAGACTGGCGAAATTTTTTATGTGGGGAAGGGACGAGGAAATCGTAATAATGTATTCCATGAAAGAGCGTATGAAGCTGAAAAAATTCGCGAGCACTATGAAACGGATATTCGTTTCGTGGCAACTGAATTAACAGAGGACGAAGCAATTGAACTTGAAAGTAAAGAAATAACTAGGGTGTTAAATGAAACAAACAATAGATTAACGAACCGTGTTATTCCGTTATTTGTAGAGCGTGATAATGGTTACTCTCGTAGCTCTACTATGCCTGCTTTAAAATATGAAACTGCTCCTGTTTTATTTGTAAATGAAATTGATGAGCATTACTTCGGAAAAAAGCCTCGAGCGTTTGACAAAGTTGAAGACAAAAACTTGAATGCTGTTGTATTTATTACGCGTAATTTTCGTAATGAAATCAATCTCATCTACGGGGGAAACTTAGAGAAGTACCAAGAGGAAACACATACACTTCTAACCGCGAATGGTAGTAAGATACTAAAGAGTAAATTCGCTAAGTCTGTGAGTGCTTGGATATATGTAGGCGATGATGAAGTACATAACTTTGAGATAGATCAACAACAAGCGTTAGAGAAATTAGGTAGAAATGTACCTACATATCATCTGATTGATGTTTGGAAATTTTTAAAAGAACACGGCAGTGCTGTTGTAGTTAAAAAGGATGAAACAACTACTATTAACCCTTTCCATGCAAGGGTACCTTTATCTGAAATAAAGAATTCACACAACTGGGATAGAGGTTTTGATGAGGGGATGCCTTACTTGGAAAAAGGAGATGCAGAACGTAAGGCTGGCAATTTAGAAATAGCTATAGAGTTATTCGATAAAGCAAGAAATAACGGCTACAACGCGCCAGCATTATATAAATCGTATGTAATGACGTTTCGTAAACTGAAAGACTATGATAACGAAATTGCTGTCATAGATGAGTGCCTGGAACGTTTACAGGATGAAAAAATAAATGTGAATGGAAATTTCATTTTTGAGATGAAAGATCGCCGAACAAAAGCGTTCGAATTGAAACGAAAACAAAAATAAATGAAATAAGAGGTAGCTTTGAATAATCCCCTTATAGCAGACAGGAAATAGAAAGTACTAAAACCTGTTTACTATGGAGGGGATATTTATATGGAAAAAGAGTTACTTCCGATGCGGGATTTAAAAAAAGAATTTAAACAAAATTTCAATCTGTAAACGAAAAGAATACAAGGAATATAAGCAGTACAACGTTATTTTTCAAACAAAGAGTTCGTGAAATTTAAGATTATACTCAATAAACCTTTTCTTTTATCCTTCGTAGCAATGCCATTCACCTATTCAGATATCAGCTGAGTATTTATGCGTGTTAACGTTTGTTCGGCTCATGAATACTGAATATTGGCAAGAATGGAAGTAACTAAATTTTAATAACGTATGACTAGGAAATATCCATTGTACTGCTGCAGATTAGACATTAAGCATTTTGTCTCAAGTTAGTTGAAGTATTCTGGTTTAGGATGTTTGAAATAGGTTCGTGCATTAACTATATCGTATCAATATAAAGTGGTGTTACAAACAGTAAGGTACTACACCAAATAATTGGTTGTATAAATACAATTAATATTTCTCTGATTTTTACAGAATTTTCAGTAAATCATTAAATGAAGGCTTGGTTACGGTGTTTTATAGAGATAGAAATCCATCTCAAGACTATTAATTCAGAATGTTTAAATAAAAGTCCGTAGACTTGTTGTTGTTTTTTTCCTATACTAAATTTGTAGTTTTGATTTCAATTTTCTGTAAATCCGCGCGGGACTGGAAATTGTTTTAAAGGGCTTGTGCTAAGTAAAAAAAGAACTACAATAATTAATTTTTACTTTATAGAAATAAGGTGATTTTTTGTTTGTTTGCAAAGAGCATGTATTAGAAGTGGTTCGAAACTTGAATGTACCGCATGTTTGTGAAACAGACAAAAATATAAAATGTAGGTATTGTGACCATATGTCTCAATATGAATTGTATATTTTTGATTTCAGGAATATTTCAAAAACAATGCGATTGATAAATGCACATTAAGTTATTATGCAATGTTAGGTAAGGTATGTTATTTTTTCGAAATAATATACACGTTATTAATCTATGCAAATAATCTTTTAATCTCGATTCTGAAAATAATACATAATCAGATTATTACGTCACTTATATTGCGGTTTAGTAATGTTCACATTATAATTAAAGGGGAGAACAATTAATATGGCATCTTATATCATTGGTAAATTTAATTTAAACGAGGAATTATTAAAGAAAGATTTGGATACAATCGCAAATTTTCCAGTTATACCAGAGGAGTATGATGAATTTAGTTCGGGTTATTGGATGAATAATTCGTTATGGAATGCTTCGAATGACAAAAACGATACAATGTATCGTGACTTTGATCATGCAGCCCAACAAACGGAGTACGGCAAGCAGTTACCATACATTAACTCACTTCTTGAAGAATACTTCACTTTTGACAATTTAAAGATGGTTCGAACACGTAATTTAGTGGATGCGATGGTTATTCCACATAAAGACTTCGTTGAATTTTCTCATAGTACTAAACAACGCTTCCGTGTCTTCTTAGCTTTAGAAGATAATGAAAAGGCTTTCCATTCAGATGAAGAAGCGGTATTCCGTATTAGAAAAGGAGAAATTTGGTTCCTTGATGCAGCAATTGGACATGCAGCTGCTAATTTCTCTAAAGATAGCCGCGTTTTCCTTTGTCTAGACTATGTATTTGATGGAGATTTTAATCCATCTGATATCTTCAAAGATAAAAAGACATATAATCCTGATTTAGAAAGATTTATTGTCAAACGCGATGAACTAGATGAGACATTTGAAGAGGAGTTAATTACTTCACTATCTAAAGTAATTTCAAGAATCAATTTTAAAGATGTTGTATTCTTCCTATCTAAGATTCATTTTGAAAAAGATATACCTGTTGCAAGATGTTACGATTGGCTAGATCAGATTGCAGAAAGAAGTGGTGATCAGGCAATTGTTCAGAAGGCAAAACATTTACGTGCGTATATTATAGAACATCGTGATTTAGGTGAGCGTTTCAGTATGGATAATTGGAAAGAAGAAGTTACTGTCTGATTTTAAAACAGGTAATGTATAGTTCTTCACATAAACAACCGATTTTATTTTTTGATAAAATCGGTTGTTTTACTATTTGTTCAGTAGGAAAGGAGTATGGTATGTATGGAGATTTTAATTGGTATATTGTTTAGTATTTTATGGGCATCAGGCGCGATCGCTACAAAAATTGGGCTTTTATCTTCATCCCCATTAATGTTTGCAACTACGAGGCTTATTAGTGCTGGTCTTATCATGTTTATCTTTACTTATTTTATTAGATCTAACAGATGGCCTAAAGGGGTAGAGTGGAGGCAATTAGTTGTACTAGGAATATTAAATACTACTTTGTATGTAGGCTGTTGTTTCTTATCATTAAAGTTGGTATCATCTAGTTTATTTAACTTGTTTATCACTGTAAATCCATTTGTTGTTGCTTTATTGTCATCTATTTTTTTAAGTAGAAAAGTAACAAAACAAGAATGGGCTGGAATGTGTATTGCGGCATTTGGTTTACTCATAGTCGTATATCCCTATCTAAAAGATACACAAGCCACTGTATCGGGTGTCATTATTCTTGCGATAGGCATGTTATCTATGGGGATTGGGAGTGTATGTTTCACAAAATATGATATGAAAATCGACCGCCTGGTCATTAATACTTGGCAAATTATATTTGGTAGTCTATTTGCAGTTCCTTTAAGTTTCTTATTAGATACAAATCCGTACATCAATTTAGATATGAATTTTGCAATGGGTCTATTTTGGCAGGTCGTGATGACTTCAATTGTGTCTATGTTACTATGGTTTTATTTATTAAAGAAAGATCCTATAAAAGCGAACAACTATTTATTCTTAACTCCGATTTTTGGTTATTTACTAGCTTGGTTAATACTCAAAGAAAACATTACAATGTATCATCTATTTGGTGCGATTTTAGTAATAGGTGGCTTGCTAATCTCAGGAACTATGAATCTAAAAAAATTACTATGGTCAAAAGTAGGAAGTGAAAAGCATAAATCTGTTTAAAAATGAACTAATTGACCTTCAATCCAACTATGTGCGTGGAGAATGCTCATGATAATTTCTTAAGGAATTATCTTGGGCATTTTTTATTTTTCAAATTTTTATCCTGTTCCATTCGAGAATGTATGCCAAAAAGTTACATATGTTATAAATGGGAGGGAATGGAATGAAAAAATTTTCGTTCGTTATTTTGATTTTTGTTACTATGCTTACAGGCTGTTATGCAAAAGAAGTGAATATGTATCCAATATCGCAAGAAGTCATGGCCACTGCACAAAAAGAACTCCCTTTTCCAGTATCATATCCTACTAAATTACCATTTAAGGTAGATTCGATGACGGTTGCAAATGAAAATGCAGAACATGTTTCTATCGTTTATTCAAGTAAAGGGGATCAGAAACTAATTGTTGAAATTACAAAAGGGAAAGAAGTGCATCCGCAAAAATCCTTTCAAGAGATCAATGCATTTGATAAGACTCGCCAAGTATTCAATCATACAAAGAATGAATGCCATGATATAGAATGGAATGTAAAGAACGTTCATTATCAGATTTACTTTTCTAATGAAAAGAAGCAACGATTAACAAAAGAAGAGCTTCGCGCAGTTCAAAAATCTTTTACTGTGAAATAGGAGATTCACCTTTTTTACATAAACTGTTGTTATAACAGAAACTCAACGAGTAGTGCGTCAATGGTTTAAGGATGGTGAGAAGGAACGGTCTTATAAACGTAAAGTCTATCTTTGGTGAGATAATAACATTGTATTGCGGCGTTTTATTAACGAATTCCAAGAGAGTTATTATAAAGTGCAAGGCTCATTTAAGAGTAAAAAACCATTTTGTTGAATCTCTTTCCAAAATGGTTTTATTATTATTTTTGTGAAAAGCGAGTATCAAGGTTACAGATTTTAAAGTGAAAAATTATTTATTTGCGTCTGGCAATATCATCTGCTAGTTTAATCAATTCCTCCATAGTAATTTTTCCCCGTAACTTATCCTTTATGACTTTCTCCATTTCCTTTGTAACAGTCAATCCCTCAATTGCTAAGGTCGCCTTTGCTGCTTCAAAAGCTTTTTGCAGCTCTTCCTCATTTTTAAACATAATTTGGATCACCTCTTTCAATTTGAATTTATTTTTAATTGTTATTTCTGCCTACTAAACCTAAAAATATATAAAAATAAGTTGAATGGGGGTTGCGCCATTACAACTTTATGAAAATAAAACGGGATTTAATATCTAATCATTAAAAGGATCAAGTTATATATAAAGAATCTAAAACAGAGATATCTAGTACGGAATTATATTATGAGAACTGAGCATATCAAGTTGAAAAGGATGTATCTATGATTTTGCTTTTCCAGTACGTAAAATATAGGGTACTACATGTTTTTTGTATGGTCGTAAATGTAAGAAGAATAAATCGTTTGTTAATAAGCGGAATTTCCGGTGATTCATTACTTTCAAATGATAAAACAAGCACCCATTCGAGTGCTTGTTTTATCAAGATTTAGAAGTTTCCTCATAACCATGATTTCTATGACTAGGATTTATTCCATCCCTATTTGAGTTTTACTTACTGCTAACTTTTGACCATCTTTTTCAATGAAACTAACGGTGAAATTAGCTCCTGTGCCACCTTTTGCATTTTTACTCCAACTAGCAGTATACGTTTTTACATTTTTACTTGTAGAATCAGATTTGATGTCAGGTTCGCCATATTTAGCAACTAGATCCTCGTATTTATCTCCGCCTTCACCAGTTACAGGATCACCAGTTTTAATGGTATCCACATCGGCAACCGTTATCTTCTTTTTATTGTCCTTTTTCGTTTCTTGTTTTTGGTCTTGTTTTGCTTCTTTCTTAGCCTCTTGTTTTGGTTCATCTTTCTTTTCTGTAGAAGCTTTGTTTGACGAATCATCACAAGCAACTAGACTCATAGCTAAAGCACTTCCTAATGCAATGGTACTCAACTTTTTGAACATGTTTAATTCCTCCATTTTGAAAAATTGTAAAATTCCACAGATGATTATACCAAATTAAGGTAAATGGTGATGTCGTATTCTGTCGAGATAAGAAAAAACAATAACGCAAGTTCTACCGTTCACTCTAATTGGTAACGAATCGTTATTTGAAGTGTATTGGAAATGTTGCTATGTATCGTTTTTTCTAAATGTTACAATAGAAAAAAGGAGGTTTTCACATGGGAGATGTAATCGGTGATGTATTAGGAGGACTCTTTATGTCCATCCCTTCAAAAAGGGGAAAATTCATTCGTAAAAATTTTAAGCGTTTGGAAAAAGAAGCGTGATTTAAAGAAATAGAGAAAAGATATGGTAGGTTAATGGTTTTTAACCATTCTATCAGAGATTTTATAGCAAATGAGAACCTAGAGGATATCTTAAAGGATGTTGAGAAAACTCATACATTTCGTCATGAATTAGAGAAACTACTGCAGCAAGAAAAGATTTAATTGACGTAGTAGTGAAGGAATGTTTCTTCCGTAGAGCATATTTCAATCGTAGAAGTCTAAGGATATAGGTTTAGATGAAACGAGAAATCAATTATATGAGGAAATTACATTAATGAGTAATATATTCAACGCTTGGAGAATTATTTCTTGTTTAGTGGATAGAATGATTCAATTTGCATGAACATCGTCAAATAAAGTAAATCAAAGAGTGAAAATTGTTTTGTGAAGTAAGAAGTAAAAATCATTGTCTATTTTTTGAGTGTTATAAAATAGCGTCAAGGTTTTGCGTGCTGTTTTAATAGCTGGGTAGCTATTCCTGACAAAGAAAAGACACCTTAAGGCGTCTTTCTCCGTATTGAACCATTTTAAGTTTAATATTATGGATTAGATTCGCATCCATAATGACTGTTGTAATTTAATATATTTTGAAAACATAGATGTATGCATTCTTATGACAAATAGGTTGTGTACTATCATGCAAGTTAGTATTTTATTAGTAATCATTTTCATCTGAGTTACTATTATAATTAGAATTATAAGAAGGACTATCATACCTAGAGGAATCTTCATTTTTGTAACTAGAAGTGCTATTATAATTGGAGTTATTATATGAACTATCAGAACTTGAACTATCAGAAGAGCTATAATAACTAGGAGAACTGTAGTCATCATAATAGTCATTAAAATCATCTTCATCATCCAAATCAGAATTTACAACTTTATTTGTTTTTGCTTTCTTTCCAGCTGTTTGAATCCTATAAGACGCATTCCTTTTTTTATTTTGTTTTCTTTTTCCATTTCCTTTAGATTGCAACGGAGGGGTATACGTTATAGGTATTACCCTTGATAAGCCCCTTACAAATAATCGAACAATACACACTAAAATCCACATGCAAATAATAAATACAAAGACATAAAGAGCAATGTTGTAAATCATATTGTTTATTGTATCTATCATCGCACCCTTTGAAATATTAAACATAAAATCAATCACCACCATTTTTTCTATAATTTTTATATTTAAAACGTTATATTACTCTAAGTAGAATTATAAATTATTTTTTCCATATTTTATATAAAAAAATATGAATTTGTTACTGCAGATTAGAATTAAGAAAAAGACACCCTGAGGTGCCTTTCAATGACCTTAGTATCATTTTTTAGTGTGAAAAGGCAAATTGTATACAGTTTGATACTCTCGCTGGATTATTTCATTTGTATATAAATTATTTTAAACTTTTCCTCATTTTCATGCATTTGAAATTTAATAGTGAGGGATACCGCTACATGCCCATCAGCTTAAGAAAAATTAATGTTCCAAAAACGATAAAAGGAACAAATTAATTTGCTCCTTTCTCACTTGAATTCCACATGAATTTTAGTATCAATGATTCCAAAAGCAACTTTACATGGGAACGGATTTTTTCCTGTTGAAGCAGCGCGCATACATGAAAGCACCCAATAATCCAATTCTAAAGGTAAACGGAATACTTGGATACTACTATCATCGTTTTTTACTGTTACGATTGGTGTATTTACCCTAGTTGTAGTGAAACCGTCCGTTGTTATTATTGCTACTGCATCATTATTATGAAAACCAGTGCTTAAAACCTCGTAAGTTATTCCATTGTTCTCATTGATAATCATAGGTATATTTAAATAGGGATAGTTATTTATATCATTATGAATAACTGTTCTTGCTGTATTCGTTCTTATCTGATTCCCTTGCATTTTATACACTCCTTTATAACAATCTAAATGTTTAAATCTATTCTATTTTACATCCAGTATATCTGAAAAATACAGTGTCATCTGATTATGGAAAGCATCCGTACATATGATAGCGTTATTTAACGGATCTATATCGATTATGGTCATATAATTAGTAAGTAAATAGCCGTCTTCATAATATGTAATTAGTATTTCTTCTTCGGATAATAAGGAACATAAAAGCATATTCTCAATCAGTTCTTTTTCTTCAGAGGTTAAAATAGGACGTGCTATTTTATTTTTCTCTTTGATTATTTTCCGTATTCCGGCGAATTGTTCTGGCATTGCTGCGAATGGCGCCCATTTTACCATTCCTCTGCCTCTTGGCATATTAGCGTTGTTCATGCTTTGTGTCCTCCTAATAGTGTGTTTCTGTATCTAGCTGTTGCATTATTTGTATACGAAATTCCTCTTAATATGCTATTCTTTCCAAATTTCGTGCGTATTTCATCCATTACTTTCGTTAGCTTTATTTCTTGTTCTCGTTGCGTGACATTATCAAAAAGTGAAATTTGTTCTTCTCCTTCTTGAAGTAGGTTTGTTAAGGATATGTTTATACTACGAATGGGTTCACCAGTATATTGCTGATGTAAAAAGTATGTACAGATATGATAAATATCCATCGTTAAATTTGTGGGACGGCTTAAAGTATGTATTTTTCTAATGCCGCCTGCACAATTCTTGCTATAACCAATAGAGAAATGAACGGTTTGAGCAAGTTTGTTTTGTTGTCTTAATCGATAGCAAACTTCTTCGGTATGTTCCAGCAGGATAATTGGAAATTCTTCTATTGTGTAGTCACGCATGAGAATTTGGCTTTTTCCAATAGAAGTTGTGGCAGGGACATATTTTTCTGAAATGCGACTAAAGTCAATTCCATGGCTATGTAAGTGTAATTCTTCTCCAATCACGCCAAAGCTTTGTTTTAAATATTTAAGAGGATAATTAGCTAAATCTCCAATTGAATGTATTCCTTTTCGATTTAACTTTGTTTCAGTTTTATGTGAAATTCCCCAAAACTTACTAAGTGGCCGTATGCTCCATAATTTTGTAGGTACATCTTCGTATTTCCAATAAGCAATTCCGTCTGTATTTTGCTTTGCTTCAATATCTAAAGCGACCTTACTCATCAACAGGTTAGGAGCAATTCCAATTGTGCATTCCATTCGTGTATGTTCATATATTTCACGTTTAAACTGTAATGCAAATTCATGTGGATTTCGGGCAAATAGATGGATGCTATCGGTAATATCCATAAAAAATTCATCGATGCTGTATTGATGAAAGTCTTCAATAGGAACATATTGTAGAGCTAACTTCGTTATGTAATTGGAGCACTTAATATATGTTCCCATAATTGGATTCACAATAAGAATATCTTTTTGTCGAGGAATCTCGTATAGCCTTGCCATCTTCTTTACACCCATTGCTTTTAATGGTGGAGTTGCGGCTAGAACAATTGAACCGTTTCTATTTACATCCCCGACTACAGCTAATTTTGTATGAAGCGGATCTAAGCCCAATTTAATACAACTAACTGAGGCATAAAAGCTTCGAAGATCAACACATAAAATGATTCTATTCGGTAAAATTGAATAGTCATACATCATAATTCCTCCTAATAATAAGAACATCCGTTCTTATTATACACGAACTTACGTTCTTTTATGAAGTGGTTTTTGAAAAAATATTTTATTATATGAAGTAAACATGCGCAGAATGAAAGAGAGAAGTAACGGCCTAATGTTATTGGAGCTTTTAGGTTATAAACAGTGTTAGCTATATTAGGTAGTGAGGGGAGAAAATGATAGGAGGGAAGTTCTTTAAATCATTTTCTAAGTATTTGAAATATAAGTGTTGACTGTAATTTATTACCTATGCTAACATATAGATAATTTAATTTAGGCGGTGGATATGTATTGGACTCAGACGTTGACTCGGATAGTTGGCTAAATAACCTCGATTTTCTTAGAGTACCTCTTATTATTTTGAGACTGTAGATTGTAAACAATCTTATATTACACGCAAGTAATAAATAGTAAGTAGGGAAAATGAAAATATATCAGGAGGTGAATCCTTTAGTTTTTACGAAACTAAGGGGATTAGTTGGACATATTTAATTTAATTATGGTAGCAGTTTTAGTCGCATGTACCGCGTTTTTCGTGGCAATTGAGTTTGCTATTGTAAAAGTAAGAGGATCAAAGATTGATCAATTTGTATTAGAAGGAAAGAAGGGTGCGTTGGCAGCTAAGAAAGTAACGTCAAACCTGGATGAATATTTGTCGGCTTGTCAATTAGGTATTACAGTTACAGCAATGGGACTAGGGGCATTAGGTGAACCAACTATTGAGAGACTTTTACATCCTTTATTTGATAAGTGGAATCTCAATCCTTCCATTGCAGGTGTATTATCTTTAGGAATTGCTTTTACTTTTATGACGTACTTACATGTTGTAGTTGGTGAATTGGCACCCAAAACATTTGCGATTCAAAAGGCTGATAAGGTTACTTTATTGCTTTCAGCACCGCTTATCTGGTTCCACAAAATCATGTATCCGTTTATTAGTTTGTTGAATGGCTCTGCAAGGATGATAACAAGACTATTTGGTTTAAAACCAGCATCAGAGCATGATGTCGTACATACAGAAGAAGAATTACGATTGATTCTTTCGGAAAGTTATGAACGTGGAGAAATTAATCAAGCTGAATATAAATATGTAAATAATATTTTTGAATTTGATAATCGTATTGCAAAAGAAATAATGGTCCCTCGTACAGAAATTATAGGGCTTCATGTAGACAATTCTTTAGCGGATCATATAAATATAATCCGTAATGAAAAGTACACACGCTACCCTGTATTTGGAGAAGACAAAGATGAAATCATCGGCATGGTGAATGTGAAAGATTTCTTGATTCGTTATATGAGTAATGAATCAAAAGAATTTAATTCTATTTCCTCGTATACGCGTCCAGTAATTGAAGCAATAGAAACCATACCAATACATGATTTATTATTAAAAATGCAAACGAAACGTATTCCATTGGCTGTATTATATGATGAATACGGCGGCACAGCTGGTTTGGTAACAATCGAGGATATACTAGAAGAAATTGTAGGCGAAATCCGTGATGAATATGATGGAGATGAGCTTTCACCAATTCAGCAAATGAATAATGATCATGTTGTCGTAGAAGGTAAAGTACGTATTAGTGAAATAAATGATTTGTTAGGATTACATATGAATGATAGTGATGTTGATACAATTGGTGGTTGGATTCTAATGCAGAATTATGATATCCAGGAAGGACAAACGTTATTTAGTGAAGGATATGCATTTACAATTCTTTCAAAAGATCCCCACCAAGTTAAGCGTGTTGAAATACAAAAAGAAATATTAGAAGCAGCAACTGTATAGTTGCTGCTTTTTATAGGGGTTGCAAAAAATGAAAGAAAAGATACTTGTAACATTAACCTTACCTGTTATGTTATAACAGGTTGTACAACTGAAACATATGGACTTACACAGTCAGATTTCAGACAGGTAGATAAAGAGTTTAAAGCAGATAAGATGATTAAACTACCTGAGGGATTCGGCAAAGCCAATGATATGATTATAGACGTACTGAGTACATGGCAACCGATTTTTGATGAAATAGATAAAGACCTCCCTGATGCGAAACGTAAAGCAGAGAAGAAAGTAGAAAGGAATTTAAATGATGATACAGAAGGTGAATTCCGTATTTATAAATTAAATCCTAAAAAGGTAAGCGGTTAAGAAAATAACAACGATTATTAAAGGGGTATGACGTATGAAATCGAAGAAACTACTCAAGTTAGCGATTCCGGTTATGTTATTAGGGGGTTGTGCTACGATTCAAGATTCACCAAAGAAAGAAGCAAAGACAGAAGTAAAGACAGAAGAGTCAAGCAAAGCGAAAGCTACTGAACAAGATAAAAAGTCTACTAGCTTAAAAGATGACGAGAAAGATATTCAAAGGATTCGAGTTTTAGAAGAGGATTATCCACAATACATGTTAGACATGGAGAAAGATTTAGTGAAGCGGTTAATTTTTTATAAAGATTCAATAAAATACTACCAAAAAGGTAGTAAATCAAGGGAAGAAGTCTTAGTTTCCATTAAAGACTATATGAAAGTACTGGATAAGATAGAGTCTATAGATGCCCCTTCTAAATACAAGGAAGATCACAAAGAAGTCCTTAAAGCAGTCAGTAAGTATAGGGGCTCCTTTGAAGAAATAGAAAAGGTATTCAAGAAAAAAGACTTCTCAATGGAAGCGGATAAGGAAGTAATTGAAAAGGCAGACAGTAGGCTATCAGAAGGTAATCGTATTTGGCTACCAGTGTTTGAAAAACTAAAGAATGAATCAAAAGGAGTACAAAGTTCTTCTGATTCATCTAGTGAAGACGCTTCATCAAGTTTTGTTCCCAAATCATCTTCACCTAACTCAAGTCAATCAGACAAGAGCCAAGCCGAAACAGGTATGTTCAAAGGTATAGTTGGTACTGATGAAGAGTTAGGAATAAACGATTCTAATACATCTAGGTACATTAAAAATGAAAGGTCTATTGTAGGTAAGTATGGTATTGATTTAGGAGACGGATTCAAAACAATATTTGATTTAAAAGGTGATATGACATTTTCTTTTTATAAGTATGGGGATTTTCCAAGTAGAGATAATCTAATGAAGGGAACATACGAGTTAGATGTACCTTCTTTACAATTAACATTAAAACTAACAAGCGTAACTGAGAACGGTCATAAGACTCAGAGAACTGAGAGTTTTAGATATCAGGTACAAAATTATGATTTAAATACGTTACAACTTTATAGTGCAGACGAAGATGTCCGTATGAGATTGATTAAACACGGGTAAATATATTAGTAGGGTTAGGTGAAAAAGCCTAGCCCTTATTTTAGGGGGATATTGCATAAATGGAGCGGGTTATACAAGAGATTTTTTCTCCAAGTAAAAACTATAAGGTTCAAATCATTAAAAGAAAGGATGGTCTATACACAACAGAAGCGTATAGATGGATGGAGGATTGTGGATATGAATTTTGGAGTTATATATCACAAGGATTGACTTTGATAGATAGTGAGGAACATGCGCGAAAGATTGCTGTGGAACAACTAATAGAATGTTCAGGAGAAAGGTTTAAAAATACGTAATTATATTTGTAATATTATAAAGAAGTATGATGTTTTATTAATAGTGAAAGAACACAAATCTTTTGTAAGTGAACCTAGTAGTATTAATTTCTAGATTCATATACTTTTATGAAAATACATGAATTGAATTTTATTTAATCCTATTTATTTTATTGGAATTGTAAGCTATACTAAAAGTAGGTGCAAAATGTACCATTTGAAAAAGAGTGCATTGCAAAAAGGGATCCGTAAAGGATTCCTTTTTTATTTCTGTGAAAATGAAGCAACGTTCTAATTATCTCTTTCTTTTTTATGAATGAACTACCACTTTATATACTTTAAAGGTATTTTTGGAAAATAGGGGGAGTAAATTATTTGAGACTTTAATAATTTGTTTTTATGAATTGTGCCTAATAGCCAAACGTATTTTTGAAAAATCGAAGTATAGCCTTCAAAAAGCAACCGGTGCTCGTATTTTATACAAACAAAACAGAAGCCTTAAAAAAGACTTCTATTTTGTGACATATAATGAATGATAAGGTGGTAAACAAATCAAGATAATGTGACTGAGCGGTAAAAATTTATTAATAGCTGTTTTAGATTCTCTTATAACTAGGCTAATTACGAAAAGTGAATCTCTACAATGATAATAAAAATTGAAAAATTTTACTCATTAAAACTTAGACTAACTACAGTTGCAATTGATTGGGCCGCATGTTCCCAGCTTCCATCTATAACTTTACCAATCTGCTGACCAAGTGCATTTAGATCATTTGGATTAACTGGAATTCCATTATACGCAGCAAGAATTGATAAAAGTGGAGCAGCAAATGGTGTCCAACCACCTCTATCAATATTAAATACAGGTTTATCTAGTACCTTTCCATCTTGTACTGTAAACTCATAATAAAATTGATCATCTGGACGAAAACTTAAATGATGAGAAATTTGCCCCTTAACATATTTTTTTCCTGCACCTAGATTTACTACTTCTATTTCTTTTACATTAAACTCATGCTCAAATACTTTAATTTTTTTGACTTCTGGACCATTTAAGGCAGCTTGAACGGCTGTTTCCAAATTATTTTGTGCAAAAGGCTGAATACTCAATTGTGCCTCTTTTGGTTGAATAGGAGCCTCTTTTTCTGCAGCAAACACCGAGGTAGTAGGTAGTGCACCTGTAGCTAATGTAGCTGCAAGTGCTGTTGTCATAATGATTTTTCTTTTCATCTTCATAGTTTTCCTTCCTCTCTTAAAGTTATGATATATAATCTTTTAAAGACTGACACGGTGCAATTCTTTTCATAATGTACGCAAAAAATCAGTTTAATAATTATGTGAAATTGTGTCAGAAAATTAAAGTTAATTATATATGTATTTAAGATGATATCTATCTACACATATTTTTTCAATTTTTAGATAAATTAAATGCTAATGACTTCTTAAGAATCAATTTAGCACCCTGTTTATCTATAATAGTCCTATAAAATACATTTAGTTCATAGTAAAAGTAATACATTTGATATTAAGTGTCTTACATAATGCGATAAAATTTCACAATTTTTTATTATAATATACAGAAAAGGGTAAAAACATAAGTAATAAGTAATACTTGTCATTGGTGTGAATTATACGAATCTACTTATTGTAACAGCTAAGATGTTAGATAATGTTTTTCTTAAAAATATTACTAATCCATATTCATGAAAAACATTTTAATGGATTAGTTTGATTCGATATAAAAAGAGGACGCATTTTTATTTGCGTCCCCTTTTTATGATAATTTATTTTACAAGTTAAGAAGAATCTTTGATCATCTAAATAAATTCTAGCACCCTATTAGGAGATACTAGTATAACAATAGGGACTTTTATTTAGGTCCTTTTTTATCAATCCGTTTAATTCTTTAATAATACTGTAGGCAAGCATAGTACTTAGTTCAGGAGCTTTTTCTATTATTTTATTGATAACACTCCTTCTTAGTACTATTCTAAGTATTTTTCAGCTAGGTAAGAAGGGTATGTTGAAATAGGAGGGCCCATATGAAAGTAGGATAAATTGGTCTTTGAAATTGGTATACAGTTCTTTAATAAATATAGTTTTTGCAATATATCTTTATCTATGGGATGAAGCATATAATCTGTCATGATGAAATAATTGTGATGGTAGATAAATACTTTTCCTTCCGGTAAAATCGCATGATGAGATAAATTTGGATAAATAGGTGATCCATCTGAAAGTTGATTTAAACTACGTTGTGAAACTTTAATAATTTCTTGAACTGAAAATTTAAATTTGCGAAATGCTACGGTGTTAATAAACGGACGTTTTTGATTGTTTTCTATATAAAATAACTCTCCTTTTTCATTTTGCACAACCCGTAGATTTGGAATTGACTCTGTAAGGGTTATGGGGGGACCTTCTGTATATTTGTAGATAAATGGATCGGGAATTAAAACAATTTCATTTTGATTATATTTGAAGTAAGAAAGCATGTCTTTTGAAATAAGCCTGCGTTTAAAGTTATCAATTAAAAATACTTCTCCGTATGAATTACTAAACAAAATACCATTTAAATCTTTAGAAGGGAGGTTAGCATATAGGTTTTGGAAAGAGAATGGTGTTTTAAAAGTAATATCGAGCACTTTGGGAATGGGATAAAAAGGTTGAAATGTATTTAGGCGTTTCCAAAACATTGCATCTCCAGCAAACCAATATAAAGGGTTTGTATCCCAATATCCACGGTACTTTTCATAGACTTTTAATAATATTCTTTTAGTATGCATAACTGAACAGTGATCTACAACATTAGCAGCTGTATATAAAATTTTCGAAGCTTCTCTTACAAATTCATTTGTAGGTTGTAGGTTATAATCAACATATTTAACGTATTGGGAAGAGTAGACTACATCAATTTCAGGGTTTTTTTCTAAGAAAGATAACATTTCAGCTAATCTGTTTGGAAGGTATATAGTGTCATCCGTTAAATAGCAAATATAATCCCCACAGGTTAATGGAAGTGCCTCATTGATAAGTGTTGCATATCTTGTAGTTTTATATCGTTCATCATCTTGTATAAAACTATTCTTATAAGTAATTCGAGGATCCTCTAAATAATTTTTTATGACATTTATAGTTTCTAGACAGGAGTTATCATCCATAATAAAAAGTTCCCATTCTTTATAAGTTTGCATTAGAACACTTTCAATAACTTGATTAATTAATGACGGCTTATTATAACTAGTAAGGATAATTGATATTTTGGGTTGCAAAGTATTCACCTCTATTGAGAATATTGAATGTGTTATTCTGTTGAAATCTAATAATTAAAGCTTTATCGACACTTTCTTTTTTATACTTAAATAGTTTATTACTTCTTCATAGATATGGTATGGACTATAATCGAAAAAAAAGGACATAGGTGAATATAAATACTGCTATTAATTTTTTATAGATAAAGTAACCTTTTTTAAAATTATCGGAACGGTTTGTCCTTTCTATTTATATAATAACGTAACTGTTTTTGTATTTATTGATAAGGAGGAGAGGGATATTTGCCTAAAATTTCAGTTATAATGACAAGTTACAATAAGCCTGCATTTGTTGAAAAATCGATATTAAGTGTATTAAACCAAACCTTTCAGGATTTCGAGCTTTTTATAATGGATGATGATTCAGATGAATTGACCCAGAAGGTGATTCACCCATTCATAAATAAGGAAAATGTACATTTTTATAAAAGTAATGTAGCTCATATTTCTGAAAGGACAAAAAAAGTAAGATATGCTGCTTTAATTAATGAGGCACTTAAGCATGCTAAAGGGGAATATATAACTTATATTACAGATGATAATCAATATGAAGAAGAACGTCTTAAAAAGATGTCTAGTTATCTTGATGAGAATGAAGATGTTCAAATTATTTACTCTGCATCAAAAACGATTCATATAGATGAATCAGATATGCCTATTAAAACGGTTGAAAGACCTGCAAAAAAAATTACGAATAATGCACCATGTACCATTGATCATTGTTCTATTATGCATAGAGCATCTGTTTTACCAATTCTTGAAAAAAGGTGGAATTCTTACTGGGATGAAGATCCTCAGTTTTACCGGATAGGAGATGCACGTTTCTTTTGGAGATTAAATCACTATTGGGATTTTTATCCCTTAGATGAAATTTTAGATATTAATTATATTACTCCTCATTCAATACATGCACAGTTATTTGCAGAAGAAAAAAATGAATTTGTACAATTATTACCACCACAAAGAACATGCAAAGAATTAAGAGAAGATCTAAGAAAAAAAAGAGGGTGAAAAATTGAGTGACATTTATTTGAAAAATTACTGGCTATTAAATCTAGAGTATATAAATATTTTTTCAGGGTTAAAGCATTATAACATTCCATTACCATTACTAAGTAATTTTTACCAATATTTAGATGAAGATATAAAAAATAAAATGAAAGATAATAATTTTTACAAGCAATTGTCAATTGAGCCAATAGCAGAAGCACAGTTACAGTTAGAGTTTGAAAAAATAATTTCTGCATTTCAATCAAAAATAAAAAGAAAAAATCAAAATGGAGCAATTCTCCTAAATTCAGATTATCTCCGTTTTTCAGTAAGTAACTTTACCCACTTTAATCCAAATCAAACAAAGATATTAACTAGATCAAAAAAGACCGAACTCTACGGTCTTCCTACAGTTTGTGCACTTGATTATATAAATAAAGCCACTAATACCGCACATGTTTTTATAGAAAAAGCTAAAGAAATCTTTTTAAAGTTTAATAAGCACCCACTATTTTCAAACATGTTTTTTCAAAAAAAATTACTCAGCGACCTTCCTATCATGATCGAGAAACTTAATATGGCGCATTTTATTTTTAAAGAACAAGATATTTCTGGTGTGATTGTTGGTACTACGGAAGATATAACAAGTAGAGCGCTTACGTTTCTTTCTAGTAGTGAGGGGATACCAAGTTATTGTCTGCAGCATGGTGCAATAATGGGAGAAGAAGCATACTTTCCGGTTTTCGCAACAAAACAGGTCGTATATGGGAAATATGAAGAAGATTGGTACCTTCAAAAAGGGGTAAGTGAATCTCAAATTGAAATACTAGGGCACCCCAGATATGATGAAATCTTTGATAGGTTATATATGGATAAAAAGAATCTTTTTAATAAATTAAAAATAGACCCCTCTACAAAAGTGGTTTTTATTGCAACCCAGCCATTTAAAACTTCATTTTATACTGAACTGACAGAAAAGCTAGTGAAAGACAAAAATATTACGGTTATTATAAAGCCTCACCCTTGGGAAAAAGGGCGTAATTTAGTAGGAGAATATATTAAATTAAGTAACTTATATCCAAATGTTAAATATATAACAAATGAAGTGAACATGTATGATGTTATTTTACATGCAAATCTTGTGGTTATCTCAAATTCAACAGTAGGATTAGAGGCAATGTTGTTAGACATACCTGTAGTTGTTTATAAATCTTTATTAGAGGAAAGGGATTATAAATATTACGATACATTAGATTGGCTTGTAAATCATTCCATGGAGGATATGACTAGCACGATTAAAAAAGTTCTACATGATCCTTTACAATCTGATTTAGCAAAAGAATTAAGAAAAAAATTTATTAATGAAAACTATCCGCAAGAAGCATGCACAAAAAGATTAATAAATTTAATTCAAGGTGAAAAAGATTAAACGCATCACCATCTATAAATATTTGAAGTGAAAGATTATATCCTCAGTTTTCGATGATTAATATGTATCTTAAACTCGCGACAGGAACATACGTTTTAATATCCAGCAACCTAGTTTAGCTCTCAACAAATGACATGCCTATGGAACTACACACAAATTGAAGAGAGGTTCTTCTTAGCTAAAAGTAATTTTTTAATATGAGGAGGTATATATTTTCATGTTTTTTAAAGATAAAAACGTATTAATTATTGGTGGAACAGGAACAATTGGAAAAAGCATTCTTTATAATGTTCTACAGGAAAAGCCAAAAGTGGTAAGGGTTTTTAGTAGAAGTGAACATAATCAATTTTTATTACAAGAAGAATTTAGAGATAAAAGTCAAAATATTCGTTATTTAATTGGGGATATACGCAATTATGATCGAGTATTTAGTGCGATGGAAAATATTGATTATGTATTTCATGTGGCCGCGATGAAGCATGTTTCTTTTTGTGAATATAATCCGTTTGAAGCAGTTTTGACCAATATTTTTGGAACACAAAATGTAATAAAAGCGGCAATTGCTCAGAAAGTAAAAAAGGTGGTTTTTACGAGTTCTGATAAAGCAATTTCACCAACAAATAATTACGGTGCAACAAAGTTGACTGCTGAAAGGTTGATTACATCAGCGGAATATTCAAAAGGTTCAAGTGAAACGATATTTGCAAGTGTTCGTTTCGGAAATGTGATGGGATCAAGAGGCTCTGTCATTCCTTTATTTAAAAATCAAATTAAAGAAAACCAAAAAATAACTGTAACGGATCTTAATATGAGTAGATTTATGATGACACTGAATCAAGCAACAATGTTAACAATTGAAGCAATGAAAATAGCAAAGGGTGGTGAAACTTTTATATTAAAAATGCCAGTTATTTCATTAAAAGATTTAAGTGAAGTGATGATAGAAGAAGTTACAAAGTTATATGGGTTGCCTAAGGAGAATATAAAAATTGAAGAAATTGGATTAAAACCAGGTGAAAAAATGTATGAAGAACTTATGACACATGATGAGTCTTTACAGGCTTTTGAATTACCAGATATGTTTATCATTCCTAGCCCATTAAAAAAGGATACACAATATGAAAATGCAGAAAAGGCGAAAGCAGGGTTTTACCGTTCTGATAATCAAAATGCGATTTCAAAAGAAGAGCTTAGAAATTTAATATTAAACCAGCAACTATTAACAGGAGGGGAGAAACTATGAAAATATTAGTAACAGGTGGTGCAGGTTTTATTGGTAGGTGGGTTGTAAAGAGATTATTGCAGGATAAGCATGAAGTATGGATATTAGACAACTTAGCAAATTCAACTACTGCAAATATTACCGAATTTGCACACGATTTAAATTTAAAGCAATGCATTCAAGGGGATATTAAAGATAAAAAATTAGTTGCTCAATTATTTGAAAATAATTCATTTGACCTTTGTTATCATTTAGCAGCGAGTATCAATGTTCAAGATAGTATAGATGATGCTAGAACAACTTTTGAGAATGATACAATAGGAACTTTTAATTTGCTAGAACAATGTCTTAAGTATCATGTCAAAATGGTCTTTATGAGCACTTGTATGGTATATGATAAAGCTACTAATATACAAGGAATATCAGAATTAGACCCGATTAAACCAGCTTCTCCATATGCTGGATCGAAAATTGCTGCTGAAAACATGGTTTTATCTTACTATTATGCTTATAAGCTACCTGCAGTGGTTATTCGCCCATTTAATACGTATGGTCCATTCCAGAAAACAGGTGGTGAAGGTGGGGTTGTTGCCATTTTTATAAATAATAAATTAGATAATGTATCATTAAATATTTATGGGGATGGGAAACAAACGAGAGACCTTTTATACGTTGAAGATTGTGCAGATTTTGTTGTGGCAGCAGGATACTCTGCAAAAGCAAATGGTCATATTATCAACGCTGGAACAGGACAAGATATATCCATTAATAAATTAGCAGAATTGATTTCGGGAAATAAAGTAAGTATTCAACATGTAACTCATATCCATCCGCAAAGTGAAATCCAAAAATTATTATGTAATTATGAAAAAGCAAAAACAATATTAAATTGGGAACCGAAAGTTTCTTTAGAAGATGGAGTTAGTAAAACAGAAGAGTGGATTAAATCTTTAAAAATTTATCCTAAGGAGAAAGAGTAATGGTAAGGGGAATTCTCGGTATGCATGGAGGAAAGCCTGTTAGAGAAACTTATTTACCATATGGTCAGCAACAAATTGATGAATATGACATTCAGGCTGTTGTAGACGTATTAAAAGGGGACTTTTTAACAACAGGACCAATGGTTCAACAGTTTGAGGAGGCTATAGCGAAATATGTGGGAGCGAAATACGCTGTTTCCTTTTCAAATGGTACAGCTGCATTGCATGCTGCCTGCTATGCAGCTGGCATAACTGAGGGAGACGAGGTAATTACAACTCCTATGACATTTGTAGCAAGTGCAAATTGTATTTTATACCAGGGGGGAAAGCCGGTATTCGCCGATATTGACAATGAAACATATAACATTAGTCCTAAATCTATAGAGGAAAAGATTACAAACAAAACAAAAGCCATTATTCCCGTACACTTTACTGGGCAGCCTGTAGAGTTAGAAGCAATACAAAAAATAGCACAAGAAAATAATTTGATTATCATTGAAGATGCAGCCCACGCATTAGGAGCTACATTTAATAATAAAAAGATTGGTTCAATTGGTGATATGACAATGTTTAGCTTTCATCCGGTGAAACATATTACTACCGGAGAGGGCGGAGTAATTACCACAAATAATCCTCTGTTTTATGAAAAACTTGTTCAATTCCGTACGCATGGAATTGAAAGGAATCCTCGAAAACTTCTTGAAAATCATGGGCCTTGGTATTATGAAATGCAATTCTTAGGTTACAACTATAGAATAACGGATATACAAGCTGCTCTTGGTTTATCACAGTTAAGTAAATTAGACTCTTTTATTAAGATTCGAAAGAAATATGTAGACATCTATAATAAAGAATTTAGTTGTTTATCTGAAATCATCATACCAAAGCAATTGCCTCAAACCGATTCAAGCTGGCACCTTTATATTATTCGTTTAAATACTAAATTATTAAAATGTAATCGAAAAGAAGTTTACGAGGCGTTACAAAGAGAAAATATCGGTGTGAATGTGCACTATATACCCGTACATTTACAACCGTTTTATCAAAAATTAGGTTATGGAAAAGGTATTTGTCCGCAAGCAGAAAACGTATATGAGGAAATTATTACGCTGCCTCTATTTCCTAAAATGACAGAAGCTGATGTGCGGGATGTAATACAAGCTGTGAGAAAAGTTCTTTCGTTTTATAAAGTTGCTAAAAATTAAATGAAAGGGGTGCTATTAAAATTGCAAAACCCAAAATTGTTAAGAGCGGTTACAAAAGTTGATATTAAAAAAGGAGAGATTATTACAGCTAATAAAGTAACAATGGAATTAAACGTTATAGAAAATGCGCTGAACGAGTTTGAAGCAGAGAAATTATTACCTCAGGTAGCTGTATATAGTTTGCCTGCAGGTACCCCATTAACAAAAGAGGTTATTGAACCTCCAAAGGTAGTAATAATTGTACTTTGCCGGTTAAAATCTACTAGGTTACCTTTAAAGGCAATATTGCCAATACAAGGTGTTCCTTCCATTGAACGATGTCTTATAAATACATTAGCTATTCCAGGAAAGCACCAGGTCATACTTGCTACTTCAGATATTGCACAAGATGACCCTTTGGAAAAATTTAATTTAGATGGAAAGGCTAAGATTTTTAGAGGTGATCCTGAAAATACCGCTGATCGCATGTTCCAAGCTGCAAAACAAGAAAATGCAAACATTGTCATACGGATTACAGGAGATTGCCCAGCTGTGTCACCAGAAATTAATACTTTTTTACTAGATGAACATTTGAAAAGTGGTGCAGATTATACACAGGCAGAGTTAAGTACGTTACCTGTCGGAACAGCAGGCGATATTTTTACATTAGAGGCAATTGAACGACTACTACAAACCCCAAAACCTTTAACCTATGCAGAATACCTTCCGTTTTATTTTATTAATAATCCACATTTATTTCGTATCAATATAGTGAAACTTCCTCCACCATTTTGTTACCCTACTTGGAGGTTAACATTAGATGAACAACCGGATTTAGATATGTTCAATGAACTTTATAAAGGTCTGAATGTAAAATCTAAACCTTTATTTTTTCATCAAATAAAAGATTACATCCTTAGAAATCCTGAACTTATTGAAATGAATAATCATGTGAAATTGAAATGGGCAAATCAACAATCATTAGTAGATGAGCTAAATAGGGAAACGAAATTATAAGTTAATAAGTTATAGTACTTTTAGTGAGGAGGGAGTATCTTGCTTGAGAAAAAAATTGCCTTTCGCGCCGACGCATCTATTGAAATAGGTACCGGTCATATTATGCGTTGTTTAACACTGGCTCAAGAGTTGCGAAATAAAGGTGCTCAAGTATATTTCATTTGTCGTAAGCTGCAAGGTGATTTGCATCAATATATTTTAAATAAAGGATTTCATGTGTTTGTATTAGATGGAGATGGTGAAAATACGAATTTCTTAAGTTCAGAAAACGGGAGTTATATAAATTGGCTAAAATATCATTGGTTTGTTGATGCACAGCAGACCAATGATATTTTGTCGCAGCTGCCCAAGTGTGATTGGTTAATTGTTGATCATTATGGATTAGATAATAAGTGGGAGTCTGCTTTAAGAAAAACTGTACGAAAAATTATGGTAATCGATGATCTTGCAAATCGAATGCACGACTGTGATTTGTTACTAGACCAAAATTTATACGATAACCTTAATGGTCGCTATAAAGATTTAATACCAGAGCACTCATTAGTAAAATTGGGGCCTAAATACGCTATATTACGGCCAGAGTTTCATGCCGCTAAGAAAACTGTACGAAAAAGAACAGGAGAAATTGAGAAGATTTTTATTTTTTTTGGTGGCCATGATGTAACAAATGAGACACTAAAAACGTTAAGAGCCTTACAAAATATAAATAAAGATAGCTTAAAAATAGACGTTGTGGTAGGAAGTCAAAATCCGAATAAAGAGGAGATTCAAACTTATTGTAAGAGTGTTTCTAACGCTTCATATTATTGTCAAATAGAGAATATGGAAGAGCTTCTCGTACGAGCGGATTTAGGGATAGGAGCTGGGGGCACAACCACATGGGAACGATGCTTTCTTGGATTACCTTCTATAACAATTACAACTGCCCAAAATCAAATTGCAGTAACCAAGGCTGTAGAGAAAGTTGGAGCTACATGGAATATTGGTACAGCTGAAAGTGTTTCGGATAAAGCAATTACAAAATATCTAAACAAACTTTTATCAGATTCTAAAATAGTGAAAGAAATGTCTAATAAAGCTCTTTCTATACAGTGTGCCAGTAATACAAATGAAATAGCAAAAATTATTTTAGGAGGATAGTATGTTAGATATTGAGGATTTTGAATTGGAAAGTTTAGAAAAAAAAGATTTAGAAATTATTTTAAATTGGCGGAATACAAAAGAAATTCGGTCGGTTATGTATAAAGATCATCAAATAACAATAGACGAACATTTAAAGTGGTATGAAAAGCTATTAATAGATGATACAAAGGTTGCAAAATTATTAACATATAAAGAAAAACCAATTGGCTTTGTTAATTTTACAAAAATAGATAAAATGGATCGAACTTGTTATTGGGGATTTTATATAGGTGAAAAACAAAGTGTAAGACATGCCGGAACTGTATTAGGTTTATTAGCATTAGACTTTATTTTTGAGATTAAAGACATACACAAAGTATGTGCAGAAATAATAGAATCAAACCGTATTAGTTTAAACTTCCATCAGAAACTTGGTTTCAAAGAAGATGGAAGATATGAAGATTATATTTATAGGGACAATGATTATATAGATGTCATTACAATGACCTTGTCCCGCGAACAATGGGAGGCAAGAAAAGAAGCTATAAAAAAAGAACTTGAAGGTGAAAAAAATGAGTAATATATATATCGGAGGTAGAGAGATTGGCAATAGCCTGCCACCATTTATTATTGCAGAAATGTCAGGGAATCATAATCAATCATTAGATAGGGCGTTGAAAATTGTAGAGGCAGCTGCGGAGGCTGGGGCACAAGGATTTAAAATTCAAACATATACACCAGATACAATGACTTTAAATATAGAAAATGGTGATTTTTTAATTCACGATACAAAAAGTTTATGGAAAGGCAAATCACTTTATCATTTATATAAAGAGGCTTATACACCATGGGAGTGGCATAAACCAATTTTTGATCGCTGTATAGAGTTAGGAATGATACCATTTAGTACGCCGTTTGATGAAACAGCTGTAGACTTTCTAGAGACATTAAATGTTTCATGTTATAAAATCGCATCTTTTGAAAATACTGATATTCCTCTCATACGTAAAGTAGCCGCAACAGGAAAACCACTAATCATTTCGACAGGTATGGCTTCAATTGCTGAACTAGATGAAACAGTAAGGGCTGCGAGAGAAGAAGGGTGTAAAGAACTAATTCTATTAAAATGTACAAGTACGTATCCTGCATCTCCAAAATTTACAAATATAGTTACTATACCTCATATGAAGGAGTTATTTAAATGTGAGGTAGGTTTATCTGATCATACACTGGGAGTAGGTGTATCTGTAGCGAGCGTTGCTTTGGGGGCCACAGTAATTGAGAAACATTTAACGCTCTCGAAATTGGATGGAGGAGTTGACGCTAAATTTTCAATGGAACCAGCTGAATTTAAATTATTAGTAAGCGAAACTGAAAAAGCATGGGAATCTTTGGGGAATGTATATTATGGCCCTACTGATATAGAAAAAGATTCTTTAAAATTTAGAAGATCATTATATGTAGTAGAAAACATAAAAGCGGGAGAAGTCTTTACAAATGAAAATGTTAAAGCTATTAGGCCAGGGAATGGCTTATTACCAAAACACTTATCCAAAATTATCGGAAAAAAAGCGAGTAAGGATATCGAAAAAGGGACGCCTGTTTCATGGGATATAATTTGATACCGAGGAAATTAGAGCGTTTATAGAAAGATTTATAATGAAAATGCTATTTTAGTAGGAGATAAATTTAAAAGGCCCTGTTTTTAGACAGGGCCTTTTAAAAGGGCATGACATTCAACAACTGAAGGTACCTTTATATTACCATTATTGGGATTTTGATACCATGTACTTAGTATTGAGAAATAAAAAAGGTAATCGTCGCTGAATTGCCTTTTGATAAAACAGAGCACTTTCAAACATAGTGTATTCGAAGTCTTACGATATGTGTAAATAAAAGAGCAGCTAGTGAAAGCTAGCTGCTTAATACAGAAAAGAGAAGAACTACAGGGACGGTTAAATGAGTTCTGGCTTTCGCCTATCTTTAGTATTGACGGAATGTTTCGTTTTATGCTGACAAACCTAAACAGAGCATCTATAAAAAGACCTTTTTAAGGGGAAAGTGTGATGTTGAAAAGTGAATTAGGTTTTTTAAATTCAAGATAATATATGACTATTTCATCATAATGTGACGATGAAATAAAAAAGAGCAGCCAACAAAAGCTAACTGCTCGGCTCTCGACCAAGAGAGTTAGAGTGGGAAGAATTTAAGGCAGATTTATTAAAAGCCTCGCCTACAGTATTGACGACATGTTAAGTTTTATTCACGTGTCTAGAGGGGAAATATACAGGACATTCAATTTTGAATTACTTGATGAGAACACAGTCAGTAGGGGTATTTATGAATTATGAGGCGGCGGAAGTAAAAGAAATAGAATTAAGTATTTAATATGAAAAACAATTATTACAGTTTTTTAGTATCAGATTGTCCGCTTTAAACAAAAGTCCTCCTTTGTAGGCTAGAAATAGGATTATTAAGGTCTTTAGAGTGCCTATTATTTTTTAAAGAAGTTAGAAACTAAGTAATTCTGGATAAAAAAGACTGATTTATTTTAGTTTAGAAAAAATTAAGATTTACTTATTATTACTTTAACTATTTAAAGTGAAACCTTAAGGGAAAGTTTAAAAAAAATAAAATTTTGCGTTATAATATAATTTTCATTTGAATAATTAAAAGCATATAAAAAAGATGCTAGTCATTATTATGAAGTATGGAATTTGTTGAGTATTATAGGAGGGTTTCATGAGTAAAATAATAGAATTACTAAGTAGTTTAGATAAAAAATTAACTTTGATTTTATGCATGTTTTGTATTATTAGTATCACTGCAATTTATAGTAGTCAACAAACTGGCCAGTATGGAAGTACAAACTTTGCATTTCAGCAAGGTAGGAACTATATAATTGGTTTTGGACTGTTAATATTTGTTGCAAGTATTGATTGGGATCAATGGCAAAAGTTATCTTGGCCATTGTATATTATTGGATTTGCGTCAATTGTTATATTAAAAATACTACCAGAATCAACGTTTACTCCCGTTAAATTGGGAGCAAAAAGATGGTTTCAATTTCCTGTTATTGGTCAAATTCAACCATCGGAGTTTTTCAAAATTGCACTAATTATATTTGTCGCAAATTTAGTAGTGAATCATAACGCTAAATATATGATGCGGACATATAAAACTGATTTCATGTTGATTGGAAAAATTATGTTAGTTTCAATTCCTCCTATTGCTCTAGTATACAGTCAGCCAGATACAGGGATGGTGTTCTTATACGCAGCATCTATTGTATTTATTTTATTTATATCGGGGATTCAAAAGAAATTAATTGTATTTTGTACATTCATTCCGGTAACTCTATTATCTACATTAATATTTACATACGTAAGATATCCAGATTTTTTCTTTAAAGAATTAGTTACTAGGTTAAAACCTCACCAACAATCACGCATTATAGGTTGGCTCAATCCAGCTGAAAATGCAGATCAAGGGTATCAAACGCAACAATCTCTTTTAGCTGTTGGAAGTGGTGAATTGAATGGAAAAGGATTCGGTCAAGGAAGTGTATATATTCCTGAAAAGCATACTGATTTTATTTTTGCTACCATCGCTGAAGAAGGTGGATTTATAATAGCGGCTCTCGTTGTATTGGTCTTGTTACTTCTTATATATCGAGTAACTATAATTGCTTATTCAGCAGAAAATCTGTTTGGTACATTACTATGTGCGGGGACAATTAGTGTGTTAACACTGCAAATCTTCCAAAATATCGGTATGATTGTTGGGATAATGCCGGTAAAAGGAATTGCACTTCCTTTTTTGTCATATGGAGGGAGTTCACTGTTTTCAAATATGATAATGATGGGGCTTATCTTATCGGTGCATAAAAATTATAAAAAATACATGTTTCAAGTAAAATAAAAGTTAAGAATGTGTTTAGGATTGATTTTATAAAAAATAATTTCTGAAAACGAAATGAATTAAGACTAGGCCCGGTTAGAAAATTAGAAGACGCCAATTCATTAAAACAGCAATTAAAGCTATTTTAGGGATAGGTGTCCTTTTTTATTTTGAAATGAGGTGGCATGTAATGAATAAAACTATTAACAAAAAAATAAATACATATAATTCATTTATTGGTCATCATTGATATCTGCAATAGGAGGGCTACTTAAAGATAAAAAGGAAGTTGCTAATTTTTTCGCAAAATGTAACGGGGGATCCACTGATTGGATATGAATATACATGATTAATGGGGTCATGTATAACCCGTGATTATGTAAAGCACTAACGATAATTCCTTGTTGTACAATTGATTTCAAAAATAAAGGGATTTCTTCTTGTAGAACAGCAATTTCTCCTAAATTTAATGCATTACCATTTTGATCCATAGATTCGAAACTTACTCCAACGGGTACTACATACGCACTTGGTTTTCCTTGAACTAGTACCCTAAAATCACGATGAAAAGACACGGAACAACCACTTTGACTTATTTTACTTTTTCCTTTAAGGATTGTAGCAAATTGATCACAAATGAAATGAAAGTTGTGCATAATTTCCATTCCCTTCTCATAAAAAATGTTTATTTTAAACGAAATACCTATGATATTTTCAAGTGACCATAGCTTTCTTGAAAGGAATTAAACTATCTAATTTTTTGAACGTTTAATTTTTGATGTTCATTTTCTATATTGCAGGATAAAAAATATAAAGTAAGCAATTGTACATTTTTAGTTTATGTAGGCTATATAGATATGTGACTAATTAAACTCCGGTGTATCCACCAGTTATCTTTGCAGGATTCGTCCGTAGTTCCTACGGTGAGAACTGAAATATATTGTACTTTGACTAACCACTGTCCCTACCTTAGCTTTTTTTTCACAATTTCAGCAAGTGTGGACGATAGAACATTGATAATTTAACGATTGCGTGGATTTTTCTGCAACCAAACTCACATATTCTGTTATAAAGGGGTGATATGTACAATGGTATAGTTGTAAACATTTTGACATACGCTCATCTCCCATCTATCTGCTGATGTTATCACACCTTCACACAGATTGGGGAGGGAATCTTCTACCGGAAATAGATAGTTAATTCTAGGTGATATTTATCTTATGTACCCTCATTGTGCAGTTTAATTTGAATTTTATTATAAAAACTAAAGAATCCAGCTCTGGAGGAATTAGCAACTAAGTATGATGTATTTGTGGAAATTTATATATAAGAAATATAAAAAGTGCTAACTAGTTTGTAAACGAACTTGCTACCCCATTTTAAAATAGGTTTAATCAATAAAAAAAATACTAATTAGGATAGTTCAAAAATAGTATTTCTACTCTCAAAAGGGAAGGATGAGAGTAGAGTCTGTGGATGGTGTTACTGAATGCTCGAGTTGATGAACACCAGTAACAAAATAATATCACGAGTATTCAGAAAAAAAACTGTATATTCTTTTCTGATTTTTCGAATAATAGTTAATTGAAAATAAAAAAGGAGCGCCCGAGAAAGCGCCCCTTGAGCAAGATTTATATCGAAAAGTGAAGATGTGACAGCAATATATCTTATGTATGTTTTAAGTGTATGTGCCAAGTGAAAACAAAGTCCTCATTGGGAGAGGAAAAAGAAAAAAGACAACGACCGGAGGGCTTGTTGTCTAAAAAAGTGGAATGTCATCAAAATATTAGTTGAAGACATATCAGGTTATTTAATGTATATGAATTGTGTATAAAAATATGCATTAGAAATATAAAAGAGCGATCCTTATACCCAATCATAATGGAGGTGATATGCTCACATTATATAGAAAGATAGTAATTATAATATGTACAAGTATGAGGTTAGTGAATAGATGTAATTTGTATTTAACAACAAATAAAAAGAGCGCATTTTTATATGCACTCTTAGTAAGGTAGGTGAATGTCTTATGAGATGAAAAAATCTGTAGATAGTAATCAGATTTTCATGAGTAAATTTTTAATATTGTATGCTTTGCTTGCAGTTATGGAGCCTGTCATTAAAGGAACTGGGTAATGAGGAATTATAACACAAACGATATTTCATAACAAGCGAAAAAGAGGACACATATAAGTATGCTCTTCGATAAGAAAGGTAGAACTCTATGAGCAGAGAGTTTACATACCATAGCGTATGTTTGTTTCTTTTAAATGTGCATAAAAAATCAACAAGATGTCAACGGAAAATCAACAAAAACGATATATTAGTAAACAAATTAAAAAGGACTTGCTGTGGAAGAACAGGTCCTTTACAAAAAATGCTTATGAGGAAAATCAATGTCACTAATATAGTATTAATAAACGAGAATTCATTCCAGGAGTTAAATATCGAGAAATAAAAAGTATTTGGCGCAACAAAGTGGTTAACTTTATTAGTTAACCACTCTGACCAGGGATGTTACTCTAGATGTAGTTATAATATAAGCAGAATTTAGAATAACATGTAGAATTGAAAACGAGCTTAATAAAACTTTCAGAGAAATTGTGAAAGGGCTATTTATAGGAAAAAGATAAATAAAAATGCCTCTTCATGAAATTGAAAAAGCATTTTTATTTATTCAGAATGATTATAGAAGAAAAGATATTATTAATTTAGTAAATTACTGAAGTTGTGATTGTAAAATAGTAGAAATAAAGTATATTCTCTCATAAAAAGTGTGCTGTGTAATCACTTTTGAATAAATTTTTTCGACCATTAATTTTTTCGGAATTGTATCATCTAAATGAAAAGATATCTTGTTTAAACAGTCCTCAAAGCTGTTATAGGATATAATTTCATCTTCATTGAAGAAAGATGAAATGTCAGGTTTTTCTTCAATAATTTGAAAGCCTTGGCAAGCCGCAATATCAAAAGTACGATTATTAATTGTATTATTTTTTACTTTATTTTTATTTTTATTCTGTGGAAATAGATGACTACGGTGAGGATTTAAAATAACACTAGCGTTATTATAATAGAGCGCAACTTCTTGAGGTGGAATCCATTCTTCTATAACCTTAATTCTTTGGTGATTCTTCCATTTTTTTAATAACTTATTTCTCCAGTGTTGACCAATAATAGTATAGTGATAAGGCGTTTTTTCTAAGAGAAACTGCATCAAATTTACTCGGTTAGGATAAGGATATCCAATGAACAATACTTCACTTTTATATTTTGGATTTTTTAGATTAGGTTTAAATACATCTATATTAGTTGCTAATGGTAAATGATATACATTGGTATATCCTAAAGCTGCATAATATTTAAGTGCTTCACTATCAATAGTAAATATAAAATCGAAGTTTTTTAATAGAAGAAGAGAAGTATCTATATAAAATGGATCCTCAGTTAGCCAGACAGCTAATTTAATGTTCCGTTTTTTAAAATATTGAATTGCTTTTTGTGGTAGATGATTTCCTAATAAGGTGAAAACAATATCGGGATGAAATGTTGTTGTAATGAAATCTAATTGCGGTATTAATTCACTTGGCTGAACTGCTGACCATTCGAAATTTTGATCGATAAGAGCCCCTTGTATGCTTTGATCTAGATATTGATAGATTTTTGAGTAACCAGAAGTAATGTATAAGAGCTTCATATTTCAACCCCTGCTCTAGGTTTAAAATATATTATGAGATAAACGTAACACTTTCTATTTCTTTACAACTAATCTTAGTAATACTTGTAGTAGGAGGAGTAACTGAATTTTCCTCTTCTAATGTGACGATACAAGTATTAGGGTTAAAATTTGTAAAGATAGCAGGTCCAATAATATTCCCAGATTTACCTGTCACAGTAACGACTTCGCCTGGTTGTAAATTTTTAAAAATACTACATACTCCACCCGAACAACCAAATAAATTGCATAAGAACAAATTTATCCCTCCTTTAAAAACAATATACTATATCATATGAAAGTTTATAGAACGATGTGTAGACAAGTAACCTTTAGAAGAGAAAAAATTTAAATTAAAGTAATTTATTGAAATACTAGATACAATAGAATGATACATTTTAGGGTATACTGGTTAGATTTTTCATAAAAAAAGACATTCATTAGAATGTCTTAAATATGGATTAAGCGAGAACACTATGAATCATCTTAAGGAGTGGTTAAAGTAACACTTTCTATATCTTCACAACTGATGAATATAGTATTGGTAGAAGAGGGGGTTATCACATCATCTTCTACCAATACTACTGCACATATATTTGGAAAGAAAAGTGAAAAAGTAGCAGGTCCAATAATTTGACCTGATCTAGTAGTAACTGTAACAACTGTTCCTGTTGGCCACGAAGAGAATAAAAAACAAGCTAAACCTGTACAATCTGCCATATTAAATCCTCCTAACTTTAAGTTTTGATTGAAATAATAAAATCCAAACATTTTATAGAGTATGTAATAGTAATGTGAAGTGTTTGGACTAATAGAAGTCACTTCTGGGTTTTATTCGTTCATATTCAATTTGGGAACTATTAAAGCCTACAATACACAGGGTTGAAAAATATATGATGGTCAGAAGGTTTATTTTTGAGATATTGTATGATCTAGTGAATAGCTATTCTAAGCTCCAAATAATATGAACCAAAATTGTTAAGTGAAAAATTACGGGTACATGGGGTTGTGCTGGATGGTATTTCAACAGGATGAAATACAAGGCTTAAATTTTTGATCGTATTGATGGAAATCTCGAGCAACTAGAAAAATCTAATTAATATGTAAATATTTTCGTGAATATTTTTTAAGTGTAATAAATAAATTTTAAAAAATATAGCAAAAAAATGAACAAAAGCTTCATTAAAAAAAGAACACAGATCAGTGCTCTTAGAAAGTAGACTATATGGTTTTTGGATTAGTATATAATATCATATGCTTGTTTCTTTTAAGTGTGTAAACAAAAGTGAACTACCCGCCACTTAACGTCCTAACGGACTGTTTGAAGTGGGGGCTTCTCGGCTAGTCGTTACTTTTGGTAGC
>NZ_NVAP01000046.1:83445-109522 GCF_002567495.1 Bacillus cereus | reverse complement strand
TACCCCTCGTCCCTTTGGGGTTGCGAGAACACGATGAAGCACTAACTTGTGTAAATTTGATTGAATTGTATAGATTTAGTTAAGTTTATCGTATCGGATAAAATGCACTTAGAATATCGACTTAATGATGAAACGAAAGGGTATCCTGCTTTATGGAACTACGCAAATATTTCTAATTCTGAAATCATCGCACGCATGACTTGTGAATATTTTATAAAAGATAAACATACATATGTTGTTACTGCAACTTCAGTAGATCCAGACGGAACAGCAGTTATATATATTCAACAAGAAACCTTTTCTAACGATCCTTCAGATCCTACTTACTTCCACATCGGTTTTGAAATTAGAGAGCTAAAGGATACGAGTTCAAACTTGATTGAAAGTAAAGATGTATGGAACTATGAAGAAATTTTGCCATCTCTTCATTCAGATATTATATATATTAAGCGTGACGGCATGCATATGGAGTTCACTTTAGATTCAAGAGAGATTGATGAAGATAGAAAGTGCTATATTTATTATGGAAACTTCACAGGTGAATCGAGGTAAAGTGAAACTTTAATCAGTGGGGGTTTTCTTCATCCCCCACTGATTATCAGCCCTCACCAATCGGACTTTTATGGGCAGCCCGCTCCCCACCTAACTTCTTTGCTTTCGCTGAATTTGGAGGTGGAGGTCTTACTGCCCATTAAAGCGGGATAACATGAATATATGAATGCAACAAAAAAACCTTACGTATAAAACGTAAGGTTTTTATTTAGCCCCACATATGCCGTTCTCTCTAGATGTCCATAAACCTGCTCTCACAGGTGGATGCTCTCACAAATGTTTGTAACTTCCTTCTTAAAAAGATGGCATGTTAGCTACATTTAAATATTGAACTTCCATATTAAACTTATTGGTTTAAGACATACATAAGCTACGTACACCGTAGGAATTTTATATAATGTTAGTTGAAATAAGACCCCCGCACGTGCCGCTCCTCGTAAATGTCCAAAAACCCGCTACTCGCAGGTGGATGCCCTCACAGTTACCGTACATCTTCCTCCACTGGGAAGGCTTGATGATGGTCGCTAAATATTGAGCTTCCGTATAACTAACATCGGTTTTAAACATAAATAAGTTACGTACACCGCAGGATGTATTATTTACTTGTCGTTATATTATCACATTGTTTCCAATGTGTAAAATACAAAGTTTTTCGAGCAATTTCTTGCTTGTGACCTTATTTTAATACAAATTATTTTTGCATGCAAGTGATTAATCTTCTTCTTTTGCAATTTGATTTTCTGGGTAAGAAATCCAATCACTCCAGCTACCTGCATACAATTTAACATTTTGGAATCCAGCTAATTTCAATGCAAGGATATTTGGACATGCTGTAACGCCAGAACCACAATACACAATTGTTTCCTTATCTTTCGAAAGATTTTGGAATCGCTCTTGTTGCCCAGCTTCATTCTTAAACTGTCCTGATTGGACAATTCCATCCTTCCAAAAATAGTTTACTGCTGTCGGAATATGCCCTGCTTTTGGATCAACTAGTTCCTCTACACCAGCATACCGTTTTGGCTCTCTAGAATCAATTAACGTAATATCTGCACCTGCATGAATATTCTCTCTCACCGTTTCCATCGTTACAAGCATATGATCCTGTATATTTGCTTTGAATGCTTTTCGTTTAGCAACAAGAACTTCCGTTGTTATCGGTAGTCCATTCTCTTTCCAAGCTGGAAACCCGCCATCTAATATATATACTTTTTCATGTCCTACATAGTTTAATAACCACCAGAGACGAGAAGCATTTGCACCCGCTTGACTGTCATATGCAATTACTGTCGTATGTTCATCAATACCAGCCCCCGAAAGCTTGTCTGCAAACTCCTCAATATTCGGCAATGGATGGCGACCACCATGTTCTGCTACAGGACTTGATAAATCTAAATTTAAATCAAAATATAACGCATGAAGAATATGTTCTTCCTCATACTTTTCTCTACCCCAATTAGGATTCGCTAAATCAAAACGACAATCGATTATACGGACATTCTCATCTTCTATATGCTCACGTAACCATTCGACTGTAACTATCATCTTTAACGACCTTCTTTCTCTTGCAAACGACTTACATACTCCATAACCATTTCTTCTGTAACATATTTACGCTGCAAGGTAACACCATTTTTTGCAAGATCATTAATTTGCTTTGTTACAACATTAATGACATCAACCGAAAATTCTTTCCCATTTGACGCAAGAGATACGGCTGCTTCAATAGCTGCTTCACGCTGCGCATCTAATTGTAAACATGCTTTTACACTTTCATTTTGTTTACGAGAATGTGCTGTAATTGCTTTATGTACTTCCATCTTCTCTTCCCCCTAAATAAGTTATACGTTCTGATTCAATTCCATTGCAAGCCGAATCATATCACGGCATACAATCCCATTTTCAATAATCTCTTCTTCATAATGCTTCGAAAAGTAATCAAAATCAATAGAAAAAATACGAAATCCACATTTTTGATATAAAGCAAGCTGTGAAACACTAGAATTGCCTGTACCAATTTCAATCTTGAACATACCAGATTCCTTAGCTGTTTCTATAGCATGACTTACTAGCTTCTTTCCAATACCTTTTCCTTGCATATGCTCTACAACCGCAATATTCATAATTTCCATCGTCTTCGGCCTTGTTTCCAAAAGAACATATACACCGATAACGCTGTCCCCTTGCTTAGCTACGTATGTTAACCCTCTAGGTACATATGTAGCTATTTGCCGTTCACTTGGATCAGCAAGTAGTAATAAAGACTTTGGTATAGCTTCTTTTGAAATACACTCTATTACAACTGACATAAAAATTCCCCCTCCTCTATTGTTCTAATCCCTCCTTGTCTACCATAAGTAATAGAAAGGAGGGATTCACCATGGACAACAATGAGAAAAAATGCAACGTCATCTCTATTGATGGAAAGAAGAAGAAAAGCGACACATATTCCTATCCAAAATTAGTAGTCGAAAACAAAACGTACGAATTTTCTTCATTCGTCTTATGCGGTGAAACACCAGACGGCAGACGACTCGTTCTTACTCATATGATTTCTACTGATGAATTTGCAGGGTTTGTAAAATCTTTAGATACTGTACTGCAAAAGAAAATTGAACGAATCTTTTTCTCATAACGACTATATAACATAAATTTCTTTTTCAATCTCTACTAACTGCTTTTGTAATTGTTCTTTACTTTGTTCATATAGAGATACATCAATCGTTTCAGCCAGTGCAAACAATATACTTTCATAATAGTTCATCACATCTTGCTGCATCACTTTTTGGAATAAGTTCCATTTCAAATCCCACTCTTGCTTATAATGATGAATAAATAAATCTTTTTCATCAGCTACATAGTTTGATACGAAAGGCTCTAATACAACTTTAGCGTCTTCTTGCATGAAAGCTTTATCATTTTTTTCAAAAAAGCTTTTTTCATTTTTAAAATGTGCCAGTGCTTTTTTGAAATCTTTTATTTCAACCGAAGGGAACGGTTCTTTATGTGTAATATCTTTATATTCATACTCCACTGTTCCACTCATTGAAATTGATTCATTTTCTACTTTACAGTTCACTACAATTTCATTCTTTGCACGCTTCATCGCTTCATCTATCCACTTTTCAAGGCGTAATGATGTCGCACGCATTTCTTGTAATAAATCATGCTGAATGAATGCTACTAATTCCATAACGCACTGTTGCAACTGCGTTTTCACATTTCCATCTGTTCGAAGTGACGCCGGATTAATAAATTCAGTAAACACATCGTTATAGCGTAGGAATAGACGCTGTTGCACGTAATAAAGCAACTCTTTCACTTCATTTTGCATCGCCTGTTCTTCAGCAAGCACACTATATGATGAAATGATATGAAGTAGTTGATCACGCTCTGCTTCATATTTTTTCGTTTGCTTCTCTTTCTCTTCATTCCCCTGCTTTGCACCATTTATCATGTTGACTAAAAGCTGATCCGCCCCTTGCAATGCACCATATAAAGCATGCACAGAAACAAGCATTAAATCTCTCATCATAAAGGAAGTAAATGATTCCTCAAACTTAGTAATCCCAGAGTTTTGTAAAATACCATACTTCTCTTTTTCAACATTCTTCCCTTGTTTTTCTTCAAGCGCACATAAACTTGAAATTGCAAATAAACGCGGATTTCTAATACCATATTGCAGTAGCTGATCTGCAATATAGCCTTTTACCATTTCAAGTTCTTCTTCAGACTCTGCTAAATCGGCTGCATTAATTAAGAAGAACATTTTATCTAGAGCAAACGTATCCTTTACACGACCAAGCTGAATTAAAAATTCACGGTCAGCACGAGAGAACACATGGTTATAATATGTTACAAATAAAATAGCATCTGCATTTTTAATATATTGGAATGCAACATCCGTATGGCGAGCATTAATAGAATCTGCTCCAGGTGTGTCTACAAGCGCTACTCCCTGCCTTGTTAAAGCACAATCATAATAAAGTTCCATATACTCAACGAAACATGATTTCTCTTCATTTGCTACATAATCAGAGAACTCTTCTAATGTAACTTGTACTTGTTCTCCTAAACGCGCAGAAACCGCATCATACCCTTTTTGTACCGCTCGTAAAAAGCTAAATGTTGTTTTTTGCTTTCCACTTGGTGAAGGATATTTCATAACTTTATCAATTTGTGCTAACGCTTCATCTAACGTAGTAATCTCATAATGAAACAGCTTATAAACAGCTTTCATATCTTCTAATAGAGCTTGCTTTGATTTAAATTGAACGATTACTGTTCCGTGCGGTTTTTCCTCTGTAACCGGCAAAATTTGATTAATTGTTGCCGTCGTCGGGTTTGGTGATACAGGAAGTACTTTCTCACCAAGTAATGCATTGGCAAATGATGATTTCCCAGCACTAAATGCCCCAAATAACGCTACTGTAAATTGTTTCGTTTCCACACGTCTTCTTTTTTCTATTACCTCTTGCTGTACATGTTTTAGTGCAGGTAATGGCTCTAATATCGTTTCAGCTTTTTTCACTTTCTCAAGAATACGCTGAATATTTAATACCGCAGTTCCTTTCAGCTCTTCCTCAAGAACTAGTACGTTATCACTTACAATTTCTTGCTCTTGTAGTGTGAATTTCTCACTAACAATTTGCTTTTCACTTTGCAATATCTCATCTATTTGCAATCCTTCAGGCGTAGCAACACGATCGTGCCAAACATTTTGTAAATAGCCTTCATATCCCTCGAAATTGTTACTGTATTGTAATTGTGTTTCTTTCGCCGTTTGCAACATCGTATATTTTTCTATCTCTTCTTCAATACGAGCAACTTCTTCCTTCACCTTTTGCTTTAAAACAACTGCACTTTTATCAAAAATTTGCTGTGCTTTTGTAAAATAACGTTTCTTCAGCTCATTCGCTACATCCGCTGTATAAAGAAGTAAGTAATCACCTGTGAAACCTGCACCTTGTTTAATGACTTCAGCCAACATTTCTGGTCCGAAAGCAATTTCTAAAGCATATATGTCTTTCCCAATTTCCTCAGTAAACAATCCTTCTTCTTTTAAGAAGGTAACAATAAATTCTTTCACATGGAAATCAAGTTGCGTTTCAACAGTCTTTTGTAAGGCAGAATAAAAAGCATCTAAACGTCTCTGTTTCTCTTGCTCCGTCTTTCCTTTCGCAAATAGCAAACCGACCTTAAACTTAGTTAATTTCGTTTCTAAATACGCATTTGCCAATTCTCTCATTTCAAATGGCATTAAATACGCGTTATCTAATATAGCTTGTAAACCTTTTATAAATTCGTTTCTCACATGAGATTCTTTACTCGCCTCACGATTTTTCGTTTCCGTTAACTCTGTCTTCTTTTCAACTACCTCTGCAATCGATAATGGTGATGCTAACTCTTCCTCGTATTTCAAAAGGTCTTTTTCATTTTCAGAAAGAATAAACGAGAAATGTTCTCCCATTAAATATTCTGTTTCTCGCTCCATTCCAACCATTACATACTGCGCTTTTTCTTCCATAATAGAAGTAATTAATGTTTCTAAATTTCCAATTTCATTATGTGGATGGTTCATCATTCGTAATGACGTATAATAAACACCATCTACTTCAATATCCCAGTTAGAGAACGATTGTTTTACACTATCTTTATAGTTCTCAAACGATAATTCATTTTCTTTATGTTTATCTATTTGATTTACAACGAGATAAACCGTTTTATTACGTTGTTTCAATTCTTTAACAAATTGCAAATTCACTTCCGATTGGACGTGGTTATAATCCATCATATAAAAAATGACATCCGCTAAATGAAGTGTCGATTCTGTCGCTAGTTGATGGGCATCATCTGTTGAATCAATCCCGGGTGTATCAACTAACATAACTCCTTCAGGAATTGGCGCATCGTTACGATAAATATGAACACCAATTACCTCATCACCGTCTTTACAAATTTGTTTTAATTCTTCGGCTGAATATGCACCGTCATATTCGTACTGTTCTCCAGATTTAATCGTTATAACAACACGATCCATTCCTTTTTCAATTTTGACAACGTTAGCGCTTGTCGGAATTGGACTTGTCGGTAATAACTGCGCTTTATATAGATGATTCATCATCGTTGATTTCCCTGCAGAGAAGTGACCGCAGAACGCTATCATAAGCTGCTCTTGTTTATATTTTTGAATCACTTCAAACAACTTTAAGCTATTCTCTGCATCGCCGTGTTTCTGCCACTCTTCATAAAAACAAACAAGTTTTTTCATACCGTTTGTCTGTACTATGTTTGTCATCCCCTTGTTCCCCTTTATCCAAGATGTATATACTTTTTCTCGCTATTTGCGAGCTAATAATCATTGGAAGATGCATCTCTCCACTGATTACAGTTTCACTTTACTATCATACTAAATTTTCAGCATATTCTCATTAAAAATAAAAAATCCCTTTCATTCTTTTTACAAATGAAAGGGATTTTATGTCATATCACTCATTTTGCTGTTCCTACTCCATTTAAAACATACTTAGCAATAACTGCATATACAGCGACTGTACCTGCTACTAATGCATATACCATACTGATGCACCAACCTTTTTTGATAATGATTATCAATTTTAAATATATTCTATCATTAAAGAGAATCATTATCAACACTTTTCATAAAAAAAAGCCCCTTATAGGAAGGAGCTTTACCGCCTGTTTTGAAGAAGGTTAAAACTTGTTGTGCACTCTTATTATATCTCATCCTACATAACTTAACAGTTAAAAAAATTGGAAATATACCCTGTACCCTCCATCTTACATTTTGTATAATAAAAGGGAATTACTTAACAAGGAGGGAAAAAATGACACAAAATCTTACACAAGGTGAGAGGATACACTCCATCGATATTATTAGAGGAATAGCTGTACTCGGTATTTTTCTTGTTAACTGGCCTGTTATCGCCGGGGTTGACTCACGTGATATTACAGGGATTTACGAAGGGATAGACAGCTATATTCGCCTATTTTACGATATGTTTATTCAAACGAAATTTTATACAATCTTTTCGTTTTTATTCGGATTAGGTTTTTATATTTTTATGAATCGTGCTGAGGCGAAAACAGATTGCCCAAAAACTTTGTTTGTTCGCCGCTTACTTATTTTATTATTACTCGGTTCCTTACATTATGTTCTTTTATGGGACGGTGACATTTTACATACTTATGCAATTACCGGGTTTTTCTTATTTTTATTTTACAAGAGCAAGCCACGTACTATTTTAATATGGTCAATTGTACTATTAAGTTTCATGCAATTGTTCACATTATTAGGTTCTCTTTTCATGTTATTAGTTCCGGTAGATGAACTAGGCCTTTCCGCAGCCATTATGCCGTTAGAAAACTGGGGCTTACAAATTACAGACAGATTCCATTCTTTCTATTCTGAAGCAATAAGTAACAGTCTTATTATGCTTCCTGAAACACTAGGATTGTTTTTACTCGGATTATATGCCGGTAAAAAAGACATCTTCCGCCGTGCTAAAGAATTAGATCCAAAGCTTAAAAAATGGCAAATCATTATGTTCATTTTAACATTACCGATGTGGTTTATTATGGTTTACTTCTTTATGAACAATCAACCATACACACCATTTTCACTTATGGGTATTACGATGATAAGCGGAAAAACATTATTCATCTTCTACATTGTCACGCTAATGCGTTTATTACAAAAAGAAAAATGGCAAACATTATTACGCCCATTCCAATACGTTGGCCGAATGGCATTAACAAATTACATCTCGCATACAATTGTTACATTACTTGTATTCGGGCTATTGTTCAAAAATGATTATCTTGCTCCATTATGGCTTGGACCACTATTTTGTATTAGTTTCTACACGTTACAAATCTTTATTAGCCGCTGGTGGCTTTCACATTACCAATACGGGCCACTTGAGTACATTTGGCGTCTTGGTACTTACGGGAAAATGATGCCACTTAAAAAGAAAAGCAAGGTCTCATAACGAGACCTTGCTTTTTTACGCTTCTCTTACTGCACTTTGCATAGACACTGGCTCTTCTTTTACTTTCACTTTGCGCTGCGGCACCATATTAAATACAATATTTAAAAGTACTGCTGACGCACTTCCAAGTACAATTCCGTTATCTGTTAAAATACGAATGCTTTCTGGAAGTTGTGAGAATAATGTAGGAACGACTGTTACCCCAAGCCCGATTCCGACAGAACATGCAACAATTAATAAATTTTCTTGTCTTCCAAAATCAACACTACTTAACATTTTAATACCATATGCCATAACCATACCGAACATCGCTAACATCGCACCGCCAAGTACTGATTTCGGAATAATCGTTGTAATAGCTGCAATTTTAGGAATGAACCCAAGAACGATTAACATACCACCGCAAGTATAAATAATAACTCGATTTCTTACTCCAGTTAATTGAACAAGTCCTACGTTTTGAGAGTAAGTTGTATATGGAAATGCGTTGAAAATACCACCTAATACCATCGCTAATCCTTCTGCGCGATAACCTTTTGTTAATTCTTTTTCACCAATCTTTTTATTGCAAATATCAGATAATGCAAAGTATACACCTGTTGCTTCTACAATCCCTACACAAGCAACGAGAATCATCGTAATAATTGGTGTTAATTCAAATGTTGGAGTACCGAAGTAAAATGGTTGAATACCGTGGAACCAATCAGCTTCTCCAACTGCTTGCAAACTTACTTTCCCCATAAACGCTGCAACGATTGTACCGAACAATAGACCTAGTAAAATAGAAATTGAACGAATAAAACCATCAAAGAAGCGATACATAATAATAATAAATAATAATACACCAAATGCTAACGCTAAGTTTTCAAGACTACCGAAATCCTTGCTTCCTACTCCTCCAGCCATATCATTAATAGCGGCTGGAACAAGTGTAACTCCAATTACTGTAACAACAGATCCTGTTACAACCGGCGGGAAAAGCTTTACAAGTTTCCCGAATAGCTTTGCAAAAATAACAACGAATAATCCAGCAGCAATAATCGCTCCATAAATAGAAGACACGCCGTATTGTTTTCCAATTGCAATCATCGGTCCAACAGCTGTAAATGTACAACCAAGTACAACGGGAAGTCCAATACCGAAAAAGCGATTCGATAATGCTTGTAAAATTGTCGCAACGCCGCACATTAATAAATCAATTGAGACTAAATATGTTAACTCTTTTTGATTTAAGCCAAGTCCGCCGCCTACAATAAGCGGAACGATAATTGCACCCGCATACATCGCAAGCATATGCTGCATACCAAGCGATGCGATTTTAAATGGATGTTGCTTCATCGCTTATTTCACCTCCGCAGTTTCTTGCTGTACAAATGTAACTGTGCCGTTATCAAGTGATGCAATTTCTGCTAGTGATTCAACACGAACGCCTTGTTCACGAAGCTTCTTTCCTCCATCTTGAAATGCTTTTTCAATAACAATTCCAATTCCTGCAATGCTTGCTCCAGCTTGCTCTACTAAACTCATTAAACCTAAAGCAGCCTGCCCGTTTGCTAAAAAGTCATCGATGATTAATACACGATCATTTTCATCAATATGAGTTCGAGATAGTGAAATTTCATTTGTTTCTTGTTTCGTAAATGAATATACGTTTGCAACGTACATATTATCTTGTAACGTTAACGATTTACGTTTTCTTGCAAAGATTACTTTTACACCAAGCTCTAATGCAGCCATAACAGCTGGTGCAATGCCTGAAGATTCAATCGTCACGATTTTTGTAATGTTATCTTCTTTAAAACGTTTAGCAAATTCTTTTCCGATTTCTTGCATAAGTACTGGATCAATTTGGTGATTTAAAAATGCATCCACCTTTAATACATCACCAGATAAAACCTTTCCTTCGTTTAAAATTTTTTCTTGTAATACTTTCATGTTTGTTCCCCCTCTTATGCAATAAAAAAACTCCAAAAGCCGCCACCACTCGTTACAAGTGAGAGACGTGCTTTTGGAGTTTCGCAAAAAAAGAATGCTTAACAAGCAAATATATTCGTCCTCACTCATAGTCAAAGTATTTACGGTACTTCGGTAGAAACTTGCAGGCCATATCCCCGCGATTATATGAGTGTAGCTAACTATTTATTTTATAGAAGGATTATAACGCACTTTTTATACTTTGAAAAGCATTTATTAACAAAACACGTACAAATTTTATAAAAATATCATTTTCGTTCGAGTTTTGTAAACTCTTACATGTCAGATTAAAGCTTCGTTAAAATGACTGGTCCATCTTTTGTAATCGCAATTGTATGCTCGTATTGAGCTGATAATTTCCCGTCCATCGTTCGTGCAGTCCATCCATTTAAATCTACTTTAGAATATCGCATCCCCACATTTACAATCGGTTCAATTGTAATTACCATACCTTCTTGCAGCTTAGGCCCTTGTCCTGGCTTTCCAAAATGAAAAATTGCTGGTTCTTCATGAATCTCTTTACCAATTCCATGCCCCGTAAAGTCTCTTGCAACAGAAAAACCTTCATTAGATACATAACTTTCAATTGCATAACCAATATCTCCTACATGATTACCAATTATCGCCTGATCAATTCCTTTATATAAAGCACTCTCAGCCACTAGCAATAACCTCTTTGCTTCGTCAGAAACATCCCCTACTATATACGTCCATGCAGAATCTGAGAGCGCACCATTTAAGTTTACTACCATATCAATTGTGACAACATCTCCCTCATTTAAAGGAACATCGGCCGGAAACCCATGACACATTTCATCGTTTACAGACGCACATATCGCATATGGATACCCGTTGTAACCTTTCTGCTCAGATGTTGCACCATGCTTTTCTAAATAAGCTTCAACAAACGTCTCAATTTCTTGTGTTGTTATTCCTGGTTTCATCATTTTTCCAATTTCTCTATGACATGAAGCAAGTAATTTCCCTGATTCATGCATCAAATCTATTTCATTTTTCGTTTTAATTGTAATCATTCTACCTCTACCTTTCCTTGCTAAACCTACTGTTTACTACTAAAATTCTATCATACACATCTTCTTCCAAAATTTCAAAATCAAATAAAAATACAGAAGGGCCCCCTTCTGTTTCTTAATCATTTTTACATATATAATTCATTTTCAAAAACTCAAAACAACTACCATTTGTTTTCTGTATAAACGTCCCAACCGCTTCAAATCCCGCTCTTTTATACACTTTAATCGCTCTCTCATTAAATGTCGCTACTGATAACGTTATATAATTGCAACCATATTTTTCTTTACTAAAATCTAATCCAGCTTTTACAAACTTTAACCCTAACCCATTTCCAGTTATATCAGGTCTCATTCCGAGCCCTATATCAACCGTTCTATTATTTATTTTACAAAAACTAAAGAATCCAATGAGAGTACTATTTTCCTTCACAACATATATATCATCTCCTCTACTCTCATCATGTAAAAACTCAGCTAAATCTTCTGCATCTTCCTCTATATCATAAAAAGAATACTTCCCTTCATAATACCAGTTGTGCGCAATTTCTTCTGCTTCCTTTTGCGTCATTACTGTAAAAGCATATCCCATTACTACACTCCCCTTTCAAAAGAAAAAAGCTGCAATTAAGCAGCTCTTTTTTTACAACTCATAAATCTCTTTATATTTCGCTTCTAAATAATCGGCTAAGTAGTTTGCGTTTAAGCCTTCACCTGTTACATCTTCTAAAATTTCAAGCGGCTTTTTCGTTTTACCATATTGGTGAATATGCTCTGTTAACCATTCACGAATTGGCGTTACGTTTCCTTCTTCTAATAATGCATCGAAGTTTGAAATATCTTTTAACATACTTTGCTTAAATTGCGCTGCATACATGTAACCAAGCGCATAAGATGGGAAGTATCCAAATGAGCCACCAGCCCAGTGAACATCTTGCAATACACCTTGTGCATCATTTTCTGGACGAATTCCTAAATATGCTTCCATCTTATCATTCCAAGCTGCTGGTAAGTCCTTCACTTGTAATGTGCCATCAAATAATTCTTTCTCAAGCTCATAACGAACCATAACATGAAGCGGGTATGTAAGCTCATCTGCTTCTATACGAATGAATGACGGCTTCGATTCATTAATTGCATCATAAAACTCATCGACTGACATATCATCAAATTGACCATCGCTATACTCTTTTAATAAATCATAATTTTTCTTCCAGAATGATTTATTACGGCCGATAAAGTTCTCAAAGAATAATGATTGTGATTCGTGAATACCCATAGATGTACCACTGCAAAGCGGTGTACCTTCAAATTGTTCTGCGATGTTTTGTTCATATACTGCATGACCACATTCATGAATTGTTCCAAACACAGCCATACGGAAATCTTTTTCATCATAGCGTGTCGTAATACGAACATCCCCTCTATTTAAGGTAATTTCGAAAGGATGTACTGTTTCATCAAGACGACCTGCTTCAAAGTCATAATTCAATTGCTTTAATAGTTCTAATGTAAAGTTCTTTTGTTTTTCTTTTGAAAATTGTTCCGATAAAGCACTTGTTTTTAATCCTTTTTTAGACTCAGAGATTTCTTTTACAAGCGGCACGATGCGCTCACGAAGTTGACCAAATACGTGATCTAACACTTCTACTGTAATACCTGGCTCATACATGTCTAATAATGTATTGTATTTATATGTTTCGTAACCCCAATATGTAATAAATTTCTTTTTAAATTCAACAATTTTTTCTAAGTACGGGCGGAACATTTCGAAATCAGATTTTTCACGAGCTTCTTCCCACACACTCTCTGCTTTCGCTTCTAATTTCACATAAGCCTCGTATTCAGCTTGTGGAATTTTTTTATTTCTATCATATTCTTTACGGCACTCTTCAACCATTTTCTTCGTCGTTTCAGAAAGTTTATCTTCTCGTACTAAAGCTTCAAGCTCTGTTAAATAGTTTCCCATCTCATCTGAAGTCGACATAGCAAACACTTCTGACGAAAGCATGCCAATTACTTCTGAACGCTGATCTACACCTTTTTTTGGTGCACCTGTTCTTAAATCCCAAAACATTAAACTTAATGCTTCTCCGTAATTCTGTATCTTCTTTACGTATGTTAAAAATTGTTTTTCTACTTCATATGTAGCAACTGTCATCGTATAATAAGCCTCCTTTTTCTACCTCAAACTTAATTCGACACGGAAACATAAATTCCTTTTATAATAGAAAAAAAGCTTGGCAAGCGCCAAGCTTTCTCCTTATAATTCTTTACCTTCTACTGGCAGTACATTTTTCACAGCTGCAACTACTTTCTCATCTTCTGAATCAGATAAGAAAATCGATATAGCACCCTTATCTTCACTTGTACGAATTAAACGCCCAATCCCTTGACGAAGTCGTAAAATCATATATGGTACATCTACATCCCAGAACGGATCATTTACGTGCTTACGTTTCGCTTCAAACACAGGATCGTTTGGAGGGAATGGTAATGACCAAATAATAACGTGTGATAATGATGAACCAGGAATATCTAAACCTTCCCATAAATGAACCGCACAAAGTACAGTCTCTTCTTCATTTTGGAAACGAGAAACGAGCTGGCTAATTTCCTGATCTCCTTCATATAAGAACGGAACCGACATTTGCTCTTTACTTACATATTCTTTGAACGCTGCAAGCTCTTGCGTTGTACGGAATAATACAAGCGTACGTCCATTTGTTTTTTGTATATTTTCAAGTGTATATTGACACTTTCTTTCCCATTCATTTTCTTTCGTGTGCGATAGTAAGTTTACTGCCATTTGCTCTTCGTAATCAAACGGTGAAGCAACTGAGAATGATAAGTAATCTTTTACCCCTAGGCTATTAGCTGTAAACGCGAATGAATCGTTGTTCGATAATGTCGCAGAAGAGAAAATATACGGAATTTGCTTCGAGAATACTTTCTCTTGTAATACTTCTTCAACTGCACGTGGCATAATAACTAACGTGAAGGCACCATCACCTTCTTCACCCCAAGTAATTACATTTTTCTCGTGCATAAACAGACGAAGTGAATGTTCTAATACATCTAAATGCTCATCAACAATATTTAAATCATATGTGTTTACTGTATGCATTTCACTTTCGAATACTAATGCATCTCCAACTTCACCGATTTTTGCATAAAGTCGTTTCGCTTCAGCTGTTACTTTTTCCGTCACAGTAATTTCTAAACGATCTGAACCGGCAATTTCTTTTTTGTTTTCTTGTAACACATCAAAGAATCGCTCTGTTTGCCAAATTGTTTCTTCTACTAAATGTGCAAACTCTTCACGAATATCGTTTTGTAATAATCTCGTTAAAAGTTGCTCCATCATCGTTTGCTTTAAACGGTACGTTAACGCTTTTTGAGCTGCATACTCTACAAGATGTCCTTCATCGAATACAACGCAGCTACTTTCTGGTAATAATGGAATTTGTCCTTCACGTTTACGAGCATCGTATGTCCAAATATGATCCATATAGAAATCTTGAGAACAAATAATTAAATCTGCTGCTTTACGATAATGTTCACGAGAAAGAGTTTGACCACAGCGATGACGTGAATCACAAGTAAAGCAATCCTGGAAGTAATCCCAGTTTACTCTTGACCATTCCTCGTCATTTAAAAGTGGAAATTCTTTTCGGTCACCATAGTGAGTAAAGTTTTGCATCGTACCATGATCAAACACGAATTGTGGTAATTCATAATATAGGTCTTCAATTACTTCTGGAGCTCGTCCACTCATAACATCTTCTAATTTTCGTAAACATAAATAATTATCCATTGATTTCGCAAGTCTTACATCAACTGATAAGCCTAATGCTTCAGATAATTTAGCAATGTCTCCTTCTTCTTTTACAAGCTGCTCAATTAACGTTTCATCTGCACAAGCGATAATCGCTGGTTTTCCAGTATAACGCGCGTAGCAAATTGCATATAGAAGATATACAATTGTTTTCCCTGTTCCTACACCCGCTTCCGCGAACATAACTTTCTTTTCTTGGAAAGCACGTTCTAACTGAAACGCCATAAAAATTTGTTCATCTCGCTCTTCAAAGCCTTTTTCCGGAAGGATGTCGTAAAACACATCTCCAATCCACTCATTCAACTTATCGTAAAAATTATCTTGTTTTCCTACTTCAAATGGTAATCTCTTCTCAGTAAACATCCTTAGCCTCCAACCAAAAAGTTTTTCTATAAAATGATATAGCAACTGCTACACATATGTGCGCAACCACTTTCCCCTGTTGCAATACATAGAAATTCACGAAAAAAAATTTTCCTTTCGAAAAAGGAAAATTTTCTTCTATATTAATGACTTTAAATACCGTTTATCAATTGCCGTTTCATGTGAAAGAGCTGACAAATATTCTTCTTGTGCTTTTTGTATTTCATCTACAATCGCACCTTGACTATCCACTTCTTTTCCGAGCTCATCATACGTACGGTGAATAGCTTTTTGAATCATTGATAATTGGAAACTATCCATATCACTTCCTCCTTTACGCATTACATAATAGCCAGTATATGCGCGGTGGAGGAGTTTTATACTATGAATTACGCGGTGGACGTTTTCCGAAGTATTGGTAGTAATCTGTACGGATAAATCCGTTAAACAGCTTACGCTTCTTCGACGCATCTTTTCCGTAACACTTCTCAAATGCTTCGTAACTTGTTAATACATATGCTGACCATGTATCTAATGGGCGGAATACTTGTCCCATTTCTTTATACAATTGTTCAACAAGTGCTTTTTCACTTAAACGTTCTCCGTATGGAGGATTCGTTACAACGTAGCCATAATCCTCTTTTGTTGTGAAATCTTTTACTTGCATTTGTTTAAATGTAATTAAATCACTTAAACCTACTTCTTCTGCGTTATCTTGAGCAACTCGAATCATACGATGATCAATATCTGAACCAATGATTTGTAATCGTTGATCATAGTTCGCTAAATCTTCAGCTTCTTGACGCGCTTCACGCCAGTTTTGTTTACCTACCCAGCCCCACTCATCTGATGCGAAACCACGGTTAAATCCTGGTGCAATGTTTTGTCCAATTAATGCTGCTTCAATCGGAATTGTACCTGATCCACAAAATGGATCAACAAATGGACGATCTGGCTTCCAGTTTGTTAATTTAATTAAAGAGGCAGCTAATGTTTCTTTTAAAGGAGCTTCCCCTTGATCCATACGGTATCCACGTTTATGAAGTCCAACACCACTCGCATCAATTGTTAATGTTGCAATATCTTTGAGCATTGCAATCTCAATACGGAATAACGGACCATCTTCTTCAAACCAAGTTGTACGTTTATATGTTGTTTTTAATTTTTCAACGACAGCTTTTTTAACGATACGTTGGCAATCCGAAACACTGAATAATTCAGATTTTAAAGATTTACCGATAACAGGGAACTCACCATTCTCAGGAATATAATCTCCCCAGTTTAATGCTTTCGTTTTTTCAAACAGCTCATCAAATGTTGTTGCTTTAAATTCGCCAACTTTAATTTTCACACGGTCCGCAGTACGTAACCATAAATTCGTACGACAAATCGCCTTTTCATCTGCTTCAAATGTTACTTTGCTGTTTTCTACTTGACATTCATAACCAAGATCGCGAACTTCTCGGGCAACTAACGCTTCAATACCCATTGCCGCTGTTGCAATTAAAGTAACTTTTCCCATTTACATTCACCTCTTATGTATATTCAAACAATAATTAATAGCAACTGATCCTATTAATCATTACATTTTACGAAAAATTTTCTCATTAACCATTTTAACTCATACTTTATAACTTCATACAAATAAAAAGCCCTCCTCTAACAAAGGAGAGCTGAGTTATTTCATAGTTGGTTCATAACGTTCTGTAAGCCATGTTCTGTTCCTTTGTACTGCAAACGGCCCACGCCTCGTACTCCGGTGGCAATCATCTATCTACAGGTTATAAAACCTGTCCTTTCCCGTCGTTCATTTCCTTGGGAAAGATTCCCCTACCATTATTTGGGTTTCTCGCTCGTGGGGTTTACCTCGTTCCACTCCTATCATTTCTTCAAGGACTTCGTCACTGTGGCACTTTAAAGGTAGTCAAACCATATCCGAAAGGACTTAGGTTTTTTCCCTGCCGTTAAACCAGCCTTACAGCCAGAATACCCTAGCTTATGAATTGGCTAGGCACGAACACTACAGCCATCTCAGGCCGTGCGAGCATGGACTTTCCTCTACAACGTTGGCGTTGCAGCGATTACCCAAACGTTATGACATCCATTAGTATAGTGGAAACAAAAAGATTTTGCAATGTTTTTTTCTATGTAAAATGCTTTAACCTTTTTACCACCTTACATCATTCGTATAACTTACTTCCAAATACAGCTTTTTCTAAGTTAGATAAGCGTTTTAAAATATCCGTATTCGTGTTGTTATAGACCGGTTGTGCAACTGGTGTTTGTACAGGTTGCTGTGGAACTTGCGTTACTGCTAGTTTTTGTTCCTCTAATTCACGCTTTAAACGAGCATTTTGTTGCTTTAATTGCTCAAATTCCTTGTGGAAAGCTTCATAGTCTTTAATGATCATATCAAGAAACTTGTCTACTTCTTCTTGCTGATAACCTCTCATACCTGTTTTAAATTCTTTTTCTAAAATATCTTTCGCCGTTAATTTAATTTTATCCGAAATCATTTTCTTCACCTCAAATTTTTACCAAAACTTTCATTAACTAAATTTTTTCAGAAACAATGCTTTTTGTCAATCATATATACGAGCACTATATTACATATTACTCTGCATTATTCCACTGTTCCTCTTCTATTATATCTTGTAAATCAGAAAAAAGAATGAAATAACTGTGATAATTTTCTATTTCTCCTTTTTTCTTTGCTGCTTCTACAATATATTTGGGACTTCCTGGTTTTTCTTCATCGTATACAGCTAAAAGCGCATCACTTTTTTCAATAAAAAATTGATTTTTTAATTTAAATTGCTCTGGGCTTTCATACTTCCGTTTCGTGATACTATCAATATGGTCTGCTTGAGAGAGAATAAATTCGTAATATTCACGATTATCTTCCTTCCAATTTTCTTCTTGTTCTAAAAATGGAGTGAATACCGCTAATTTTAAATCTGGATATTCTACTTGAATTTCAAAAACAACTTCAGCAGCCCATAATTCTACTCCTAATTGGCCGCTTATTATGACCCACTCTAAACCATCTTCTACCAAAGCAGTTAATTTACGACGCAGTGCCTTTTTTATACATTCTACTCCTGGATGATCATTTTTAAATATTCCAAGTTCAAATGGCTTATATCCTGTTACTGCAATAACTTTCATATCAACACTCCAATTACAAAAAAAGAACTAGCATTTCGCTAGTTCTAACATATCATTTACTTTTTAAATATTCCACCAACGTTTGGTCCGATATTTGGACCTATTGGCGATACATTGTTTGGTAAAAATGGTGATACATTTGGTCCTGGTCCAAACGGTGACACATTCGGTCCTGGTCCAAATGGAGAAATTTGATGTCCGTGGTGGTGGTGATGATGGCCATGGCCACACGGTCCACATCCGCCACCAAATCCTGGATCGATTGGGTCCACAACATTTACATTTGAATTTGTTTGCGGGAAGAAGTTTTGGTTTTTAATTTGTTGATGGTGTACATGTGTTGTATGCGTTGGGAAAATGTGTGGCACCACCGTTGTTGAAAAAGAGTGTGTTACGCATTGTTTCGTCGGATGAATGACAGGAGCAGTCGTACAAATAGGTCCTGTAGGCTTATGCCCTCCAAAGCAAGGATGACAATGATGCATAGTTTTTTCTCTCCTCTCTCATTAAAAAAATCTGATTACACTTTACAATATGAGAAAAGGAGTAAAGCCGCTTGTTATATATACCCATTTATTTCATGGAAATTTGTCTAGTACTTTACTTCATACATAATATTTTTTCTGGACAAACATATCATTCTACTTCCCGAAAAATCCTCCCACTTGCTTTACAATACCTGTCACTTGATTCATCGCATTCATCATTTGTCCAGCTGTATTCATCATTTTATTTACATCATAGTTACCATCTGATGTTTTAAATTGTGAAACAAAACTAGAAAACTGACTTGGCTGTTGTTGCTTTTGTTTATTCTGCGTTGGGTACGGTTGTTTCGGTGGATAAAACATCGCTTGTTGATTCGCATAGGGAGATGGTGGCGGCATATAATACTGCGAATCAACATAAGGCTGCTGTTGTTGATTCATGTATGGTTGCTGAGGTTGTTGAGCTTGATTTACATAAGGCTGCTGTTGTGGTTGTTGCGTTTGATTCACATAGGGCTGCTGTTGTGATTGCTGCGTTTGATTCATAAATGACACTTCAAACGGTTGATAATAACTTTGATTTCCATAATAAGGCTCGAAAGGATACATATTATACCGTAAATATGTATCCGTATTATATTGGTACATATTTTGCTGTGCATATGGATTCGTTTGCTGATATACGTTAGATTGTTGAAACATGCATTCTCTCCTCCTTTACATAAGTTTCTACATATATAATATGTACCTATAAAATAATATGTGTGATGGAGTATCTGTCTATTTTTGTCGGAAGTTTAAATTTTTAAAAAATTAAAAAAGAAAACCCTTCCATGCTATGATAATTAAGAAGAAGATTCTCATGGGGGAGGAATCAACATGGTATTAGGGGATTTAAAACAAGCGTTTTCTCAAAAAAAGGGGTATTGCACAGAGAATGCAAATGAATTATTAGACTTTGCGAGACATTGGTATCTCGAAGGAAAAATATGCATATCAGATTATCGAACATTAATAAAAGAATTAGAAATAAACGGCGCAACAAAACCTACAACAATGACAGAAGCATAAAAATAACAAGAGGGTTCTCCCTCTTGTTATTTACATTGGTCAACTATATTTTGCAAAGTATACGAAATGGCTTGATGTGTTTCAAAGAATCGTTTACCTTTACCTTTATTTACAAAGCATTGTAACACATTCGTTTGTAAATTATCGTATACTTGATCAATTTGCTGTACATGTATATACTTTGGCTTTTCTTCTTTAATCCACGTATAAGCTAATTCTTTCCACTTCTTTAATTCCTCATCTACCATGTCTACAAACGGTTTCATATCCTTATAAAAGTCGTATTCGATCAGTTCTCTTTTTTTTACATTCGCTTCATTATTATACTGCATGAGTTTTTCTGAAGACTGTATTAATGCTTCATTCTTCATTTCTTTCCCACCTTATTATGCACTCACTACGACGTTTTGAAATGTCTTTATCCAATTCCCTTTTTCTTCGTGATGCACTAATTTATTTTCCATATGTTCAATATGCATTTCTGTTATTTCTATCTTATTGCATATTTTTTCACTCGCATCCTTTAATGCATGATTCATTCTAATCCCTATATTCATTTCCAGCAAATCGAGAGAACTTAACATTTGATCCATTCTTTTCATTACATCTTCCTTCTGAACCATCGCCATATATAAAACGCCCCCTTCTTTGCTTTTCCTTTGTCATGTAATTTCGCCGAATGATTTATCACTCCTGCCCACCTGACAAAACTAGTTGTTATTCGTCAAAGAAATCATTTCGTATGTCATTTATAGAAATGGTAACAATACAAAAAGGAGGTGTATTACAATGGCAAAGAACAAAAATGAAAAAAAGAAAAACCAAAACAAACAACAAAATAAACCCGAGACTGGCAATCCAAAGCTAGATGGTCCAAACTTCCCTGCTACATAAAGCGAGACTTTATTACGAACAGTTAAATTTCAAGTCGTCTTTAATCTCCTACTAGCATTATGGTTTTGGATTAAAGTCTTAGCGCACACAGCAGGATTATTTCAAATTAAGAAGTCCCGTCTTCAAAATAGAAGACGGGACTTCTTTTTTATTATATCATGAACTCATCTATCCTTTTAACAAAACGATTTACGATAGATATCCTATAGATTTGCTCCCTCTTTCTTCTATACCATTCCGTTATATTCACTTCCCCTTTAGGCTCTTCAAGTACAAATAGCACATTCATTTTCATATTTGCACAAAACCAATCTCTCATTTTTATTTCTTCATGTAAAACAACAGGATAAACATCTCTAAGTGCTGGCGTACAAGATTTTCTAGTTTCCTTTGAGTAAACTTCATAGTCTTCTCTAGACCCAGTATGTGTAGTTTGCAATGCAAACTTATAAAACGAACCATTATAAATTGGATGAAACAATAACCATGCTAATTTTTTCCCCAGTTCTATACGCTGTTGTAACGTTTCAAATTGATAAACCGAAAATCCATACATTCTCCCTTCAATTGTTGGGAAAATAACTGCACTAATATGAAATCTTTCTTGTACTTTAAAAAGTGCAGTATGGAATACATGTTTTTTAAAATATGTGTTCTCAATGACTGGTTTTTGAATTTTATTTTGTTCATTTATAATAAGCGCTGTCATTAGCCTATTCATATCTCTTCTCTCCCAGAAAAGTAACCATTCTTTTTCCATAAAAATTGATACGCTGAAATATTGCAACAAATGAAAGAGAGGTTCACCTCTTTTCTTACTTTCCTCATACAATAATAGCTGAGGAAATGCATCTAAGAAAATAATCCAATTAGCCTGTTCGTACAGAAGAAATAAATGTTTTTTTACCGTTTTAGGTAAAACAGTAGCATAATATCTCCCTTCTAAATCCGTCATATTCCAGCCTGCATTCCTAGAAACCATACTCGCTAAAAAAGACCAACGAATTTCACTATTTCTTAAATAATATTCTTGATAATATTGTGTCCGAGAAATATTGTCCACATTAGCTATTTCTGTTTTCTTTTTAATATTGTAAATGATTGCTTCTTCTTCCTCTGTACAAAACTTTTTTTCTCGATTTTGTTTAATTTTCTTATAATCATTCCATGTAAACATGAATAAGTCATCATACCTTTCATCAAAAAGGTCACATCTTTTTTCATTTTTTGGTATAATCACCTTTGTAAGTAATTCTTAGCAAGTTGGGAGTGGACACACTATGACCATTCGTTACCCAAATGGAAAAAGGTATAATCAAGCTTCACAACCTCAAAAAACACCTATAAAAACACATACTTATAGTAATAGAGGTATGTCCCTTGAAGAGGAATTAAATGAAACAAATCAATATTACTTAACCCATAATATTGCATGTGTACATAAAAAACCTACACCTCTTCAAATTGTAAAAGTAGATTACCCCGCTCGAAGTGCTGCAGTGGTAAAAGAAGCGTATTTTAAACAACCTTCTACAACAGATTACAACGGTGTATACAAAGGGAAATACATCGATTTTGAAGCGAAAGAAACAAAAAACAAAACTAGTTTCCCACTTCAAAACTTCCACCTTCATCAAATTGAACATATGAAGCAAGTGGTTGCTCATGATGGAATTGCATTTGTTATTATTAAATTTACACTTTTTGATGAATTTTATTTATTAGATGCAAAACATATTATTGCATTTTGGAATCGTCAAAATACTGGTGGACGCAAGTCGATTACGAAAGAAGAAATAGAAGAGCATGGATCCTTATTATCATGCGGTTATCACCCTCGGATTGATTATATCCGTGTACTAGACACGGTTTATTTTTCGTGATAGAGTCATCACTAAGGCTCTTTTTTCGACTTTTGGGGGAGAGAATGAAAGGTAGGAGAAAGTATAATGTCAGATAATTATCGTTCTCGTACAGAACGAAATCATGTGAAAAATCAAGAGAAAGAAACACATAAAGAAGAAAAACCAAAGAAAAAAGGCTCCTTTTTTAAGAAATTTCTTATAGGTTGTCTACTTCTTGGTATCGTTGGTCTCGTAGCTGGCGTTTCCGCTTTCTTTGTTATGGTAAAGGATGCTCCAAAATTAGATAAAGCCAAACTTGTTAATCCTTTATCAACAAAGTTTCTTGATAAAAACGGGAATTTCTTCTATGAATACGGTGCTGAAAAACGAACACACGTTACTTATGATCAAATTCCAAAAGTAGTTGAAAATGCATTCCTTGCGACTGAGGATTCACGTTTCTATGATCATAGTGGAATTGATTTAAAACGAACTACAAAAGCAGTTATGGAAAATGTCACTGGTGGTTTCGGTTCCCAAGGTGGTAGTACGATTACACAGCAAGTCGTTAAAAACTATTTTCTAACGATGGACAAAACTGCTAAGAGAAAAGTACAAGAATGGTACTTATCTTACAAATTAGAGCAACAATACTCTAAACACGAAATTTTAGAAATGTACTTAAATAAGATTAATTTAGGTAACCGTTCATACGGTATTGCGACAGCAGCGCAAAAATATTATGGTAAAGATTTAAAAGATTTACAATTACATGAAGCTGCAATGCTCGCTGGTTTACCCCAAGGCCCTAACATTTATGATCCAACAAAAAAGGAAAATGTTGAACGAGCAACAAATCGTCGTAATGTTGTATTATCATTAATGAATCGACATGGTTATATAACGAAAGAAGAAATGAATAACGCAGTTAAGATTCCAGTAACAGAGGGTCTTCAACCATCTTCAGAAGTAACCGAGATGAAGTATCAAGCATTTTTAGATGCTGTTGTAAAAGAAGTTGAAAAAGAATACCCGGATATAAATATCGGTTCAGATGGTTTAACGATTCATACAACACTTGATCAAGATGCTCAAGATTACGCTGACAAAATTATGGATGGCAACCTTATTCAGTACCCAGACGATCAATTCCAAGGATCATTCGTATTTATGGATACACAGTCTGGAGAAGTTCGAGCAATTGGTGCTGGGCGTAAAGAAAGTAAGTCTACTTTCAAAGGTCATAATATGGCAACTGATTTAAAACGCCAAGTTGGTTCAACAATGAAACCGATTTTCGACTACGGTCCAGCAATTGAGAATTTACAATGGTCTACATACCATCAATTAAACGACTCAGAGTATACGTATTCCAACGGTAAAAAAATACGAAATGCAACAAAAAGTTATAAAGGTGACGTTTCACTACGTGAAGCTTTGAAAAAATCATTAAACATCCCGGCTTTAAAGACAGCACAAACAGTTGGTCTTAATAAGTCACAAGCATTTGCTGAAGGTTTAGGCATGACCTTTAAAGAGGGAAAAGTCTACGAATCAACAGCAATCGGTAGTAACGATAGTTCTCCATTAGAAGTAGCAGGTGCATATGCAACCTTTGGTAATGATGGTAACTATAATAAACCGCACTTCGTAAAAGAAGTAATCCTCAAGGATGGGAAAAAGAAAAGCTTTAAACCGAAAGAACAACGCGCAATGCAAGACTATACAGCCTACATGGTTACTGATGTTCTTCGTGACGTAGTAAAACCTGGTTCTGGTGGTACAGGTCCAACAGCGTATGTTGCAGGTGTCGACGTAGCAGGTAAAACAGGAACACAAAACTTTGATGAATCAGTTCTTCAAAAATATGATATCCCAGCTGATGCAAACAGAGATAGCTGGTTCGCTGGCTATACACCACAATATACAATGGCTGTTTGGACAGGTTACGAAAAAGATGGTCCGAAAAATTACGTTAGTGATCGCTCCACTAGAATTGCACAGCAAATGTTCCAAGTAATGATGAGCAAATTCGCTACTGATAAATCGCGCTTTGAACGTCCTTCTTCTGTACAAGACATAAACGGAGAGTTATACGTAAAAGGTGCGAAAAAAGATGCGATTAAACAAATTAAAGTAGATGCCCCTAGCGGTCTGAATGTCACTTTTGATGGCGCTAGCACAGTTACACTAAACTGGTCTGGACCAGCAGAAGTTGATGCATATGCAGCCAGCTATAAAGCTACTGACGGTTCAAGTGGTAGCCTATCAATAAGTGGTACGACAGCTACTCTTGGTGGTATTAAACCAGGTGTTACTTACAGCTTCTCTGTAGTAGCGAAAAAAGGTACTGGAACAAGCCCAGCAGTTGGTGCATCCTTCACTGCGCCTGGCGGAACTCCAGATGCTAAAAAAGCTGATGATGAGGCTAAGAAAAAGGCTGATGAGGAAGCTAAGAAAAAAGCTGATGAAGAAGCCCAGAAAAAGGCTAATGAAGATAAAGTAAAACAAGACGAAGCTAAGAAAAAAGCTGATGATGAGGCTAAGAAACAACAAGAACAGCAACAACAACAACAACAGCAAGAACAACAACGTAAACAGCAAGAAGAAGCTCAAAAGAAAGCCGCTGAGGAAGCTAGAAAAAAAGCTGAAGAAGAAGCTAAGAAAAAAGCTGATGATGAGGCCAAGAAGAAAGCTGAAGAAGAAGCCAAAAAGAAAGCTGAAGAAGAAGCTAAGAAACAACAAGAACAGCTGCACCAAAATATCGAAGGTGATACACCTCACGCAGACGGTACTGTTATTACAACAGAGTCCTAATAACAAAAAAAGAAGTCCGTTTCTC
>NZ_NVAP01000046.1:0-83434 GCF_002567495.1 Bacillus cereus | reverse complement strand
GAGAAACGGACTTCTTTTTTGTTATCATTTTCTTTACAAATAACTTTTCTATTTCGATATACAACTGCGCTAATTGAATATAAGAATGATAATTACTCGCTTTCTTTATAATGAATGAATATCTCTCCATAAAATTAACAGGTTGTACTTTTAATTTATTCGTATGGATTTGCATTTCATTCAAACTATGAACAGGCTGCTCATTTAGCCAATAGACAACCGATAACAAGTGAGCTGCAAAAAGAATCATTGGACCCTCAGCCTCTTGCTTATTTCTATTTCGAAACAGTATAGCAATGTCTTCATGCTTATTTTTCCATACATTCAACATTGCTGGAATACTGTTTTCAATTTCCTTCCACGGCTCATACTGTCTTTCAATATCAAATATAAAGTAAGTATTTTGTATTATTTCTTCAAAAGACTCGTCTGTATGATACTCAATTGAATTTACGCTTTCTTTAAAAAATGGTAAGCAGTGAAATTCTTTCGGTATTTCTATAACTCGCTCCATCCTTTATTTCACCTTCATTCGCTTCTTTCCTTCACGACATACTTCTAACAATCTGCACTCCTCACATTGAGGTCGTTGTGCTTTACAGTGATAACGTCCAAAGAAAATCATACGATGATGCGTAACTCCCCACTCATCCATCGGTACTTTCTTCATTAACGTTTTTTCTACTTCTAACACAGAGTCTTTCCATCTACAAATCGCTAATCGTTTACTCACTCGCTCCACATGTGTATCAACAGCAATTGCCGGAATTCCAAACGCTACGGAAACTACAACATTCGCTGTTTTTCTTCCTACACCTGGTAATTTCGTAAGTTCATCTCGATCGCTCGGTACTTCCCCATTATAATCATCTAATAACATTCGGCATAATTTTTGAATATTTTTTGCTTTATTTCTATACAATCCGATAGAGCGTATATCTTGTTGTAATTCTTCTAGAGAAACACTTAAATAATCTTCTGGTGTTTTATATTTTTGAAATAAATTTCTTGTCACTTTATTTACAAGTACATCTGTACATTGTGCAGATAACGCCACTGCGATTACAAGTTCAAATGGATTATCATGAATCAATTCACAATGTGCTTCTGGATACATATCCGCCATTGTATCTAAACAATAACGGATTTGCGTTTTGTTAAGCATATTTCTCCTCCTATATTACTGCTCCAACCAATTATAAAAAGGCACTTTTCCAGTAAATTTCGTCTCTTGCTTTGTCATTTGTTGTGTTCTTTGTTGATTCGCTCTAAATTTTTGACCTTGATTTTGAGCCTGATCCACCGTTTTAATTCCATTCTTTTTCCACTCAAATAAAATACGATCAATATATCGGAAATTTAGTTTCCCACTCATTACAGCTTCTCTGAGAGCTGCTTGAATTAAATTTGGATGATGTTGATCTTGGTCCTCCCACATTCCTAACGTTTCACATTCGAACGGTGAAAGTGGTCTTCCAAATTCTTTTTCAAATACTGTATATAAATTTACTTGCAAATGTTTTTTCTCTTTTTGCTCTTCCTCTATTGATTCATCCATTAAGAAATGTAATATTTTTTCCCATAACGGTTGTAAAGAATAACTTTCGCACATCATCGCTCCTGATCTTTGTCCACCTTCTAGTGATAAAAAACCTTTTTGAATCAACGCCTGAATTACTTCCATACATTTCATTTCCGTTATCGTCATCCGTTCAGAAATCTCTGAAGGGGTCGGAAACGAATTACCTGATTCTAAAAATGTGTGTACATGAAGTACAACCATAAATTCCGTCTCATTTAAACCTAATTTTTTATAATGCATCATAAGCAATTTTGGAATTGCAATGCTTCCCTGCTCAAACCACTGTAACATCATTTTCTTTTTCATCACCAAACACCTCGCTCTCTAGTATAACACACCTTTAGCTATTTCTTTTTACCACAATTCGTCAAAAAAACCTCCCCATTATAGGGAGGTTTTTTATATTACATGAATGAAGTATATAATTAAGCTTGCACTTTACTTTTCATAAATGTATGGATGCGTTCTAACGCTTTCTCTACTTGTTCAAGAGATGTCGCATATGATAAACGAACATTATTTGGAGCCCCAAATCCTGTACCTGGTACAAGAGCCACTTTTTCCTCTTCTAATAGAGCTTTTGCCCAATCATCAACTGTTGCATACCCTGATAAAGCTACAGCTTCTTTTACATTAGGGAATAAGTAAAATGCACCTTGTGGTTTAATACAAGTAAAGCCAGGGATTTGAATTAATTTATCATAAATGATGTTTAATCTCTCTTCAAAGGCTTGACGCATTGTTTCCACAGGTTCTTGTGAGCCTGCATATGCCGCAATTGCGCCGTATTGAGCGATTGAAGTAGGGTTTGACGTACTATGACTCGCTAAGTTCGTCATCGCTTTAATAAGCTGCTTATTTCCTGCTGCATATCCAATACGCCATCCTGTCATAGAATGAGATTTAGATACACCATTAATAATAAGTGTTTGTTCTTTTAATGCATTAGAAAGCTGGGCAATTGAAGTATATTCTACGCCACCATAAATTAATTTTTCATAAATTTCATCAGAAACGATTAAAATATCATGTTCTAAACATACTTCTCCAAGCTGTTGTAATTCTTCTTTGCTATAAATCATTCCTGTTGGATTGCTCGGTGAATTAATAATAACTGCTTTCGTTTTCTCTGTAATTGCCTCACGCAGCTGCTTTGCTGTAATTTTGTACTCATTATCTTCTAAACCTTCTACATAAACCGGCTTACCGCCAGCAAGCTTTACTTGCTCTGGATAGCTTACCCAGTAAGGAGTTGGGATGATAACTTCATCTCCCTCATCAAGTAATACTTGGAATAATGTATATAATGCATGCTTTGCACCATTACATACAATAATTTCAGATGGATCATACGCAATACCTTGATCGCGAGTAAATTTCTTCACAATTTCTTGTTTTAATGATTGTAATCCACCCGTTGGTGTATACTTCGTATGTCCTTCTAACATGGCTTTATGTGCAGCATCCATAATATGCTCTGGTGTATTAAAGTCAGGTTCCCCTGCCCCTAATCCAATTACATCATGACCTTCCGCTTTTAATGCTTGTGCCTTTGCTGTAATTTCTAAAGTTGAAGACGGTGTTAAAGCAGCTACTCGCTTTGCTAATTTCATTTGTAGTTCCCCCTACATCTATTTTTCAATGCTATATCGTCTTAAAAATTTTCCATCTTTAAATTCAAGATAGTAATAACTATAACGATTGTCATCATCAATATATGTAACTTCCCATAGTGGTACATCATTTTCAAAGCCTAATTTCACTTTCATAATCTCTTTCGGCTTACTTTTTGATTCTTTACTTTCATTGCCGATTTGTTCTATTGTTCTTTGTATAGCCTCTTTTTCAGAAATACCTTCGCTCTTTTTCCTTACTACAGTATCCCCTTTTTTCTCAGGCACCCAAACGATAAGTTGTTCTCCCTTTTCATCTGTACCTTGCACGACTATATATGCAGATTTTCCGTTGTAATAATCAACAGATTTCACCTTTGTAAGCTTTGCTTTTTCTTTAGCAATTTCTACAAATTTCGACTCTTTTGGAATTTTCTTTCCTATCGCTTTATTATAAACATACGCCCCATATATTCCGCTAGCAACGATAACAATAATGATTGCAAAGATCCACTTTTTCATTGTATCACTACGTTCTGTAAATCGTAAATACAGCTATTTCTTTATCTTTTTCGTCTAATGCTAGTCCGAACATGAGGTCCTGCTCTTTTAACGTACGATTCAAACTATCAACAATTTTATACAAATCTGACGAATATTTAATACGCGTCGTTGATAGTACTTCGATTTTCTTCTCCATGAAAAAACTCCTCCGTTACACAAAAATTTCTAATTATAGAAGAACGCAATGCGGTTACAATAAGAGTACATTCTTTACAACCCCTGCTTCATCACCCATCTATTATAGCAGGACATGTACAGCAAAAAAAGGTTTCAAGTCGAAAACCAATACATTTTGTATACAAGAAGTAAGAAAAATAAAATTCCTCCTACCCACATTTTTTACGCCTGAAGTTTAAATGTACTTCAGGCGTATTTTTCTTCCATTTTTATTCATTTGATGGTTCTTCTAATTGCACTAATAATTCTTCTAATGGTCCTTCATAAAGAGGTACGTTAGGAATCGATTGTAGAAATCGTTTTCCATAGGAAGAACTCGTCAAACGACGATCTAACACTACTACCGTTCCTGTATCTGTATTCGTTCGAATTAAGCGGCCGAATCCTTGTTTGAAACGTAATATTGCTTGTGGGAGCGCTAATTTAGCGAATACATCCTCACCTTGATTTTTTAGCCACTCACCTTTCGCTTCCATCATTGGCTGATGTGGAGGTGTGAATGGAAGACGGACAATAACAAGACAACTCAAGGCATCTCCTGGAATATCTATCCCTTCCCAAAAACTGCTTGTTCCTAACAAAATCGATTTGTCAAACTCCTGAAATTTACGGATCAAGCGACTTCGACTTCTATTATTCACACTTTGTGTAAGTAATACATAGCCTTCTAATTCATCATTATTTTTTAAATTCGCATACGCTTCTTTCAACATTTCATACGAAGTGAATAGAACGAGCATTCTGCCTTTTGTGGCTTTCGCTATCTTTGCAATATGTTCCGATACAGATTTAATATATTGTTCATTACTGACTTGCTTAATAAAAGGTACATCCGTTGAAACCATTAATTTCATTTGTTCATCATAGCGAAATGGCGACGGAACCTTTAAAGTATTTGGAGCAAAATCATGTAAACCAAGTTCCTCTTTTATATAATCAAACGTATCGTTAACTGTTAGTGTTGCGGATGTAAAAATAACACTCTTTTTTTCTGTTAAAAATTCATCAGCAAATCTTTCTCCAATATGAACAGGCTGTGCATATAGAACTGTTGAATGGATCGTCCCTTTCGTTTCAGTCTCCATCCAAGTTACATACGAATTCTTTTCTAATACGAGTAACTGTAATGATTCTGCCATCTTTCTCAGCAACTCAATTAAATGCATAAATTCACCTGTTACAACATGCATCTCCCATTCTAACTTACTTTGCAATATATCCACTTGCTTCTCAAGAGCAGTGACTAACCTTCTTAATTCATATATAAAACGATTTGTTAATTCGACAATACTATCCCATAACTTACCTTTTTCTAATTCTGCGCTATACCTATAGATAAGCGGCATATTATTCGTTCCTTGTTCTTGCTTTGTTTGTTTAAATATAAAAGTACGTAACATTTGGAAGAGTTCATCCGCATCAAACTTAAGTTCCTTCAAACTATAACTTATCATACGGAAAGTTGAACGAGATGCTTGCTCTGATTTTTTCATCATTTTATATACTTTGGAGAGTACATCTTCTGTTTCTAGCGTCCCAAGACGAGATATAACCAATTGAAAATACATACAGGAGAACTGTTCACCCAACGTTCTACTCGCAGCTTCTTCAATATGGTGAGCTTCATCAAAAATAATATGTTCGCATGAAGCAAAGAGGGGTTCTTCACTTGAAAAATCTTGAAATAATAACGCATGATTTGTAATAACGATATCTGCAAATAAAGCTTTATTCTTCGCTCGCTGATAAAAACAACGACTAAACCAATTACTTTGCATACCACCTGGACTATACGCATCACTACAAATACGATTCCAAAGTAACTTTCCGCCCTCAGGAATATTTAATTCGTCTCGATCACCCGTTTCAGTTTGCAATAGCCAAACTAAAATCTTCGCCTTCGTAAGTGCCATATCATAATTTTTTTCTTCCTCTTGCAAAGCATACTCAAATTTATGTAAGCAAAGATAATGCTTTCTTCCTTTTAGAAGAGCTGCCTCAAATGAAAACGGCATTATTTTTTGTAACAACGGAATTTCTTTTTCTAATATTTGTTGTTGGAGTTGTACCGTTTGTGTACTTATAATGACAGGTTCTTCTTTTCTCTTTGCAAAATAAAGACTAGGAAGCAAATAAGCAAGGGTCTTTCCCGTCCCTGTACCGGCTTCAATAAGAGAAAAACGAGAGTCTCTTAACGCCGTATATATCTCTTTCATCATCAGTTGTTGACTTTCTCTTCTTTCAAACTTCGGCATATTTAATTCAAGTTTTTCCATCGTTTTATTCAAGAAAGCATCGAACTTTGATGAACATGTTTCGCCAAGGCTTAAGGAATAGTTCCGCTTTTTTAGTGCAATATTCCGATGCACTTCATACTCCGCTATATCTTCTTTACCATGCATTACTTTCTTTAAAATATTTTCAGAAAGCACATCAGCTATATCACTTTGGAAAACATCACTTAATTCATAAAGCGATTGCAATGTAACAAGTGGTAATTTCTCAATTTCATTTAAAAATTGTAAAAACAACTCTGCTGTCGCAAGAGCATCACTATCTGCACGATGCGGTTGATCATGCTCTAGTTCATGCTTCTTAGCTAAATCACGTAATTTATAACTATCAGCTGTCGGCAAAAGAATTTGTGCCAATTCAACCGTATCAATTTTCGGACAATGTATTTCTGTATATCCAGCTTGTCTTAATTCTTCATTTAAAAAATTCCAATCAAAGTGAACATTGTGTGCCACGAAAGCCGCACCTTGTAATAGCTCAACAATCATCGGGGCTACATCTTGAAATAACGGGGCTTGTTTTACAAGACTTTCATCGATCCCTGTTAATTCTGTAATAAATACGGGAATCTCTCTCTTCGGGTTAACAAAAGATGAAAAAATCTCCAATATCTCTCCATCTTCTACTACAACAGCTGCAATTTGGGTAATTTTATCTTTCCCATCTTTCCAGGAGTTCCCTGTCGTCTCTAAATCAACAACGACATAACGCTTACTCATATATGTAACACCTCAATTTCTTACCTTTCAAACAGCAATAATTCATATAATGTTACTATACCACGTTTTATCTCATCTTAATGAAAAGATGCACAAAAAAGCTATCTCCTAACATAGAGATAGCTTTCCAATTTTATAATATTGTCCCTGCCTTTTCAGCGCCTAACATTTCAATAATTTGATTCTGATCATCTAACACTGCAATTTTCGGTTCTTGTTTATGAACCTCTTCTTCCGTAACTAAACCATAACAAATAATAATTACTTTATCTCCCGGTTGTACAAGTCTTGCAGCCGCACCGTTTAAACAAACAACACCACTACCGCGCTCTCCTTTTATAACGTATGTCTCTAAACGAGCACCATTATTATTATTTACAATTTGAACTTTTTCGTTTTCTACAATATTTACTGCATCCATTAAGTCTTCATCAATTGTAATGCTACCTACATAATTTAAATTTGCCTCCGTTACAGTTGCACGATGTAACTTTGCTCTCATCATTGTGCGAAACATAGATGCTCCCCCTTATTTAACCGTTAATGTTATATTGTCAATTAACCTTACATTTTCAAACTTAACTGCAATAGCTAAAATAATTCGTCCTTCGATTTTCTCTACCATTGTTAATGACGGATATGCATATAAATCCGCATAATCTACAGTACCTTTCGTATATGTCTCAATATACTCTCTCACAAGATTTGTAATCATTTCCGAATTACGTTCGCCTGCCTCAATTCTTTCTTTCGCTGTACATAGACTGCGGTATAAATGAAGAGCCTCTACACGTTCATCTTGTGATAGGTACACGTTACGAGAACTTTTCGCTAATCCATCTTCTTCCCTTACAATATCAACTGGTACGATTGTAACTGGAATATTGAAATCAGTTACAAACCCTTCAATTACCGCAACTTGTTGCGCATCTTTCATACCGAAATAAGCACGCGTTGGCAGCGTAATATTAAATAGTTTCATTAGTACAGTCGCAACACCAGCAAAATGACCAGGTCTTTGTTTGCCGCATAATACGTCCGTGCGCTTCACAACTTCTACTGTTGTCGTTTGTTCTGCCGGATACATTTCTTCTACACTTGGATAAAATAAATAATCCACACCGTTTTCTTTTGCCACATTTTCATCTCTATCAATATCACGAGGATATCGATCTAAATCTTCATTCGGGCCAAATTGTAGTGGGTTTACAAATACGCTTAAAGCTACAATTTCATTTTCTTCTCTTGCCTTACGTAATAAAGTAGCATGCCCTTCATGTAAATAACCCATTGTTGGAACAAAACCAATACTCCTTCCACTTGCACGAAGTTCGCTCGTAATTTGCTGCATCTCTTGCACTGTAGTTATGATTTTCATTATTGTTTTCCCCCATATAACGCTAAGCGGTCTTCTTCTTTCATTGTGAACGAATGTTTTTCTTCAGGAAATTGCCTTGTCTTTACCTCAGCAACATACTGAGAAATCCCGCGTACAATCTCCTCTTGAACAGACGTATACTGCTTCACAAATTTCGGGACGCGATTTACGCCATATGAGATAAGATCATGATAAACAAGCACTTGCCCATCTACTTTTTGTCCTGCACCAATCCCGATTATTGGAATTGTTAGTTGCTCTGAAATAAGTTCTGCTAACTGCATTGGTACACATTCTAACACAAGCGCTATTGCACCAGCTTCTTCACATTTCTTTGCATCTTCTATTAATTTTTTTGCACTCTCCGCATCTTTTCCTTGCACTTTATATCCACCCAACACTCCTACAGATTGAGGGGTTAAACCTAAATGCGCTACAACAGGAATTCCCGCGTTCGTCAAATATTGAATCGTTGATATAACTTCTCCCGCACCTTCTACCTTCAATGCGTGTGCCCCGCTCTCTTGAACGATGCGGCGTGCATTCACCATCGTTTCTTGTAATGATACGTGATACGACATAAATGGCATATCAGTTACAATAAACGTCTTTTTCGCTCCGCGGCGTACAGCTTTCGTATGATGAATCATATCCTCTACTGTTACAGGTACTGTTGAATCGTATCCGAGAACAACCATCCCAAGAGAATCTCCAACCAGAATCATATCAACTTCAGCTTCTTCTGCTAACTTAGCAGATGGATAATCATACGCCGTTAGCATTGTAATCGGCTCACCTTGCTCTTTCATCTTCAAAAAATCTGTTTTTGTTTTCAAAAACTACTCCTCCTTTATGCAGGAGAGAGGAGATGGCCGAAATCATATAAAAAAACCCCTCTGGCCATAAAAGGGCAGAAGGGTTGTGTGTTAGTCGGCATTATTCATCCCTCTGTCCCAGTCCGTTATTGGATCAAGGCAGAATCCAAGTTATTATTTTTCATACTGCTTCGAATCATGGTGCAGTTCACTCTGATACTGCCCACATTCGAACTAATTATAGCAAACTACAAAAAGAAATTACTACATTTTTTTGAAAAAATAATTTTTCACTTTCATTTCGGTATGTGAAATTTAACTTTAAAATGTATATGCTATAAATTTTTTATAAATAACTCAATCATAGAAAAATAAGTAGTTTTGTTTACATGTATAGTATAACTCTTAAACTAATGATGCAGGTTAATTGAAGAAAAGTACTTAGCAAAGGAGAATTGCAGATGTCGATGAACAAGTGGTTATTTCGGTTCAGCAGTTTGCTTGTCATGATTGTATGGTGGATGTCTTTAGGATCCTTCCATGTATTTGCATCAGTTAATGTCGTAACACAACCTACCGATTTAACGAAAGTGATTGAGGTTGAACTAAATGATGATTACTTTAATCCAAATGTCATCACGATTCCAATTGAAGAATCAACAACATTACTATTGAAAAATAAAGGTAAAAACGAGCACACCTTTACAGTGAAGAAACTCGGTATTGACGTCGTAGTCGAGTCAGGAACAGAAAAAAGTATTACCGTGAAACCTAACAATACTGGTACATATGAATTAATCTGTCGGTACCATCTCCTTAAAGGAATGGAAGGAAAAGTAATCGTCAAATAACATGCAAGGCCAGCTAGACGGACAATATTTTGAAATGACCTTTAAATATGAAAAGAATTTATTATCATGTTACCAATCCAACTCAAAAATATTGAAATAAAAAGAAGTTCCAAAAGAGGAACTTCTTTTACTTAATTTCGATATCCGCAGAATGAATATGATGTACTTTTCCTTCATGATCCTCCAGAAGCAATACACCATCCTCTGTAATTCCTTTTGCTAACCCCGTAATTGCCTCTCTCATCGTTCGAGCGGTAATTTCTTTCCCGATACTCACAGCGTAACTTTCCCAAAGAATTTTAATGACAGAGAAACCATTTTGTAAATACTCTTCATATAATTTTTCTAGTTGTAAATAGATTTGTTGCATAAGTTCTGCACGAACAATCGGCTTACCTGATTCAATCGCTAATGAAGTAGCAATGTGCTGAATTTCTTCGTCAAAATGCTCTTGCTTTTGATTTGCATTAATACCGATTCCCATAATGACAGCATTAATTTTATCAGGATCCGCTTGCATTTCTGTTAATATACCTACAGCCTTTTTGCCTTGGATTAAAATATCATTCGGCCATTTTATTCCTACGTTTACACCTGTACATTTTTCAATTGCCTGTGCAACACTGACAGCCGCTAACAAAGTAAGTTGTGGTGCATGATGAACCGGGATCGATGGACGTAAAATAATACTCATCCAAATTCCTGTTCCCTTTGGTGAATGCCATTTTCTGCTTAAACGACCTCTTCCCGCTGTTTGTTCTTCTGCTACAACGATAGTTCCTTCTTCTGCACCTTCATAAGCAAGTTTTGCTGCAATGTGCTGCGTTGATTCAACAGTTTCTTCAAAATACACTGTCCTACCAATTCGCTTCGTTTGTAGCCCTAACTGAATTTCATTCCCAGTCACTTTGTCTGGCTTACTTGCAATTCGGTAACCTAATCGACGCACAGCTTCAAGTTCATATCCCTCATTTCGGAGATCCTCCATATGTTTCCACACAGCGGTTCTTGAACAACCAAGTTTATCACTAATCGTTTGGCCAGATACAAACTCACCATCCGCTTCAGAAAAAACTTGCAACAACTGCTTTCTTATAGTAGATTGCATCCTTGCAGCCACTCCCTTATACGCTCTTTCTCATTAACTACATTTCCTTGTACGATTGCTTCCTCGATTTTCTGAAGCATTTCAGCAACCCACGGACCAGGCTTTTTGTTTGCCCAGTTTAATAGATCATTCCCAGTCACATTCATTTCTTGACGACCCTTGATTGGCAATGCATGAAACATTGATTGTACTCGTTTAACAGCTGTAGGGTCATAGCTTTCAATCATCGCCTCATATACTCTTTCTGCCATTTCAGCGATTTGAATTCCCGTTTTATAAAGAAGGACTGTATCCCAATCCTTCTCCTTTCTAGTACGGATTGTCAATAAAACTGCAACAATATCTTTTATTTTTTTATTCGAAAACTTCCATTGACGTAAAAAGACAGATGGATGTTCTTCTCCGATACAATATAAGAAAAATGCCCACGCCTCAATATCCGTTTCAAAAGAATCCCATTTATACTGCGTAGCTTTTAACAGTCTCTCTTCTGACATTTGTAAATATGGCAAATGAGAAAATAACCTCGTCTCTACTAATTCTTTGAGACCTTTCACACAATATGTACCAGTTAACAGTTTCTCAAACTCTACTGTAATGCGCTCAATTGCTATATGTTCCAGCAAATGCCCATACGTTTCAATCGCTTGCTTCGTTTTCGTTTCTAAAGAAAAACCTAACGTGCTTACAAAACGAATACCGCGCATCATTCGCAGGGCATCTTCTTGAAAACGATCTGCAGCATTTCCAACTGTCACAATTTCTCTCTGTTGAATGGCTTCCTGCCCAGCAAATAAATCAACCATTTCGCCTTCTTCTGTCATAGCAATCGCATTCATCGTAAAATCACGACGTTTTAAATCCTCTTCTAATGAACGAACAAATTGAACACTACTAGGTCTTCGAAAATCTTCATATTCGCTTTCTGTTCGAAAAGTGGTTACCTCATAAGGCTCACCATTTTCTACAACAATTACAGTTCCATGCTCAAGACCAACAGGAACATGCCTTGGGAATATAGCCATCACTTCTTCTGGCAAAGCAGATGTCGCAATATCAATATCTCCAATCGGCCGATCGATAATAAGATCTCGTACGCTCCCACCAACAAAGTAAGCCTCATGTCCTTGTTGCTTTAATGTCTCAATAATAGAACTAGCTTTTTTAAATCTTTTCATTTTTGTCATCCCTTAGTACGTCATAGTAAATTGCTTCATATTGTGAAACGATTTTTTCTGAGCGGAACTGCTCATAAACACTTTCTCTTGCTCGTTCTCCCATATTACGGTGAAGTTCCTCATCCTTTAATAGCTGAATGGCTTGATTTGCCACTCCTGTTGTATCGCCAACTTCACATAAATATCCTGTTTCACCATGTTGAATAACCTCTGGAATACCTCCAACCCGTGTTCCGATACAAGGTACACCACACGCCATTGCTTCTAATAAAACAAGACCAAAACTTTCCTTCTCTGATAAAAGCAACATTAAATCACTCATCGCAAGTAGTTCTGCAACATTATCTTGCTTCCCTAGGAATAAAACGCGATCTTCAATATGTAAATTCTTCACTATCTGTAAAATCGTACAGAATTCTGGTCCGTCTCCAACAAGAAGCAACTTCGCATCTACTTCTTTAACAATTTTAGCAAATGCCTGAACAACATCCTGCACACGTTTCACTTTACGGAAATTCGAAATATGAATAAGTACTTTTTCACTCTCACTTATACCGTATTCTTTCTTTAATTGAGACATATTACGCTTGAAATATACACGTTCGTCTATAAAGTTATATACCGTTTGAATTTCTTTACTTGGTTTTACAAGCTCATGCGTTTCGTCAATTAATGAATGCGAGACAGCAGTAACAACATCAGACTGCTCAATACCAAAACGAATTAAATTATTTAGCGAAGGATCGGAACCTAACACAGTAATATCTGTTCCATGCAAGGTTGTAACAATTTTAATACGCTCCCCAATCATTTGTTTTGCTAAATAAGCACAAATTGCATGTGGTATGGCGTAATGCACATGTAAAATATCAAGGTTTTCTCTTTGGGCAACCTCCGCCATTTTACTCGCTAACGCTAAATCGTATGGTGGATATTGAAATACAGAGTATTGATTCACCGTCACTTCATGAAAATAAATGTTTGGATACACTTTATTTAATCGAAATGGTAAACCCGATGTAATAAAATGAATTTCATGCCCTCGTTCCGCCAATTGCTTTCCTAATTCTGTTCCAACAACTCCAGAACCACCTACAGAAGGGTAACATGTAATACCTATTTTTAATTTCATTTACATCCCCCTATTAAATCAGCATGTAATAAAACCGGTTTCTTGCTCATAAATCCTTCGGCATACAAGACTCCAACTTCTTTCCCAAACATCTTCTCACGAGCGACCACAGTTTCAACGTACCCTTCTGTTAACGGCGTCTTAACACCATCACTCCCTGTTGAAAACTGACTTTCATACGCTTCTAATGCTTCCACTTTTATAGAAAGGTACTCACTAATATCTATACAAAAATTCGGTTTATGAAAACCATTAATCATATAATTATAAAAAGATTCCACACGATGTGGCGGAAGTTCTGGCATAAATTTACGGATTCCTGCTGAAAAAATAGCCTCTTCCACAAGCTTTGCACAATTTGCATGATCTGGATGGCGATCTTCATAATATGGTGCAAAAACTAGTTTTGGTTTATATGTACGAATCACCTTTACAATTTCACGTATATACTCTTCTTTCATATACAAACCACGGTCTGGCATCGCTAAATTCAGTCTCGTTTTTACTCCCATTATACGAGCTGCAGCCTCTGCTTCTTCTTTTCTCAACTCTATCGTTCCATTGGAAGAAAGATCAGCTTCTGTTAAATCACAAATACCTACTTCATACCCTTGCTTCGTATATTTAGCAATGGTACCAGCCATGCCGATTTCAACATCATCGGCATGAGCACCAAACGCTAATATATGTAATCCACTCATAATTGTTCCCCTCATTTTCTTAACTTGCGATAATCTAAGTCTCCTCGCTCTAATGCGTGCATTAACATTTCAGCACTTGCCATATTCGTTGCAAGTGGAATCGCATATACATCACATAAACGAAGCAATGCATTCACATCCGGTTCATGCGGCTGTGCTGTTAATGGATCGCGGAAGAAAATCACCATATCTAAATCGTTTTTTGCAATCATTGCACCAATTTCTTGATCTCCACCAAGAGGGCCCGATTGATATCTTGTTACAACTAAGCCAGTCGCTTCCATAATACGAAGCCCTGTCGTTCCTGTTGCAAATAATTCATGTTGTTCAAAAATTGGTTTATATGCGTATGCAAACGAAACCATATCATCTTTCTTTTTGTCATGTGCGATTAAGGCAATTTTCATCCGTTGTCTCCCCTTTAGTCGATAATATTTTCTAAACCGTACACAAGATGATCCAGGTTCATTACTGTCTCAATTGATAGTTTTACACCTGACATAAATGATGCACGATTGAATGAATCATGACGAACTGTTAACATTTGTCCATCTCCACCAAACATTACTTCTTGGTGTGCAATAAGCCCTGGCAAACGTACACTATGAATGTGAATACCATCTACATTTGCACCACGTGCACCTGCTAGTTGCTCTACTTCATTCGGATGACCTTGCTGCTTTGATTCACGATTTTGACGAATTAATTCTACCGTTTTTACAGCTGTACCAGATGGCGCATCTAATTTTTGATCATGATGCAATTCAATTACTTCAACATCTTGGAAATATTTCGCTGCCATTTGTGAGAATTTCATCATAAGAACTGCACCAATTGCAAAGTTTGGAGCGATAATTGTTCCTACTTCTTTTTCTTTTGCATTCTCTGTTAAACGTTTCAATTCTTCTTCTGTAAATCCAGTTGTACCAATAACAGAACGAAGTCCACGCTCAACTGCAAGTGTAACGTGTTGTTTCCCTACTTCTGGTGTTGTTAAATCTAACAACACATCTGCTTCTACTTCATCTAAACAAGTATGTAAATCAGCGTAAATCGGCGTATGTAACGCTGGCATGCCAGGTAAATCAGAAATCTTCTCTCCACCATGCTTATAATCTACTGCTGCTACTAAATTAAAATGTTCCGTTCTTTCCATAAGAAGGACTGCTTCATGCCCCATACGTCCTCTTGGTCCAGCGATAATTACTTTAATTTCTTTCATTATTCTTTCTCTCCCTCATCAATACGTGTCCAGCGATCTTTATCACGTGTATTAAATTTATTCATTACAATGTTATGTGCTGTCTCTAAATCAATATTTAAACTATTTGCCATACAAATCATAACAAATAATACATCTCCAAGCTCTTCTTCAATACTATTTTCTTTTTCAGTCGTTTTCTTCGGTTTCTCACCATAATAATGATTTACCTCTCTTGCAAGCTCCCCCATTTCTTCCGTTAAACGAGCCATCATTGCAAGCGGACTGAAATAACCTTCTTTAAACTGACCAATATATGCATCTACTTCTTTCTGCATATCTTTCATCGTTTTTGCTTCCATACTATTCACCTCTAATCCTTCCTCTTTCATGTTAGCCAATTCATCGCGATTTGACAAATATTATTCTCTCCTATCACTATTTACCTCTCGTTTTTGGATAGACTATAATAAAGTGACACTTTCTTTTGCGCGCTTTTCGCAAAAGATTAGTGGAACCAATCGGGCTCTTACGGCTGGTTCGACCTTTCTTCATTGTTTTACCCTCTACCAGCCGTTTGAGCGGGGGAAAGTGACACTTTCTTTTGCACGCTTTTCGCAAAAGATCAGCCCGAACCAATCGGGCTCTTACGTTTTTTACTAACAACTAGAAATAACTTACCATTATGTTGTACCGTTTCAGCGGAGCAATGCAATCATTACATAATTAGGGGGATTTCTATATGACATCAAATTTGAGAATTCGAAATATCATTTTCATTTTAATCGGTTCCGCTATTTTTTCTTTCGGTATTGTGAATATCAATATTGAAAACCATCTTGCAGAGGGTGGATTTACTGGTATTACACTATTATTATATTTTCTATTTTCGTTTGATCCTTCCTACTCAAATTTACTTTTAAATATCCCGATATTTTTTATCGGTTGGAAGTTACTTGGAAGAACGACGTTTTTATATACATTAATCGGCACCTTTAGCGTATCTTTATTTCTATGGATTTTTCAACGTTACGAAGTTCTCAACCTACATTTAAACTTGCAAAATGATATGACACTCGCGGCTTTATTCGCTGGCGCATTTATCGGTATTGGTCTTGGCATTATATTTAAATACGGCGGGACTACTGGCGGTGTGGATATTATCGCACGACTAGCTCACAAATATGTCGGCTGGAGTATGGGTAAAACAATGTTTATGTTTGATGCTATCGTCATTATCATCTCTATTCTTACCTATTTATCCTACCGCGAGGGCATGTATACGCTAGTTGCTGTTTTTATCGGGGCTAAAGTCATTGATTTCATGCAAGAAGGGGCCTATGCCGCTAAAGGGGCAACTATTATTTCAGATAAAAACGACGAGATTGCCGCAAAAATTTTATCCGAAATGGAGCGCGGAGCAACCTTTTTAAAAGCTGTTGGATCCTATACAAAAGTGGAACGGAACGTATTGTATTGCGTTGTTGCTAAAAATGAAATCGTGAAATTAAAAAATATTATTACTTCTGTAGATCCTCATGCCTTCGTTGCTGTAAGTGATGTACACGATGTTATTGGTGAAGGGTTTACTTTAGATGAAAATAAAAATCCGTTACATAAGTAAATTCAACTAGAAAAGCTCAAGAGCTTTTCTAGTTTTTTATTACATATCTTTTAAGTTTCTCTAAGTCCTCATAAATAAGCTCCAATAAACTCCGATTATAAAAAATGGAAGCTGGATGAAAGGTCGGAAACACATAATGTTCTTTTTCTGTCCATACAAATTCTGCACCGCTACTATCTTTCAATTGCTGCACCGGTTGCTTTAACAACTTCCCATGAACATCCGTAATTTTATTATTTCTACCAACTAAACGTTGCAATGCAATATTGCCAAGCGTAACGATAATAGGCGGCTCTATAAGTTTCAGCTCATAATCTAACAAAGGTGCATGGGCAAGTATTTCTCCTTGATTTGGTGTTCTATTATACTTTTTTTGTATGACTTCACCATTTCGTTCTTTTTTCTCTCGCCACTTATAAGGTCTACTCCGAACAGCGCTCGTAATATATACTTCTTCCCTTGTAACATCAATTCGTTCTAAAAAATCCATTAATTGTTTTCCCGCTCTCCCGCTAAACGGAATCCCATTATGAATTTCTGTTTCACCAGGTGCTTCTCCAACGAGCATAAACTTTGGATTTTCAGGACCTTGGCCACTTAAAAACCCTTCTAACTGATAAGAAGTGCTACGCTCTTTCACTTGTTTTATTAAATGGTCTGGATATTCCATGCTCTCCACCTACCTTCATCATACGCTACTTATATGTATTATGGCTTTTTACAACGTTTCTTTCATTTTATCCTATCCATTTATTACAGATAATAAAAAAAGACTATCAAAATTGATAGTCTTTAGTCGTCGCTACGCTGCATACCAGTATACATTAATACGAGACGTAATAATTCAAATACCGCTACAGCTGCAGCTGCTACATATGTTAATGCTGCCGCATTTAATACTTTACGAGCTTGGCCATATTCATCTGTTGATACGATACCTAACGCTTCAATTTGTTGCATTGCGCGCTTTGACGCATCAAACTCAACTGGCAATGTAACGAGCTGGAACACAACACCTGCTGCCATTAAAATGATACCTAATAACAATAGTTTCGACATTGTCGCAAATATACCAATCATAATAAATACCCATGATATATTCGATCCAAAATTAGCCACAGGAACTAACGAATGACGAATACGCATAAAGTTATAATCTTGTGCATCTTGAATTGCGTGTCCTACTTCGTGTGCTGCAACTGCTGTACCAGCAACTGAATGTCCATAATAGTTATCTGTTGATAATCGAACCGTCTTAGCGGTTGGATCATAATGGTCTGATAAATGACCTGGTGTTTCTTCTACAGCTACGTTGTATAATCCATTTTCATCTAAAATTTTTCGAGCCACTTCTGCCCCTGTCATACCTGATGTTGAATAAACTTGTGAATACTTGCTATAGGCACTACGTACTCTTGACTGTGCATACAACGGTATGATCATTATGATCGCGAAGTAAATTAAATAAAACATCATGAACCTCCATTGAAGTTTTAATTATAGTACTTCTCATTCTATTTTTTTCTGCCACTATTGTCAATGAATAAACCTTACAATCCATATCTTTATTTATTGCATTATCTATTTTTAGAATGTACATTACTTTTTCTTTTTTCTCTCTCTCCTTTATACTTTCTCCATCCAACATAAGTTAATGTGAATAAAATAAGTCCTCCAGTAATTGTCATAAACCAAATGAGAGAGGGTGCAATTTCATCTTTTTTTACTGTGTGAAATACCTTTTGCAAATCCCCTTTAATAATCCCTAATTGCATTTGGCCGCCTTTCGTTTTTAACATAACGTTACGAAATTCATCCAAATAAGATAAATGAGCATTTACACGCTGTACCTCGTTTTCTGGCAAAGCGATCATTAAGCTTGGATAAATAATATTGAATTCATTTAAAAATGTATTTAACGTTTGTTGAAACTGCCCAGCATCTTCTTTTTCCACCGCTTTTTCCATTTGAGAAAAGGCATCCATTACTTTTCTTTCTCTTTCCATCCAAAGCGGTTGATATTTCGATACTTGCGCATCAACAGCAAGTTGTAATGCCAGCACATTATCCATTTTAACTTGCTTACCTAAACCTTCTTCAGAGAGCGATTGTTGCGCCTTGTCATAAGCTAAAGAAATAACTCTAACTTGATCTGGTGTTACTTCCTGCTTCTTTTCATTCCCTTTTATTAAAAATTGCTCTGAGAAATGCTGTAATACTTGTACTGCTTTTTCATCTTCATTACGCTTCACTAACTGTAACGAGTCATCTAACAACCCTGTTAGCTCATTCCACTCTTCAGCATATATACGTAACGGAAACATTATAATTAGAAATGCTATCAATCCAATTAATGTTCTCTTCATCCCGGTCCCCCCTATAACTACTAGTACAAAATATGTTAATTTGGACAAGAATAGAACAGAACTGGACCGAAAAATATATTATCGTTTTACAAAGAAAAAATTCTCTTTAAGCAGAGAATTTTTTCTTTGACATCCTTTTCTTTTTTACGAAATATCTATATAAACTGTAACAAAGTATACTACCACCTAAAATGAATAATAAAATAGCACACGCAGCATGCATAAAGAACTCTTCTGGTAGCATTAATATAATCGGATCCGTTTCAATATCAAACATCCAGTAATCATTACTGAATAAAAGCTTATGGAATAATACAAAGCTCTTTTCAAAGTTAATAGCGATTGGCAACATAAGCACTATCGGAAAAATAATTGTTAAAATCGATCCGTGTAGTAAAAACTTTTCGTTTTTCTTTTTTAATAAATACATTCCGCCTATCAATGCAATCATAATCGTCGCATACATCACATATTGAATCTTCACTAGAATGTTTTTAACATCTACAAAATGAATACGACCATTTGTAGACATATCTAATGTTGGCAAATGTAATGCCCCGTCATAAAACGGGGATAAATATGTAATAAGCACATCGTAATTTCTTTTAATTTCATCCTTCGTCATATCCGCTAGATCAGGAATATTTAAAAAATCAATTTCAAAATAATACAGCCATTTCCCGTACACAACTGCCGTTGTTGCGAGTGCAAAAATAGAAAATGCTATGCTATATGAAACAACTAAAGTAATCAATCGATCCAATATTTTTGTACCACTCTTATTTTTCTTCATGTTCTCCCCCTAAATGTTCTAACCATTATAAAGAAAATTGTTTTCTGCGCTCACGTAAGCAACAATAATATGTAATACATAGTACAGCAATGCTTAACCAAAACGTAAAATAACCAATTTCCTCTACAAACAAATGCATGATTCCGTATCGCGGCATTTGCCAAAATAAATAATCAACTGCATCGTTATGCAACGTCCATACACCCGCTACTATAAAATGCCATTTTTTTATACGGTAAAACGGAGCATATAAAAACCCTTGCACAGCCATCGCAAAATGCGAAAGCATTAACATGTAGCCCATAAAGCCAATAGGACCTTTTACATAAATCATAATCCCATTTACAACAACAGCCCAAATACCATATTTTATTAAAGTAACAATCGCTAGCGCTTCTATTAATCCCCAGCTTCTCTTTATCAAAAAAGCAAGTAAAACAAAGACAAAAAAGAGACTCGCCATAGGACTATCTGGTACAAACGGCCAAAATATCGGTGACGTTTCTTTCAATTGATTTCCGTACCATATAAATCCATAAATTGTACCTAATATGTTAACAATTAATAAAAATAATAATACCGAGCGTTGTCTTAACATTGCATACAAGTACACCAATCTGTATGTCCAACACCTTTCAAGCAAAGTAATTCATTCACTAAATCCTACTCTATTATAACAAACTTCATCCAACTAAATAGAAAAGCTGACTACAAATTTTGTAGTCAGCTTTTTATTATTTTTTATTATACTTTGCCACGAATTCCGAAAGCTTCTTCAGTTCCTCATCCGTACCTTTAAATACACCTTTAGGCATGGAACCTTTTCCCTCTTTCGCAATTTTAGCAATTTCTTCTGGCTTTAAAGTTAAGTTTTGCAATGCCGGTGCTGCCGCCCCACCCTGTAAATTGTCACCATGACATGTTAAACAAGTATTTTTTTGCATTAATTTATAGCCATCATCATTTTTATCAACTGGTGCTGTTTTTACAATTGCTCCTTGTTTTTTTGCAGCTTCCCAGTCGTGGTGTGCTACAGATTCCCAAGTTAAAAAGATAATCGATGCAATTGCTAAAAGCATAAATCCAGTTGCTACAGGACGCTTCAATGGACGTCTTTCTGGGCCTCTATCAAGAAATGGAGCTAACAGTAATGCACCAAACGCAATCCCTGGCATAATAAACGCTCCAATTACAGTAAATGAACCGGAAGCATAAGAGTACTTTAATAACTGATACAAGAATAAGAAATACCAATCTGGAAGTGGTATATATCCAGCATCTGTTGGATCCGCCATTCTCTCAAGCGGTGACGGATGCGCCACTGTTAAACATAAATAACCGATTAAAAAAACTGCACCAACCATCCATTCTTTTAACAAGAAGTTCGGCCAAAATGCTTCTGTTTTCCCTGGGTATTCAGAATAGTCTTTTGGAATATTTGGTTTCCGAGCTACTGGTACCCGAGAATCTCCTACAAACTTCATCCCTTTGCCGCGATGCATAATCTCCCTCCTTTAGTTCTTTCCCCTTTAATTTAGCAATCTCTTATAGTGGACCGGAAATACCTTGTTTGCGAATCATGATGAAGTGGAAGGCCATTAAACCTAGAAGTGCTGCTGGTAAGAAGAAGACGTGAATAGCAAAGAAGCGAGTTAATGTTTGAGCGCCAACAATTTCGGAATGACCAGCGAGTAATGTTTTAATATAAGGACCAATGAGCGGTGTTTGCTCTGCAATTTGAATCCCTACTTTTGTAGCAAATAAAGCTTTCATATCCCACGGTAATAAATATCCGGTAAAACCAAGACCTAACATAACAAAGAAAATAAGAACACCAACAATCCAGTTTAACTCACGGGGCTTTTTATACGCACCTTGGAAGAAAACTCTGAGTGTATGTAAAAACATCATTACAATTACGAGACTAGCACCCCAGTGGTGCATACCACGAACTATTTGCCCATAAGCAACTTCATTTTGTAGATAGTAAACTGATTCCCAAGCATTTTTAATATCAGGCACATAATACATCGTCAAAAACATTCCAGATAAAATTTGAATTACAGTAACGAAAAAAGTAAGTCCTCCAAAGCAATAGACGAATGCCGAAAAGTGATGTGCCGGGTTTACATGTTCAGGTACTTCATGATCAGCGATATCACGCCATATTGGTGTAATATCTAATCTTTCATCTACCCAATCATAAATTTTATTTAACATCTACTTTGCACCCCCTCTTGGCTTCGCTTTTCCTAGATACAGCGTTCCATCTTTCACTTTAGACTCGTACACATCAAGCGGAGCAAGGGGTGGCGTACCTTTAATGTTAATCCCATCTTTTGTATAACGTCCCCCGTGACATGGGCAAAAGAATTGATTCGGATGTGCTTTGTCCGAATTCCAGTTAACTGTACATCCTAAATGTTTACATACTGGAGAAAACGCAACAATGTCTCCGCTTTCATCTTTATGAACCCAAGCCGATTTTGGTTCTTCAGACTTGTACCAACCATCAACCTGCTTCACTTTAAAATCGAAACGCTTCGGCTCTGTTGTAATATCCTTTACTTGCCCAACAGCAACCATATCTGTTCCGGCTTCTTTTCTTAACACCGGATCAAGTGCAAATCGCGTCATCGGCATTAAAATACCGGCAGCCATAAAGCCTCCTACCCCTGTGAGTGTGTAATTTAAAAATTGTCTTCTTGACACGCGATGTTCTTTCTCGCTCACGAAAATTTCCCCCCTCTATCAGAAATTGTCCCCTCGTGATAAATTATATAAAAAATAAAAACTAGGACACTATCATGATATAATACGCTCATGCACAGGTCAATATCATACTACTCATAATAATAAGAACTTTCTGTTTATTATTGATTTCCCCACTTCTCTTCCAACATCACCATTATATTTTTTATATGTGCATGAATAACTTCTCTTTTTGCTTGATCACTAAACTGTTCTAGTGCTAATGAAGGAAACCAAAATAAATCTCCCTGTAACTCTTGTATCTCCTCTTTCCATGAAAAATCACTTGTAACATAAGCAATATGCTTAAAACCTTCGCTTCGTAAATGATTTGTCCACTCTTGCAAACGACCCTTTTCATTCTTTTGACTTTCTACTAAATACGTAAACGCAGGCAGTAAAAGCACTCTTCCTTTATACTCTCTTTCCAATTCCATGCTCAACAATTCGATAAATTCACCTTGTTCTACAACCATTTTCATTTCTTTTGCTGCCGAAATTGATAAAAGTGGTATTACTCCTGTATCAACATACTCTCTTGCTTGCTCAAACTGTTCCACATCTTTTACAATCCACTTCAAATTCCTTCCCTCCTTCATTTACAAATGACAGAACTTTCACTTTATATATATTAAACCACACTAAAAGAGGTAAAAAAAGAAAAACTACCCAATATAGGTAGTTTTTCTTGATGAAATTCTGAAATTTGTAAAAATTTATTAATCCAAATAAATTCTATAAAGTCTTTAACTCTGCCGTTAATCTATGAAACGCTTCCTTATCTTGCTTATCTAACGCTTCATCAATTTGTTTCAAAAGACGTTCTCTCCTAAACGAAAATACACTTTCTTCCAAAAATCTTTCTGCAAGTAAACGATCTTTTTCATTTACTTCAATATGCTTCGGTAAATATGGGTTTTCTTCTAATACAGCTACATAATTCGCATTTTGAAACGATGATTTAAAGTTGAGTTGAATATAAATATCCTCATCTCGGTTTAAACGAATATCGTGAAACGATTTTTCAGCATCTGTTGTCATAACATTTTGTTTAAAAAAGTGAAACGGTGTGTCTTTCACACAATTCGCTGACATCACTAAGCCACGTGGACAATATTTTGCATGCTCTACGAAGTGGACTTTATGCATCAATTGGTCGTGACTCATTAAATAATTCAGAATCCATACACATTCACGCTGTTTCAGTTGGTAATTATTCAAAAACCATTTTACAAAATCCTTCTTCTCGTTTACAGAAACAGGGGTATTCATAGCAATTAAGTCCCTCCTCTGTCTTTCTCTTTTCTTTTTAGATTCAAGAAGCGGCATTCAGTTTCCTTCCAACTTATGAAAAATCCTCTAAATTATATAATAACTCTTCAATATGAATTTGTGTCGGGTCTAGTTGTAATAACTGGGTAAATACTTCTTTCGCCTCTTTTTGCTTTCCTTCTTCCAATAAGAAATAACCGTATTCTTCTAAGAAGTCTGGATGATTCTTAAAAGAAGTATATGCACTTTCATAGTGTTTTAATGCATCCGAATACATTTCTAATTGTTTTTTTGCATACGCAAGATCCCAAAGTAGTTGTGTATCTGGCTCTCCGCTATCAATAGCACGCTCTACAATTGCAATTAACTCTTCGTACTTTTCTTGTCCTTTTAAAATATACGCATATTTTAATGTTGCGCCTAAATGTCCTGGATCTAACTCAAGCGCTTTTTGAAGAACTTCCTCTGCTTCTACTACTTTTCCTAATTTCGCTGCAATGTTCGCTAATTCTACATAAAATGGAACAGAAAGCTCATCTACTTTAATTCCTTCATGAAGTGTTTCATAGCTTTCTTGAAGCATCCCTTCTTTTTCATAACTTTTCGCTAAATACATGTATAGTGATGCGTACTCAGGATCTAATTCTTTTAGTTCTTGCCAAGCACCAATTGCTCTTTGATATTCTTCACCTTGGTATAATGTGAAGGCATATCCAAATAATGAGTGAATATCTTTTTGCTCCTCTAGGCCTGCTTCATAATAAGAAATTGCCTCTTCCCAGTTTCCGATCGCGCTTAACGTTTCTGCGAGACGAAGTGCAATCACAACACCACCCATTACTTTATGTTCCGCTAATAGCGACTCATAATAAGTAATTGCCTTTTGTTCTTCACCTTTACTACTATATAATTCTGCTAATCCAAACGTAATAACAGGCTCATCAGGCATCATTTCTTTCGCCTTTAATAGTTTTTGCTCTGCTACATCATCAAAACCTTGCATTTGGAATAAATCTGCAACAAGTAATAACGATTGAACATATAAATCATCATTTTCTGGAATATCATGAAGCACTTCAATCGCTTCATCTTCTTTATCTAGATCAATATATAATTCTGCTAAAAATACAGTGAATTCACTTTCTTCCGGATACAGTAAACGTAAGTCTTCAGTAATTGCTAATGCCTCATCTGTAAATCCAAGTGTATGATAGTAACGAGCAATATCATACTTCTCTTCATCATTCGCGATTTTTAATTGTTCTTTTAATAATTGTAATCCTTTTTCCGCTTCACCATTTTCAATATATGAAACAGCTTGTTCAAACTTTTGCATAAACGTCTCCTTTAATTCTAAAAAATATTCTCTTCTGTTCATTTATCATAAGCAACTCACTGTTAGAACGCAACCTTTAGAATGAGCATGCTTCTTCTTATACTTCTTCTTACAGGTTAGTTATTTGTTCAAAAGGTTCGGATATGGCACCGATACCTTATCATCCCCTTCTATTGTACCGCTTTCTTTTGTGACCGTGCAAATAACTTCTCTCACTAATTATCGAGCCATACAAACCGTGATTTACAGAAAGACTTAATTACCAAACTTTAACCTCTATTTTTAATGCGTTAAAAAAGACTCCTATAATAGGAGCCCTCACAATCTCTTAAGAATATGTTTCTTCTTTCTGTACTTGCTCATTTACAAGCTCTTTCAGCAACTCTATAATTTCATCATTTTCTTCTTTCAAACCGACAGTAATACGAATACCATCATCGATACCAAATGCAGCACCAGAACGAATGATATATCCTTTTTTCATTAATCGTTCGAAAGCTTCATTACCCGGTATACCAAGTTTTAAGAAAATGAAATTTGTTTGAGATGGATAGTAGAATACGTTATATTCTTTACAAAATGCATAATATTGATTTAAGCCTTCAGCATTCTTTTGCACACAATCTTGTAAAAAGGCTTGATCTTCTAATGCAGCGAGTGCTACAGATTGGGCTACAGTTGATGTATTGAACGGTAACCTTGCTACTTCTAGCTGTCCGATTAACTTCTCATCCCCAATCGCATATCCGATACGAAAAGCAGCTAAACCATATGCTTTTGAAAACGTGCGTAAAACCATAAGATTTTCATACTTTTCAAGAAGTGGTAATGTTTGCGGATAGTCTTTCGCTTCCGCGTATTCATAATATGCTTCGTCCATAATAACGAGAGCCGACTTAGGAACTGATTCTAAAAATGAAAGTAATTTTTGTTTCTCAACATATGTACCTGTCGGATTATTCGGATTACAAATCCATACAATTTTCGTTTTATCATCTACTTGCTCTAGCATTGCATCTAAATCGTGAATACCATCTTTAAGTGATACTTCACGGACTTCTGCTCCTTCAATAACAGCATGGTGATGATATTGTGAAAACGTAGGATTCGCCATTACAACGTTTGTTCCTTCATGTAGTAATGCTCGGCTAATCATTTGAATGACTTCATCTAATCCACTACCAAATAGTAGTTGTTCTGCTTTTACACCTAAATGTTCCGCTACTTTTGTCCGAAGTTCAAAGGCATATCCATCTGGATAAAGGGCATATTGGCTCGCTAAAGAAGTTAATGCTTCTGTCACACGCGCTGAGCAACCAAATGGATTTTCGTTCGATGCTAATTTCACAATTTTTGATAATCCATATTCCCTTTTTACCTCTTCAATGTTTTTCCCAGGCACATACGCTCTCAAAGTTAACAATTGCTCTTTCACTCTCATTTTTCTTCCCCCAGTCATTTCATTCAATTTAATTACAATACGGTTATAGCCCCTTACTGTAATCTTTTATCATAACCGTCACTATTACGAGAATACCTCTAAATGAGCACTTCACAGCACTTCGCTATCATTTTAAACCATATCTTTTTGAAATGCCTCTAACGCAATATGAACAGTCTCATCTGAAATAGATACGACATTCACTACCCCATATTCCTGCATAAGCACCATATGAATTGCTCCTGCATTTGCTTTCTTATCTTGTTTCATCAATTGAACGAGGCGCTCTACATTCAAATCTCTTGGCATTTTTGGATAGCCGTATTTCAAGAACCACTGCTTCATATCTTCATAAGCAAGATCAACCTTGTACACTTGCTCACTTAAAAATATGGCGAATAACATTCCAACCGCTACTCCGTCACCGTGAGTAATATTTCCATACCCTAGCTCTTTTTCAAGAGCGTGACCTAACGTATGTCCAAAGTTCAAATGGGCACGTACACCTTTTTCTGTTTCATCTTGTGATACAACATTTGCCTTTACAGGAATCGCCTTCGTTAATATATGAATTAACTTCTCATCGCGAAGATCCGCTAATGTTTGCACTTCTTCTTTTAACCAATGATATAGCTCCACATCACCAATAAGAGCATGCTTTATCACCTCTGCATAACCTGAACGCCACTCTTTTTCAGGAAGAGACTGCAAAAACGGCGTATGATATACAACTGCTTCTGGTTGATGGAATGCACCAATCATATTTTTACCTAACGGATGATTAATCGCTACTTTCCCACCTACTGCGCTATCGTGCGCTAATAAAGTTGTTGGAACCTGCACAAAGCGAATACCACGCATAAACGACGCAGCAACAAAGCCAGCCAAATCTCCAATCATTCCGCCTCCAAGTGCAATAATTAAAGAATTTCTATCTAATTTATTTTCAAGAGCTGATGTATGAGCCGCATAGAAATTTTCGAAAGATTTCTCTTTCTCACCACTCGGTACGACGAATGAAAATACTTTTTGCTCTATTTGTAATGCATCGACAATCTTCTGTAAATGTAAAGAGGCAACAGCTTCATCTGAAATGATCATTACGTTTGATACAGATGGCTGCATATTTTGAATGATTGTTGTCAAATGTGACAACGATTCTTTTCCTACATGTACATCATATTCTTTTGATTTCGTTTGAATATGTATGTTTCCCATTAAAATCCCCTCGCATATTCATTATGTTTCTCAATATTTTCACGAATAAGTTCCATACGATCTAATCCAAATTGCTCTATTAAAGCTGTCGCTAATTCCCAAGCCACAACCGCTTCTGCAACGACACTAGCTGCCGGCACAGCACAACTATCTGAACGTTCAATGCTCGCTGTAAAAGTTTCTTTCGTATCAATATCCACACTTTGAAGAGGTTTATATAGTGTAGGTATCGGTTTCATCACACCACGCACAACAATTGGCATTCCTGTCGTCATACCGCCTTCTAATCCACCTGCATTGTTCGTTCTTCTTGTATATCCATGCTCTTCATTCCACAGGATTTCATCATGAACTTCACTTCCTGGTCTATGTGCTGCTTCAAAACCAATTCCAATCTCGACACCTTTAAAAGCATTAATGCTCATAATTGCGCCCGCTAATTTCGCATCCAGTTTTCGATCATAATGTACATAGCTACCTACCCCAATTGGCATTCCTTCCACAATTACTTCAACAATTCCACCGATTGAATCACCATTTGCCTTCGCATCATCAATTGCTTTCATCATTTGGTTACCAGCTTCGTCATCTAAGCAACGTACAGGTGATGCTTCTGTAATGCTCTTTAATTCTTCAATTGAACTATACGTAATCTCCTTAGCTTGTACACCGCCAATTTCAATTACATGACCCGCCACTTTAATACCAAGTTCTGCTAAAACCTTTTTAGCAACCGCACCAGCAGCAACACGCACCGTCGTTTCACGTGCTGAGGAACGTTCAAGTACATTTCTCATATCTCTATGACCATATTTAATTGCACCATTTAAATCAGCATGCCCAGGCCTTGGTTTTGTCACTTTCCTTTTCATCTCTTTTTCTTCCTGCTCAGTTAAAGGCTCTGCCCCCATAACTTTTGTCCAATGTGCAAAATCACGATTTTCAACAACGAGTGTAATAGGGGAACCTAATGTTTCTCCATGTCTAACACCACTTAAAATTTGCACTTGATCCGTTTCAATTTGCATGCGTCTACCACGCCCATATCCCTTTTGCCTTCTAGCTAACTCTTCGTTTATATCACCCGCTACTAAAGATAGACCTGCTGGAACACCTTCTATAATCGTTGTCAGTTGCGGACCATGAGATTCACCAGCTGTAATATATCGCATACGTTATTCCTCTTTTCGTATATGTATTTATCTCACTATATTAAGCAATAATATTAACTTTTATCATTCTAAAATATTAAAGAAATTATATCATAAATCAACCATTTTCTTATTCTATATTTCCGATAGGCCTACTTTACATATCAATATATCATAACAGCTCAAACTTCGTAACAAATTGAAAATAAAAAAAGCGCAAGAAGAATACCCCTATTCCCCTTGCGCTTTTTACTATTATCACAGTGATTAAAGCGTTTACAAATTATTTCAAAATAATTAGTAAATCCATTCATTCATTAATTTTGAGTAGTCTACTAATTCTTCTTCTTTAAAGAAAATAGCAATCTCGCGCTCTGCGCTTTCTAAAGAATCAGAACCATGGATAATGTTTTTCGCAACAGTTACACCGAAATCTCCACGAATTGTTCCAGGAGCTGCTTCATGTGGTCTTGTTTTACCCATCATGTTACGTGCTGTATCTACTACACCTTCACCTTGCCATACCATTGCGAATACAGGTCCAGATGTAATAAAGTCTACTAACTCACCAAAGAAAGGTTTTTCTTTATGCTCAGCGTAGTGTTGTCCAGCAATTTCCGGAGTGACTTGCATTAATTTTGCACCAACTAATTGAAAGCCCTTTTTCTCAAAACGAGCTACAATTTCCCCAATGAAGGCACGTTGTACACCGTCTGGTTTTACCATTAGAAATGTTTTTTCCATAAAAAATCTCTCCACTTCTGAATTATGTATGTAATTGTATATCCCCACACACATATTATCACCCTTATCACAATTGTGCAATAGTTTTGAAATAGAGAGATTATTTTATTTTTTAGAATAAACATTAAAATTTTCGTTTTCCAATATACTTTGCTACATTTTGCAATGCATACTTCGCCTGTCCACGAGGGAGTGGTTTTATTATTTCTAAAGCTTTATGTAAATAACGTTCACTAAACGCAAATGCTTTATCGATCGCTGTACTATTTTTTACAGCATCAATAATTTCTTGCATTTCACTTGCTGTTGTATTTTCATGTACAGATGTGATTTTCTTATGAAGTACTGGATCTTCCATCGCATATAAAGCAGGGAGCGTAATGTTTCCTTGTAATAAATCTCCACCAGCAGGTTTTCCAAGTTTCTCTTCTGTGGAAACGAAGTCTAAAATGTCATCAATAATTTGATAAGACATTCCTACAAAATATCCATACCAAAATAGACGATTTACTGTATCACGATTAGCACCAGCAGCAATCGCTCCCAATTGACAACTCGCAGCAATTAATAATGCTGTTTTTCGCTTTATTCTTCTTAAATACGTTCTTAAATTTTGGTCATAATTGTATTTATCTTTAATTTGTTCAATTTCACCTTTACAGACTTCTAAAATAGTATGCGATAACGCTTGATGCGCCTCTGGAATTTCGATATTTGTTATACATTCAAGAGACTTAGCGAACAAATAGTCCCCTGTATACATCGCAATACGATCTCCCCATTTCGCATTCACAGTCGCACTACCGCGTCGTAAAAATGCAGCATCAATAACATCATCGTGAACAAGAGAAGCCATATGAATAAGCTCTAACGCAACAGCAACATGCTTAATCGCATCTAACTTATAATCTCCAAATTTCCCTGCAAGCAACACAAATACAGGACGAATTCGCTTCCCACCAGCTTCAATAAGTTGTAATGCTGCCTCTTCTACTAATGGCTGTTCAGAAGCAACTGTCTTTTTTAATTCTTTTTCTATCACATTAATATCCGATCGTAAAAAAGAGTACATAAGTTGTAACTTCATATTGTTCACCTTAACCTAAAACTTCTTTTTTCTATTTTGATTCTGGTTTCATACCTAAATGCATCGCTGCTACCCCAAAAGTAAATGGTTTTACTTGCACACGTCCAAGTCCAGCTTGCTCAAACATTTGAGCCAATTCTTTCATCCCTGGGAATGCACTAGCAGATTCTTGAAGCCATGAATATTCTTTATAACTTTTCGCAAACATCTTTCCAAATAACGGCATGATATATTTAAAGTATAAAATATACCCTTGTCGAAAACCAATCATTGTTGGTTGAGATGTTTCTAAACAGATTACTTTTCCACCTGGTTTTACTACACGCGTCATTTCTTTTAATACGTGCATATAATCCGGTACGTTACGTAAACCAAACCCAATCGTTACATAATCAAACGTATTATCTTCAAACGGAAGCTCCATTGCATTCCCATGTAGAAGTTCTACTTGTTTTAATTGTAACGCCTCTACCTTTTGCTTACCAACAGATAACATATTTTCACTGAAGTCTAAGCCAACAACCTTTCCTTGCTCACCTACCGCTCCAGCTAGCGCAATTGTCCAATCTGCGGTTCCACAACATACATCAAGCGCTTTACTGCCAGGTTGTACATCCATAATTCGCATCGTTTCTTTACGCCACGCTTTATGTCTTTGAAAACTAATTACAGAATTCATCACATCGTATTTATCAGAAATTTTTTCAAATACGTCATGTACTCTTTCTTCTTTTGATTGTTGCATGCTCGTACCTTCTTCCAATGTAAAATTGCTTATGTCTTCGATTTATCCCTTAACACAGAATTTATTTCATTTATGTCTGTGTGATTTTCTAAAAATTGTTTTTCTTTCTTTCTCAATTCCATCATCCAACCATTAATCACTGTTTCTACTTCTACTTTATCCACTAAAGCCTCTTGAACCCCTTGAAAAACAGGTGAATGTTGTTTATCAGCATACAATTGAATTTCTTTTTGAAGGCGATTTCCACCTAATACGTATGTGATAAATGGCTTCCAATGCGATAAATGAAAATGATCACATGTTTTTTGCAGGAGCGCAGACTCAATCGTTACTACGCTTTTCATTATGTCGTCCGTCGTTTCATGCGCCTTTTGGTATAACATAATTTTATGTTCATTAATCTCTTTAATTCCTTCAGCAAGCGCACGAATTAAAACAATATCACGATTCATAGACAATAAATAATAATATAGTCCACTATAGTAATCGCCTGCAAGTACTGTTAATTGGCGACATTTATGCGATTCAATCGCTTCTTCACCTGCTTTATTTGATACCCTTTCATGCGTATCAAGTGCAATTTGTACAAGCATAATTGTTACTACATAATGCTCAATTTGTTCTATATGTAAGTTTGCACTCTTTAAAGCACCATATAACAATGCTATTTTTTCTTCATCAATAAATGGTTCTTCAATATAGTTTATAAAATAAGGATGGCGTAATTTCTCCATCAATTTCTCTTTTATACCCGCATACCCTCCGTAGATGTCACACACAAAAAATCACCCTTGTTTTCTAATTCATAAAACTTATTATAACACATACACTCTATTTTCTATAACCAAAACTTGGCTACACCTGCCATTCATCTAGGGAATCTTTCTAATCTCACTCTGTCTGGCTAAAACTATATCATTTATTTACTTGTAAAAAAAAGAAAAGCAGTTTCCCGCTTTTCTTTACTTCGTTTTAATAAAAGATAAAATTTCACTTCGTGCTGCAGCATCATTTTCAAGCACACCACGCACTGCTGTCGTTACTGTTTTCGCACCTGGTTTTTTCACACCACGCATCGTCATACACATATGTTCTGCTTCTACTACTACCATTACACCATGCGGCTCTAGTACTTCCATAATAGAGTTCGCCACTGTTGATGTAATACGTTCTTGTAGTTGTGGACGACGTGCAATTGTATCTACAGTACGAGCTAATTTACTTAACCCTGTCACCTTTCCGCCTTGCGGAATATATGCAACGTGAGCAACTCCATAGAATGGAACTAAATGATGCTCACACATCGAATAAAATGGTATATCTTTTACTAGTACAAGCTCTTCGTGATCTTCTCCGAATACTTTATGCAAATGCTCTTTCGGATCTTCATGCATACCCGCGAACACTTCTGCGTACATTTTTGCAACACGCTTTGGTGTATCAAGTACTCCCTCACGATTTGGGTCATCTCCGATTGCCTCTAAAATAAGGCGTACTGCATGTTCAATTTGTTCTAAATTAACTTTTGCCATCCGCTAGCCCTCCCGAAAACCTAAAAGTGATACGAACACATTCTAGCATATTTATGTTTTTAAAAGCAAAAAGAAGAGTTTCCAAAAAGGAAACTCTTCTTCCCTGTTAATATGTAAGGATTATTTAACCGCATCTTTTAACGCTTTACCAGGTTTGAATGCAGGTACTTTACTTGCAGCGATTTCAATCTCCTCACCTGTTTGTGGGTTACGACCTTTACGAGCCGCACGCTCACGAACTTCGAAGTTACCGAATCCGATCAGTTGTACTTTATCACCTTGTTTTAAAGCTTCTAAGATAGAATCAAAAACAGCGTCTACTGCTTTTGTTGCGTCCTTTTTAGAAAGGGAACTTGCTTCTGCAACAGCATTGATTAAATCTGTCTTGTTCATGCCATTCACCTCCTCCCAAAGATAAGACTGTATAATGATCATAAAATGAGTCTTACTTTCATTTGTAGGCAATTTTTACAAATTCTATACTACAAAGATGTAGATAAATCATTATCAACGCCTATATTATACGATTCTCCTTTATAATTCAATGATTTTAAGGAAATTGTTACTCTGAAAATGTGAAAATCTGATGAAACTTGACAATTTACAACAATATATTAGATAATGACTGTTTATTTTTCTATTTCATACGTAAAAAAACAAAAAATCCCTCTACAATGAGAGGGATTTTTTCTTATAATATAATCGCAATTAATCCGCCAGATCCTTCATTAATAATTCTTTCTAGCGTTTCTTTTAATTTATATCTTGCATTTTCTGGCATTAAAGATAATTTCGCCTGAATTCCTTCTCGAACAATCGAGCTAAGTGAACGTCCGAATATATCAGAATTCCAAATTGATAACGGATCATCTTCAAAATCTTGCATTAAATAACGAACTAATTCTTCACTTTGTTTTTCCGTACCAATGATCGGCTCAAACGTTGACTCTACATCTACTTTAATCATATGAATAGATGGCGCTACCGCTTTTAACTTCACACCAAACCTTGAACCGTGACGAATAATTTCTGGCTCATCTAGGCTCATATCCGCTAATGCAGGCGCTGCCACGCCATATCCTGTTTGTTTAACCATACGCAGAGCGTCTGCCACTTGATCATACTCTATTTTCGCATGAGATAAATCGAGCATAAGCTTCAATAAATGATCTTTCCCTCGAATTTCTACCCCTACTACTTCTTTTAAAATTTGATCATATAGTTCATCCGGCGCATATAAATCAATCTCCGCCACACCTTGCCCCATATCAATACCAGCTAGGCTTGCTCGATCAATAAATTCATATTGACTAAACTGCCAAACAACTCGATCCACATCACGAAGACGTTTTATATCTTTCACAGTTTCTTGAACTGCTTCTTGATAACTTTGACGTAACCAATGCCCTTCATTAAGCACCATTACCCAGCTTGGAAGGTTCACATTCACTTCTAATACAGGGAATTCAAATAGCGCTTCACGAAGTACATTATATACATCTGTTTCTCTTAAACTCTCAACACTCATCGCAATAACCGGGATATCATATTCTTCAGATAAACTTTGGCGTAATTGCTCTGTATCTGGATGATACGGCTGTACCGTATTAATAATCATAATGAAAGGTTTTCCTACTTCTTTCAACTCATTTACAACGCGCTCTTCTGCCTCTATATAATCTCTTCTTGGAATTTCACCAATTGTTCCATCTGTTGTAATTACAACACCAATGGTTGAATGTTCTTGAATTACTTTACGCGTACCGATTTCTGCAGCTTCATGGAATGGAATAGGTTCTTCATACCAAGGGGTATTAATCATACGCGGGCCATTCTCATCTTCATAGCCCTTCGCTCCTGGAACTGTATATCCAACGCAATCTACTAATCGAATATTCACTTCAAGTCCTTCATCTACCTCGATTGAAACCGCTTGGTTTGGAACAAATTTCGGTTCCGTCGTCATGATTGTACGACCAGCAGCACTTTGAGGCAATTCATCCTGCGCTCTTTGACGGTCAGACTCATTCTCAATATTTGGAATAACTACGAGTTCCATAAATTTTTTAATGAATGTTGATTTCCCTGTTCGAACAGCTCCTACAACTCCAAAATAAATATCACCGCCTGTTCGTTCTGCAATATCTTTAAAAATATCTACCTTTTCCAAGTGATTCCCTCCCTCAAAATTTTTGGGAATAATTCCGCGTTTATAGTCAACTAATACCTTCTCTAACGTTGCCTATAATATCTGATATAATATAATGGTATTCTAGAAGTTCGGACAATATATCATATAATTTTGTCCAATTTCATATGACTATTAAAAAATATCTTTTGTTTGCATCGTAAGTTGTATAACATAAAAAACCTTTCTTCTAGAACTTATTCACTAAAAGAAAGGTTCATGACTTATGATTTTAAAAAAATTGGTTCTCCGTCCTTTACCGTGTACGGTAAAGAATAAGCTGGTACAAACGGGGAACCTTTCGAAAGTATATTCCGAATATCTTCTCCCTCCGTAAACTGCCCTTCATTTTTTTTCAAAGCGTCATATAAGTCGATTCTATAATCAACAAAAACTTCTCCTTTTTCATTTATTACAAAAGGAAGTCCTTTACCAGAATACGGACTTGTCACTTGTGGTACATCTTTATATCCTAGTTTTTTGAAATCCAATTCATATACACCATCTGAAATTACTTTTTTAAAAGGTGGATATTGATGTTCATCACGATACATCCTAAGCTTTAAAGATAGTTCCTGAATTTGTTCAGCCATCCTAACATCAATTAACTTTACTGTTGGATTTGTTTCAACGTCTATTAATACGTATTGATAGACGCCTCCACTTTCATACGCATTCCCTGGCGCTTCTTGTATGTAACGCGGGGCAATCTGTTGAAAATCGATTGGATACTTTTGATAAATAGGTGTACTCATATCCCTCGTCTTAATTGGCAATATCCCATCATTTTGATCCTTAAATGTCACAACAGCTTTTTGAACAACCTGTAGCTGATCTTCATAAGGAACCGCATTTTGCTTCATATTTTCTTTCGGATACAGACACCCCGTTAAAAGGCTCATACAACAAAATATTAAAATAATATGGACTTTTTTCACTAGCATCACCTTTTCACACTAATATAACTTGCTCCGTATGTAGCATTTTCGAGACCATTCCATTTACTGCTGTACAGGTCCACTAAATACAACAAGAAAAATAACAATTCCTGACACAACCATAAGGGTGTACGCTACTAACGCTGTAATCCCTTTCAAAAATTTATTCTTTATTTTATGTCTACTTAATAAAATAAAACTTACTGCAAAAAACATAAATCCAATTGCTCCTAAAGCCAACCACATTTTCATAAGCCCTTCTGACATATACACACCCCTTTTTATTAAACTATTTTTATACTATTTTAACAAATTAAAATCTTTAAACAAATATAAAAAGAACATTTTAATACGAATTAATAACGCGTAACTTTATTCAACTGGATTTTTTCTACCCTCCACCAATCTACATAAAAATAAAACCGAAGCGACTATACCTCTCGCTTCGGTTGACCAAATATGCCCAAAAACAGCTCTACTCCCATTCTTTCATGGCTATCATATGCAATCTACAAACTCTTTGTTTCTCATAATTTATTTTTTAAACATTTTGCTTAACGAGCCAAAATCTGCTGGCATATTATTGTTAATAATCGCTTTTACAATTTGATCCTCTTGCTCTTTCGGCACTTCACGTCCTGCCATAAGAGCAACTTGATGAATTAATTGACGAAGTACAGTTTCATCACGTAAATTCGCATTTTGTACAGATGATGCTAATTTAAAAATATCCTCTTTATTTACTTTCGCTTCCTTCTCAATATTATTAAAAATGTTATTATCCATTCTTTTCACCCTCTCCTCAAGTTACTCTTCATCCTATGCAAAAATGAAAAAATGGTGAAAAGACCCAAAAAATAAAAAAGCGACAGAAGTACAAATGTACTTCTGTCGCTTTTCTTTACAGTAAGTCAGGTATAGCTTCCACTTCATGTTTTCGAACACGTCCCATCAATGAGCCTACCGCATCTTTTACGTTATTCCCATTGAACAGTACGTCATATAAAGCAGCTGTAATCGGCATTTCAACTTCCATTTTCTCTGCCAATTCATGAGCAGCTTTCGTTGTTCTTACACCTTCCACAACCATACCCATGCTTTCTAGCACTTCTTCTAAAGAGTGTCCTTTTCCAAGCATATTTCCAGCGCGCCAATTTCGGCTATGAACACTTGTACAAGTTACAATTAAGTCTCCCATACCAGTTAGACCAGCAAACGTTAACGGATTTCCACCCATTTTTCTTCCTAAACGAGCAATCTCTGTTAAACCACGTGTCATCAATGCCGCCTTTGCATTATCACCTAATCCAAGACCATCAGTTATACCAGCAGCTAATGCGATAATATTTTTTAACGCACCACCAAGTTCAACCCCAACGATATCTGGATTTGTGTATACACGGAAATAACTATTCATAAACAGATCTTGTACTTCCTCAGCCGCTTCCATACGCTTTGCTGCAGACGTAACAGTTGTCTCTTGTCGTAAACCAACTTCTTCAGCATGACTCGGTCCAGACAATACAACAACATCTTTAATTAAGTTCTCTGGAATTTCTTCCTCGATCACTTCCGAAATACGTTTTGACGTACCAGGTTCAATCCCTTTACTCGCATGAATCCAAGTAATCGGTTCTGTAACAATCTCTTTCATCTCTTGTAATACATCTCTGTACGCTTTCGTCGGCACTACTAGCAGTACTGTATTTACATCTACTAATGCTTCTTCTAAAGAAGAGTAGGCTACGATTGTGCTTGGCAATGTAATGCCTGGGAGATATCGACTATTCTCATGCTTCGTATTCATTTCATCCATAAGTTCTGGGCGATTTCCCCAAATACGTACATCATGTCCATTGTCAGCTAATACCATCGCTAACGCTGTTCCCCAGCTACCTGCTCCTACTACTGTGATTTTTGTCATAAAATCACATCCTCTCCATTAGTCTCTTGCTCGAGCGATAATGTGAATCGGCGTTCCTACAAAACCGAACGCTTCACGTAAGCGATTCTTTAAGAAGCGCTCATACGAAAAGTGCATTAATTCTGTATCGTTTACAAACACAACAAATGTCGGTGGTTTTACCGCAACCTGTGTCGCATAGAAGATTTTCAGACGGCTACCATTATGAGTCGGTGTTGGATTCATCGCTACCGCATCCATAATTACATCGTTTAATACGTTTGTTTGTACACGGATGCTATGGCTTTCATTTACCTCATTGATAACCGGTAATAACGTTTGTGTACGTTTTTTCGTTTTCGCAGATAAGAATACAATCGGTGCATAATCCAAGAATTGGAAATGAGCACGGATGTTTTCTTCAAATGCTTTCATTGTTTTTTCATCTTTTTTCACTGCATCCCATTTGTTTACAACGATAATAACAGCTCGTCCTGAATCATGAGCATATCCAGCGATTTTTTTATCTTGCTCAATAATTCCTTCTTCTCCGTCTAAAACAACTAAAACAACGTCAGAACGTTCAATCGCTCTAAGTGCACGAAGCACACTATACTTTTCTGTACTTTCGTATACTTTTCCTTTTTTACGCATACCAGCTGTATCGATGATTACATAATCTTGATCATCTTTACTATATGGTGTATCGACAGCATCACGCGTCGTTCCTGCTATATTACTTACAATTACACGTTCTTGACCAAGAAGTGCATTTACAAGCGATGATTTCCCTACGTTTGGACGTCCAATTAAAGAGAAACGGATTGTTTCATCGTCATACGCTTCTTCTTCAATCTTCGGAAAATGATTTGCAGCTTCATCTAACAAATCACCAAGTCCTAAACCGTGTGTACCTGAAATCGGGAATGGCTCGCCAAATCCTAATGAATAAAAATCATAAATATCACTACGCATTTCTGGATTATCAATCTTATTTACCGCAAGTACAATTGGTTTTTTAGAACGATACAAAATTTTAGCAACTTCTTCATCCGCTGCAGTTACACCATCGCGACCATTCGTCATAAAAATGATAACATCTGCTTCATCAATCGCGACTTCCGCCTGTTGACGAATTTGTGTCAAGAACGGCTCATCTCCAATATCAATTCCACCTGTATCAATAATGTTAAACTCATGATTTAACCATTCTCCCGCACTATAAATACGGTCTCGAGTTATACCTGGTATATCTTCTACGATTGAAACTCTTTCTCCAACAATTCTATTGAAAATAGTAGATTTTCCTACGTTCGGGCGGCCTACTATTGCTATTACTGGTTTCGGCATATACTTTCATCCTTTCAACTTGCTTCTGTTTATTATGTAAAAAACCCTTCTTTGTGCAAGAAGGGATTTGCATTCCAGAATATTTCTCAACGTATCAAAACACCTCACATTATAACACACGTTCCTAATGTTTCACAATAATATATACATTCTCTTGTAAGCGATGCGCAATACCATCTAAAATTGCCTCTAAATTATTTGCAACAAATTCTAGTTCCTCCGTCGACTCACAAACAAATAAAGGTGCACCACCTGCAAATTTTTCTGGCGTCGTTGTAATAACTGCCAGAATAACACTTTCTAACATCATCTCTTATCTCCCCTTCCTTTCGGGGCTTCCGATGACATATGTACAGCACTTTCTAACGTTGGTACATTTCCTATGACACTTATCGCTTTTTCTGCATCTTGATCTTGCGGCAAGACAAAGATTCCAACCCTGCCGTCCTCTAAATCACGCTTCGCTAACGGTACAAGCGCTGGTGTACCAGAATCTCTATAGATCCCTAACGCCACCGAAACATCGTGTAAAACAGCTTGCCGTTGCCCTAAATTTGAGATTGTCACCATCGCATCAATTGATTTCGGTTTTAAAATAAATCCCATGCCATATTTCATAATTTCTTCTTGCCTCGCTGGTAATCCAATATTCATAATATAAATATTATCAATATAAAGTCCTGCTCCTTCAAAACGAAGCGGAACATGCTCAATCTCAACAAGATCATGTAGCCTTTTTCCAGACATTAATTTTTTCGCAATAAAAAATGCGAGTATAGCCATAATTACTCCAGCAATCCATGAACGGAATCCTATATACGCAAACGTCGTTGCAAACGACGTTAACATCGCCAAATAGTTGCGACTTTCAAAAACCAATGCAATTCCTTCAATGTATGTATTTCCACGCGGTACGAGCTCATATCCATCTAATTGTTGAAGTGTGTTTCTTTCCATATTACGTACATCACGAAATTGCGTCGCTGCTAACGTAAGAAATGTAATGGCAGAAAAATCTTTTTTCAAAATTGATGGGATTGCAATTGCTCCTAAAGCAGCTGCAATTAACCCCATTGCAATATGAATAATTTTCCCGTGCAACCTCGTCGGATATTGCCGCGTATCCGTCCGAAGCATTAACACCCTTGTAACCGTCCCCGCTATTACGCCGCATAAAATGGCTGGTGTATATTCAGTCATGTATTACCCTCGCCTTTCTTTTACGTGTTTTTCTCTTAAACTGTTCCATGTATACTGATGCTTTTGCAATCCAAAACAATACTGCCATGAATAATGTAGAAACGGCGACGATATCAAAAAACGCTAAACTACCGTAATCATATGGAAAATTCAATTTCCGAAAAATAAGCGTTACTAGCAACTCTCCTTGTAACATTCCTACATATAAGGAACATAATCGTAATATACGATCCCCATGCAATAACACTGATGCATACACAAGAGCACTACTTAGCAGAAACACTCTATCCACCACAATCCAAATCGGATCATATATTTCTAACAGATGAAAACTTGTATATAACATTGCAATAATAAGTGCCGAAAGTAAGCTATATAATTTTTTCCAAATAGAATATAGCGTGATTCCTATAAAAGAAATAATACAAAGTAAAAGAGCATTTACTGATACCACGAATGAGGCAATCGTTACATATAACGGAGAGCAAATTATAAAAATCAATATACAAGCGCCTAACTTCCACCGAATAGGATCCTTTTTCATAAAAAAGGTTACGATAATCCATCCTATCCAAGCTACAAAATAAAAAGTACTTCCATCCATCAACTTCACCTCCTATGTTTTCCATTATGGGAACTTTTTATGAAAGTTAATCTACTTTATTTACGCATAGTTTTTTCTTATAACAGCAACACTTTTAACAAGGAGGTGTTATTCATTATGGGTAAAGATCGCCAAGAACGAAAACTAAGAGAATCACGCCGCGTTGAATCTGACCGTGACCGATCACTACAATATCCAGGCGCAACTGGACTTGATACACCAGAGCAAGCTCGAAAACAAAACCAGCACTAATGAATACAAAAAGACGGTTTCGATATTGTACGAAACCGTCTTTCACATAATCATTTTAATGTTTTTTATTTATATCGAAATAACTTTTTTACGTACTATATCCTCCCATCACTTCTTTTCACCTCCACCTATCCCCTTAGGAAATCAAGCCTTATCTAATAGTTCAGTAACTAACCATCTACATTTTCCAACCCTTTTTTTCATTACATTTTTATGAAAAAATATTTTTATAAAATACTAATTCCATTCTTCACTTTATATTACGAAAAAGAACAAAAAAGAAAAAAATCAACCAAACGGTTGATTTTTCATCTCCTACTATAATGCGTAGTATCAATACCACGCTGCATTAACCAATGATATGTTTCACCTTTTACAACAAGAGGTACAGATTGCAACTCTTCTATCGTCTTCACACCGAGAGCTGTCATAATAAATTTCAAATCTGTATGTAAAAGATCGATTTCATCCATTAACTTCTCGATACCATCTTGCATTAAAATACGTAAAAAGTAACCAGCAAACGCAGTTGTATTCGCCCCTAATGCGATTGCTTTCGCTACGTCAAGCGCTGTTTGTATACCCCCAGATGCAATAAAAGAGAGGTTATTATTTGTAGAGGTTGCTTCAATAATCGAGGTAGCTGTTTGTATGCCCCAGTTATTAAAATAAGAAAGCATTCGCTGTCTTCTTTCATTTTCAACAGCAGCAAAATTCGTACCACCTTGTCCACCAATATCAATTGCTGTTACACCTACGTTCGCTAACTGTTGTACCGTTTCCTTACTCATCCCAAATCCAACTTCTTTTACAATGACAGGTACTTCACTATTTAAAACAATTTTCTCAACTCGCTGAAGTACACCAATAAAGTCACGGTCTCCTTCCGGCATCGTTAACTCTTGTATGACATTTAAATGAATTTGTAGCGCGTTCGCTTCAATCATATCGACAGCCCACTTTGCCTGTTCGATAGTTGCCTCACTACCTAAATTAGCAAAGAAAATACCATTTGGGTTTACCTTTCTAATCACCTTATAAGAAGCAGCCTCACTTTTATCTTTTAACGCCGCCATTTGCGAACCTACAGCCATAGCAAGGTTATGATGTTTCGCTACATATGCTAATTGCTCATTAATATGTAACGTTTTCTCTCCTCCACCACCAGTCATCGCATTGATAAAAATCGGCGAACTTAGTGAAAGTTCGCCGATTTTTGTTTCACATGTTATTGTGTCATAATTTGAATTTGGCAAGCTTTGATGCACAAAATCAATATCATGAAAGCCATGCGTACGAGACTGTCCAGTAGAAAGAGCATATTCAATATGATCTAATTTACGTTTTGCCCTTACCACTTGTACCCCTCATTATTTCTTTAATTTTTTCAGTTGTTCACCAATAATATCACTTAATTGGAAAGTAGCAGAATCAGCATTTGGCTCATACTGACTATAATCTTCAGTTACATTATTTTCCTCAAGCGCTTCTTTTATACTTAAAGAAATACGTTTCTCTGCTACGTGAACTTCAAGCACTTTCACTTTTACTTCCTGTCCCATTTCCAATACTTCACTCGGATTTTTCACGTGACGATTTGCAATTTGAGATACGTGTACAAGTCCTTCAACGCCAGGTAAAATCTCAACGAATGCACCAAATGTAACAAGGCGTTTTACTACTCCCTCACGAATATCTCCAGCTTTTATTTCGCCAGCAACATTTTCCCAAGGTCCTGGTTGAGCTGCTTTAATTGATAAAGAAATACGTTGTGTATCAGCATCAACAGATAATACCTTTACCTTTACCTTTTGACCTTGCTCCAATACTTCAGATGGTTGCTCTACACGTTCGTGTGAGATTTGTGAAATGTGAACTAAACCGTCCACACCACCAACGTTAACGAAAGCACCAAAGTCAGTTAATCGTTGCACTGTTCCTTCAACAACGTCACCTTCTTTTAATGAAGAAATTGCTTCTTTTTTCTTAGAATCTAGTTCTAATTCTACTACCGCTTTATGAGAAAGGATTACACGATTTTTTTCACGGTCTAATTCAACAATTTTTACCGCTAATGTTTTACCTTTATAGTCAGTAAAGTCTTCTACATAATGTACTTCTACAAGTGAAGCTGGGATAAAACCACGAACACCAAGGTCCACAACTAATCCGCCATTCACGATATCTTTTACAGTAACATCAAATACATGACCAGAAGTAAATTTCTCTTGTAATTCTACCCATGCTTTTTCTGCATCAACAGCACGTTTAGATAAGACAAGATCATCTTCTTCTAATTTAATAATTTTTAACTCTAGTGTTTGATCTAATTCTACAACATCGCTTGCTTTTTCAATATGAACGTTAGCTAATTCACTAATTGGAATTACGCCATCTGTTTTGTATCCAACATTTACAAGCACTTGTTTCTCTTCAACTTTCGTTACAGAACCTGTAACAACGTCACCAACTTGTAATTCTTTTGAATCCATAACTTCTTCATTCATTTTCTCTACCATGGAAATACCTCCCTACAGAATTGACAAAGCATTTTTATGTATATACGAAATGAAAACAAAGTTTTCATTTGCATGTTTAAGAATTTCTCATCACATACTCTTTTTCAATACCATTCACAAAGAAAATATATTAAACCTATATAAATAGTATACAGCAAAACCAGATTGAAAAAAGTATGTTTTGAAATATAATAGCGAATATATTCTGACAGTTTTATTCCTCTTTAACTAACTTCTTACAAATCAGCTCATTTGTCAAGGAAAGAGACTCACAATTCACGTATCCTTTACATTTCTATATAAATAAAAAAAGAAAGAGGCTAGCCCCCTTTCTTTATTTCGCAAACACTCCTGAAACAATACTCATAATTTTTTGGACAACTTCTTCAATTGATAAAGAAGTCGTATCTAATTCCAATGCATCATCAGCCTTTTTTAGAGGAGAAACTTCGCGTTCTGAATCTAATTTATCACGCTGAGCAATTTCTTCTTTTAACTGCTCTAAATTAGAATCAAAACCTTTATTTAAATTTTCTAAATGTCTTCTTTCCGCTCTTTCTTCAACAGAAGCAAGCATAAAGATTTTCACTTCAGCATCTGGTAATACATGTGTACCAATATCACGGCCGTCCATTACAACGCCACCTTGTTTCGCTAACTCTTGTTGACGAAATACCATTTCTTCACGAACAAGGCGATGCTTCGCTACAATAGATACTCGGTTCGTCACATCAGGTGTACGAATGACTTCAGAAACATCTTGTCCATTTAAAAATACAAGCTGTGTATTTTCTCCTTGCTGAAATTCAATATTTACATTCTTTACAACTTCCATTAACTGCTCTTCATTTTCAATGTCTACTTTTTGTTCAAGGGCTGCATATGTAAGCGTACGGTACATCGCGCCTGTATCAATATAAACGTAAGAAAGTTCCTTCGCAACAACTTTTGCCACTGTACTTTTCCCAGCAGCTGCTGGACCATCTATAGCAATTGAAATTCGTTTATCCATTGTAACACCTCATTTTTTCACTTATAAAACAAAACGAAAAGCAGGTGTTCATCCCTGCTTCTTCTCATTTGCTTCACGTCATTAAATCCTCAATTATTGTAGCATAATCCTTCATAGAAGAAAATGAAAACTACCTATTCACCTGCAAAATTTCCGCTTTATTTTTTGCGATAACACCTTCATAATAAACAATTTTAGACAAATATTTCACTGAAGATTTATGCATAAATAACAATTGTACAACACAAAGACAAATACATTGAATGACCAATATACGAATAAAAATTTTCTCCACTTTTTTCAAAGCATTTACTCCTTCCTACCCTACATTTACACATCTCGTTTCATGTTTTTATACAACGCACATAAAACAACTAGTTTTATTGTCAATTTCCTAGCATACTTTTATACATTTCCATTGTCGAATTTACTCAAAACATGTTATGTTCTAAATGTATTTTTCAACTTGAAAGGGGTATAGCATTGAAAAGAATCCTAGTTTTACACACAGGTGGAACAATTGCAATGGAGGAAGATAAAGAAACTGGCGTCGTACAACCAGGTGAAAAAAATCCACTTTTAAAATTCATTCCTGATTTAGAAGGCGATGTTGATTTAATCGTTGAAGATGTGTTCCATTTACCGTCTCCCCATATGACACCGAGCGAAATGTTACAATTACAAGTCATCATTGATGAAAGAGTAAAACAAGACAACATTCATGGCGTAGTCATTACGCATGGTACGGATACATTAGAAGAAACAGCTTATTTCTTAGATTTAACAGTACAATCAACTATTCCGATCGTTGTAACAGGTGCAATGCGTTCTAGTAATGAATTAGGTGCTGACGGCCTATATAACTTCTTATCAGCTGTAAAAGTCGCTAGTTGTGACGAAGCGGCAGAAAAAGGTGTTTTAGTCGTATTAAACGACGAAATTCATTGCGCTACAAATGTAACGAAAACACATACAAGTAATGTCGCAACATTCCAAAGCCCACAATACGGACCGATTGGAATGGTAACAAAACGCGGCGTTGTCTTCCATCACGCTTTAGTACATCATGAAACATATACGGTAAACAAAGTGTCTAAAAATGTAGTTGTTCTAAAAGCATATGCTGGCATGGATGATACATTATTAGCAGCAATCGAGAATCTTCCTGTAGACGGTATTGTTATCGAAGCACTCGGACAAGGTAACCTACCTCCAAGAACACTTCCTAGCCTAGAACGATCACTAAATAAAGGTATTCCTGTCGTATTAGTTTCTCGCTGTTTCAACGGTATCGTTCAAGACGTATATTCGTATGAAGGTGGCGGTAAACACTTAAAAGATATGGGCATTGTATTCACATACGGCTTAAACGCACAAAAAGCACGTATTAAATTACTGGTCGCATTAGAGAATACAAATTCTCATGAAACAATCCAAAATATGTTTATGCACGAATAAAAAGGAGCTGTCGAGGTTTTCTCGACAGCTCCTTTTATTTTTCTCTTAATGCAATGGTTTGTGCAATTGCATCTCCATGAAATCTACCGTTCTCGATAAATATTTCATTTGCATTATTTCCAGCAGCAATGACACCTGCAATGAAAATATTTTCAGCATTCGTTTCCATTCTATCCTCTGTATAAATCGGACGCCCTGTTTCTTCATCAATCAAAACACCCATCTTCGTCAAGAAGCTATGATCAGGGTGATAACCAGTCATCGCAAATACAAAATCGTTTTGGATTGTAGAAGCTTCACCATCAATCGTAAACGTTAATGTATGCTCAGTAATTTCTTTCACATGAGCCCCGAAATGCATTTGAATTGTGTCGTTTCGTACTAATGCCTCGAATTCCGGCAAAATCCACGGCTTAATACTTGGTGAATACTCACTTCCACGATACAGTACCGTTACTCGTGCACCAGCTTTAACAAGTTCCAACGCAGCGTCTATACTTGAATTTTTCCCACCTATAACTACTACATCTCGATCAAAATAAGGATGTCCTTCTTTAAAGTAATGAGCTACTTTCTTCAGTTCCTCACCTGGAACGTTCATATAATTTGGATGGTCATAATATCCAGTTGCTACAACAATATATTTCGCTACATATATCTCTTTACTTCCGTCACGTTTTGTCGTTTCAACCTTAAAAACTTCTCCATCTTTTTGAACCTTCTCCACTCGTTCAAAAGCATTTACGCGTACAGACTTACGCTTTACCACTTCACGATAATATGCAAGTGCTTGATTTCGAACTGGTTTACGATTTTCTGTGATAAAGGCCACTTCACCAATTTCTAATTTTTCACTAGAAGAGAAAAATGTTTGATGAGTTGGATAATTATAAATCGCATTTACAATGTTTCCTTTTTCAATTACTAACGGATTTATCCCTACCTTTTGCAACGAAATTGCCGCTGCTAATCCGCACGGACCGCCTCCAATTATAATAACTGTTTCTTTCTGCATACTCTTCCACTCCTAGTCTTCTACCAATACACTATTTATAAAAACAAGAAAAAACCTACTTACAGCAGTAGGCACCTATCTTTATTGTATTCATTTTTCATATATTTGTCATCTAAACGAAACGTACATCCGATAGACATCTGCTAAAAACTGCTGAAATTTAATACCTTGTTGCCCTAATACATTTTCAGGATCAATTTTTCTAGCTGGATCAAGTGTTTTATGTGATACGATATCTTTTTTCGGATTCAAGCCAAAATTGTGACACAAATACGCATGATACCACGTAAAACGCGTATACGCTTCCCAAAAGTTAACATCGCCGCCATAACAAAGCTCCACTCCAATAGCAGCCTTATTTGCATCATAACCATATAAGTCATTATCCGTCGGCACATTGTATCGCACATGGTACGCAACTTCACTTATAGGAATAATCTCCAATATTGTTTTATCATCTATAAATGTATGCGCCGAAGCTTTCGGTTGTATTTCATTAAAGTAATCTCGATTCCCTATCGCATTGCTTCCAGGATTCCCCGTATCATGGCTTACAATAAACCTCACTTTAGTCAGTGGAATCCCCGGCCGTGAACTTCCATATCCAATATAATTACGCTCTATAGGAAACATCGCCATTACTACCAACTCCCGCTCTAGAAGATTACCTTACTTCCTTATATATGTATTCGGCAGTAATGTTCTTATCGCATATTTCTTAAGCGAAGAGAAAATCGAAAATGTTTGATGTGAACACCATAAATAACAGAATACTTACAGCCACTCCATAAAAACCGTAAAACCAAACACAATCTTCTTTCGTATCTAAACCGAAAAATTTATTTACTGATTGTACTAATGTGCCACGCTTACTTTGTTTGTTTCGTAATACTTCCACTCGTTCTACAACATCCGCTGGCATCATAAATCTTTGGTCTACTGTCATTTTCATCATTTATCTCTCCTTAAAATCATTTCCGTTTTGTTTATCTAAGGAAAGTATAGCACGTTTGTTCGTATAGAACAAGCGTTCTTTTTATTTTTATTTTATTTTTCAGCAAGCCAAGTAAGAATTGAGATGACAACGGCAATAATTGGCCCAACTACAACCACACCAAATATTAAAAACAGTAGCCCTTCCCCGGACACCCGAACGATACTTATTTTTCGGGCTTTCATCGTTCTTACGAGTTCTCCCTCTAACCGCTTAACCTTTTCTTCTAATTGTTCTACTCGTTCCATCATTTCATTTTCCATATACAACACCTCAATCTAATACTTCAACAAAAAACGTGATTCCCTCGAAAGGAAATCACGTTTTCTCAAGATATAATATTATACCCAACCTCTGAAGCGGCTCGCTTCAGCCATTTTACGAACACCAACCATGTACGCTGCTAAGCGCATGTTCACTTTACGAACTTGTGCTGTTTCATAAATAGAATCAAATGATCTTACCATTACTTTTTCTAAACGTTGTTCTACTTCTTCTTCAGTCCAGTAGTAACCTTGGTTATTTTGTACCCACTCAAAGTAAGATACTGTTACACCACCAGCACTTGCTAATACGTCTGGAACAAGTAAAATTCCGCGATCTGTTAAAATTTTAGTCGCTTCTAATGTTGTTGGACCATTTGCCGCTTCAACAACGATTTTCGCTTTAATATTATTAGCATTTTCTTCTGTAATTTGGTTCTCAATTGCAGCTGGAACTAAAATGTCGCAATCCAGTTCTAACAATTCTTTATTTGAAATTGTATTATTAAATAATTTTGTTACTGTACCGAAGCTATCACGACGGTCTAATAAATAATCAATATCTAATCCGTTTGGATCATGCAGTGCACCGTAAGCATCTGAGATTGCAATAACTTTCGCACCTGCATCATGCATAAATTTAGCTAAGAAGCTACCAGCATTACCGAATCCTTGAACAACAACGCGCGCACCTTTAATATCAATGTCGCGTTTTTTTGCAGCTTCGCGAATACAAATTGTTACACCTTTCGCCGTTGCTGTTTCACGTCCATGCGATCCACCTAATACAAGTGGCTTACCTGTAATAAATCCTGGTGAATTAAATTCATCAATACGGCTATATTCATCCATCATCCATGCCATAATTTGAGAGTTTGTGAATACATCTGGAGCTGGAATATCTTTCGTCGGTCCTACGATTTGGCTAATTGCTCGTACATAACCGCGGCTTAATCTTTCTAACTCACGGAATGACATTTCACGCGGGTCACAGATAATTCCACCTTTACCTCCACCATATGGTAAATCAACAATACCACATTTTAAACTCATCCAGATTGAAAGTGCTTTCACTTCATTTTCTGTTACATTCGGATGGAAGCGAATTCCACCTTTCGTTGGACCAACAGCATCATTATGTTGTGCACGATATCCTGTAAATATTTTAACAGTCCCGTCATCCATACGAACTGGTATTTTCACTGTCATCATACGAATTGGTTCTTTTAATAATTCATATACTTCGTTTGGATAACCCAATTTTTCTAACGCTTCACTAATAACAATTTGTGTTGAATTCAATAGTTCAAAATGTTGTTCCCTTTGTTGTTGTGTTTTTGTTTGAGTTCCCTTTTCGGCTACCATAGTAAGTAAACCCCCTGTAATTTCACTTGTTTAGTAAACCTTCATTGCCTAGTATACACCCTTAAATTTGGAATGCAATAGAAAACGCTAACAAATATATACAAACTATTTTCTGTTGCAAGCGTTTTCACTATTATTATAGTCCTTTTATTACTTTTAGAAAAGTAAAATACTTAAATATTTAAATATTTTTTATTTTATTCCATTCCCCTACTATAAAACTGCATATTTTATTTTCAAAAAGTATGTTCGAGTATTTACAATCAGCCCTAAACCCACTTCCCTTATCCGATAAAAAATAAAACCTCAGCTATGTTATATCAGCTGAGGTTTTGTTTTTTCACAAAGTAATTGTGTATTTGTTCTATCGCGTTAGAATCCATTAATTCTTTACCGTACTCCATGATGCGATAAATGGTTGCTGTAGACGGATTACCATACTCAGCTAAAATAGCTATAAAATCCGCCTTTAGTAATTGAACTTGCTCTTCTTCTTCCATCCAAAGATAGAAACGACCATCCCACGTATATAGTTTTCCGCCAGTTACATCAAGGTTATATAAACGATTCGACAGGTTAATTACGTCGTCTAGTGTAGCAAACTCATACAATATATGCTCGCTTTCATCTAGAGTCACTTGCATTTCAATAAACTCGTCACGGAACTCATCATCTGTATCCATTTCTTGATTTTCTTTCGTTACAATTACAACCATCCCTTGCGCTTGTAGAGAAAACACTTCAACTGCAATTGGGCCATCCGCTTCAAATCCCAATTCCTTATTTGCTTCTTGCATCATATCACGAAATAACTGCTGTACTTTCGGCGCATTTCTCCATAAATCTTCTTTCGTTAATCCTCGTTCAGATAAATCATCAAATGTTAGAAAAATTTTTATCTTATTGTAATTTAATCGTTCCAGCCTCATCTCATACCCTCCCTACGTAACCAATGCATCTAATTTTTATTATATGAAATAGAAAATAGATGGTTCTTTTCGAACAACTATTCCGATATTTTTAACCATTCATCCCATTCTTCTTTCGTATCACCAATTAAGATTGTTTCAATGTCCAACTGATCTAGAACGCCTAGCTTTCCGATAAAACCAACAGAAAGAGATTCCCTTTTTTCTTGTAATAAATTTATAAAGTTTATCGTCTTTTTTATTTCTTGTTCATCAGCAAAAGATACAAATACATATTTCGGCTGTATTTCCTCTACCGCTGACAACATACCATCTTCAGCTAAGCTTGTCCTAATATATATCGCCTCATATCCTTTCAAGCGTAAATACGTTGAAAAAATAAATCCTTTCAATGCATCCTTTTCTAACACAATAACTTTGTGTGAAGAGGAAAACATTGAGGCATTATGATACACCATACCTAGACGCGTTTGTAAAAATAATAGTGCATATTGGAATTGCACCATTGAAATCTCATTATTTTTTTTTGATGTTAACAATTTGTCTGTCACTTGAAGAACGATACTGGCAACAACCTTTTCTGTTGAATATATACTAAAAGCTTCGTTTAATAATGCAGCAATTGTAATTTCATCAAATTTTAACAAAGCTTCTAGCAAATCGTCCACTAAAACAACTTCTTTATCGAAATGTATCTCTTTTTGAACTGTACTTTGCAAACGATTCCCTTCTAATAATTGAACTGCTTGCCCAATCATCATACCGGAAGAAACTTTTTTCATTAACCATTTTAAAATTTGAATATGCTCTTCTGTATATAAACGATGCCCAGCTTGATTCCGCTTTGGGGCAATAATTTGATATCGTCGTTCCCATGCACGAAGCGTACTCGGCTGAACTCCAATTATATTCGAAACAGCTTTTATATTATATTTTCCACTTTGAATTGGCATCATTTCCCTCCACACAATGTAATGATATGTGTTTGAGCAGGTGCTCGAAAACGAAGTGGTATCAATGTTGTTCCGTACCCATTACTAACAAAAAGAATCGTATTCAAATGGTTATATACGCCACCTTTTAAATATTTTTTAGATGGGAATAATCGGATTTGTCCTCCATGAGTATGTCCACTTAACACAAGTGAAATCTGTTCATTTCCAGACATCTTTTTTATTATATCAGGGTTGTGACTAATTAAAATACGAAAACCATCTTCTTTACAATCCGCCAATGCCAAATCTAGACGATCACGGTGCAATCCAACATCATCTATACCGAGTAAACAAATTTTCTCTCCTAATTCAGACTCAAATACCACTCTTGTATTATCTAATACTTTCACGTTATTTTCTAATAATAACGCATCTAATTCATGATATTCTATCTCATAATCATTGTTTCCCCACACAAAATATACAGGAGCTATCTCTCTTAACTTTTGAATATTCGCAGATATTTTTGATAAAGGGACACCTTTCTCTGCTAAATCGCCTCCGATAATTACGAGATCTACTTTTCCTATTACTTGTTCAATTAATAAATCAGAAATGACTCTTCTATGAATATCAGAAATAAAAAACACATTTACTTTTTGAAAACTTTTCGGAAATTCTTTAAATACTAAAGTATGTTCCAACACCGTATTACGCATCGCTTCTTTATACATCACAAGAATCAATAAAATCCCCATGCCTATGAGAGTACTGAATAATATAATCCATATCATATTTTTTACTCCCCTCCTCATAAAGATAATCCTAGGCTTTTATAATAAACTGCCCTTGCTTAATTCACTAGCTCTCTTGCTTTGTGGACTTATCTTTTGTCGGAATTTTCAATTCTTGACCTGCACTCACTTCATCTTCTTGCAAGTTATTATACTTTTTAATTATTTCAATCCCATTTTTATCTGAAAAATATTGCTTCGCTATACTTTCTAAAGTTTCTCCCTCTTTCACAGTATGCGTTATTACCTTTTCAGACTGTTTATGCGACTCAGATTTAGCTGAATCAAAGAAGATTACTTCAAACGCACTTTTCCCAGCATTACTACTATCGCCTTTCACTTGAATATACTTATCCGTATACCATAAAATACTAATTGGCAGTAGAATGAATAGAAATGTTAAAACCCGGACGAAAATGTGATTTATTTTAAACTTTTGTTTGTTCTCTTTATTTCTATGAATTTCACTACGCGGCGGTAAACTTTCTTTTTCTTCCACTCGCTCAACTTCTAATTCCTCTTCAAAATCAGGAATTCGTTTCCTCATGTTGTTCACCACCACCTTCCATTTATTTTCTTAATTGGAGTCCCATTATAAAATCAACAAGAAAGTGTGCAAAGATTGTTATAAACAAATTTCCTGTCCATTCAAATACATAACCAAAGACAAAACTAATGAAACAGACGAAACAAAACAAAAATGGCTTCGTTATATAACGAATATGTAACACTGCAAATACGAAACTCGCAATTACAATTCCAAAATGCGTTTGCACGACACCTCTAAATAAAAATTCTTCTGCAAAACCGATTACGAACGTAATAACGAGTAAATGCATAACCGACATCCCTTGAAACATCTTATCGTTAATACCACCATCATCAAACCAAGACTCTGGAAACACTCGCATTGCAACATAATCTAATAACACAATACTAATCGCTAACAAACCACCTATAATAAGTATAGATACTGGTTCCCATTTCCATAGATTAAACACTTCTTTTACATCTTGAAATAATATATATGTTAGTAAACAACCAATACCGATAATAATTAACTGTGTTATATACAGATTCAGCCTTATTTCCTGCGGACTCATATCTTCAACATTATGCCTTTGAATGTTCATCATTCCCCCATCTTTTCTAGGCCGAAAAGCTTTTGTAACTCTGTTTCCCAATTATAGTCGAAATCCGATTGTTGCGCTTGTCTTTTTTTATAATCTTCTTTTGTAATACCGCAATAGTCGCAGCAATTATTTAACTCTTGCTCTTTCCTATAACCGAACTGTTGCAACACATATTCACGTCTACATCCTTTAACTCGTATCCATGACTTCACATTTTCTAACTCACTATATTTATTACGCAACCTCATTTCTACTTCAGCTATTAATCGGTTCATGATTTCATCTGACAAACCCTCTAATAATACTCTTCGCTGTTGTATAATTCCAAGCTGTTCGAGATGATAACGAACGAAACGCCAATACTGCTCATTAAATCTTGCTGCATTATAACAAATTTCTTCTACATCTTCTATTGGTAATTCTTTCGTTTGAAACATTCTTTCTTGTAGTAAAGAAAACAAAAATTGTATTTGTGACTGACTTGGCAATTCATCCTCAATGATTGAAATTGGCAAATCATGATCTAACGGACTACACAATAAAATAGCTATACTTGGTTCGCCATCTCTTCCAGCTCTTCCGATTTCTTGTAAGTAAGAAGCTATATTAGTTGGATAATGGAAATGAATAATATATCGCGTATTCGCCTTATTTACCCCCATACCAAATGCACTTGTACATATTACAAGCTGCAATTGATCATTCATAAACTGCTGTTGAATTAACATACGCTCTTCATGTTCCATACCACCATGATAAAAAGCTACACCAGTAACTCCTTTTCCTCTCAAGTATTCCGTTAAACGTTCCGTCCACGCTCTACTTGAACAATATACAATCCCTGGCCCTTGCAAATACAGCACCTGATCCAAAAGTGCCTCTTTTTTCTCTTCTATCGTCTCTACAAATTGTACTTCCATTGCAATATTTGGACGATCAATAGAATACACATGCTGTGCGACATTCTTTAAACTTAAACTTTCTTCTATATCTCGCAGTACATCTTTTGTCGCTGTAGCTGTTAATGCTAGTACCGCAGGGAATCCGATATTATTAATTACTTGATCTAACTTTTTATAATCCGGACGAAAATCATAACCCCATTGAGAAATACAATGAGCCTCATCAACAACAAATAATGAAATATGAATTTTCTTCAATTCCCTAATTAATAACTCCGACTGTAACATCTCTGGTGAAACAAAAATAAATTTATATGAAGATAACTTTCTCATTGCTTCTCTTTTTTCATTTAATGTCCGAAAACTATTAAGTGCTATCACTCGGTTTTTCACAACATACTTTAATTGGGTCACTTGATCTTCCATTAAAGATAATAACGGTGATACAACAAGCACCGTTCCTTCTCGCATAAGCCCTGGAAACTGATAGCACATAGATTTCCCTCTTCCAGTCGGAAGCATCGCTATCACATCTTTGCCTTCTAATAAATCTGTAATAACTCCTTTTTGACCTGGACGAAATTCAGAATATCCAAACCACTTATATAAATATTCTTCAAGTTTCATTTACACCCTCCATCCGCGCTAATACAAGACGAACTTCAAAATAAGAGATATCTTCTCCAACCGTTTGTTTCAAAACACGTAACTTCCGCGTTTGCAATGCTTCAATTACTTTTATTACTTTGTCTATCTTTTCTTTTTCCATAAACATCTCAATAGGAAAATCTTTTTCTCGCAAAGCAATTTCAACAAAATGATCTTCTATCGTTGCAACTTTTAAATTCCTAATCGTTGCTATTTCTTCTAAAGAACGCCCTTGTCTCCAAAAATTATATGTTTTTTTCGTTGATAAACTAAATAATTCAGCTCTCTCATTTGGATAAGATATAATTTCAGCTAATAGCGGAAATTCATTTTCTTTATCACGAACTTCTTGTATAAAGAAGTGCATTGTACCCCAAAATAAAAAATACACCCTGAATATATCTTGTTTCGTAATTTCTGCTAATTGTTGTAATGTACAACCAATACGTTCATAACCCGTTAGTCGATATGTTACAATCGTCGCTTCTATCGCATTACTCTTTTCTAAAAGATTATGTACTTCCACCCATAATTTTCTCGCCAACTCACTTCTCTTATATGGCATTCCTGTTAGAAAACGTTTCACCCACATCATTATTTCTGTATCTTGTTGAATCGGGATAAACTTCGTATTATTCTGTTGTAAATTTGATATAGTTTGAATAATCAATGATAATCTTTTCCAAAATGTTTCACCTAATTCACCATAATGCAAACCATGCAAATACGTCGGAAAAGCATACACTTCCCCCCATTTATGTAACTGCGTTTTACCCGTAGGTGTTAACACATATGTATTTTCATGTATTTCTTGAATAAAATTTGCTTGCAACAACTTTTCAACTTCACCATCATAGTCAGTTCTATTTAACGATTTATATATTCCGAACAAAAAAGAAATCCGGAACATATTTCCATCTTGTAATGTTTGCGAAGAACGTTTGCCCTTTAGTAAATAATAAATAGAAGAAACGGTTCTTTCACCATTCAATTGTTTTAAACAATGCAACAAAGTATATTGTATTTGCACGACCGCTTCCACCTTCCAATCTTAACTTCATTCTTTTCAGTATAATTACACTAATCTACTGTCGCTCATTAAATTTATCATATAAGTACTATATACTTGTATATATTCTATTGTATCAAACGAAATCACATTTACGTATTTTGAAAATCTAATGAAATAATTCAAAAAAAAGTTGACACTCTAATTGATAAGCATTATCATTATAATTTTATGTTGAAAAGTTTTAAAAACCGTTTTACAATAAGGTTATAATTTTTATGGCGAGCTTTTCACATACATATTATCAGGAGGGAAAAAAGATGGCAAAATATACAATCGTTGATAAAGATACTTGTATTGCATGTGGTGCTTGTGGCGCTGCTGCACCAGACATTTATGACTATGATGATGAAGGTATTGCATTTGTAACATTAGACGATAACCAAGGTATCGTTGAAATTCCAGATGTATTAGTTGAAGATATGATGGATGCATTCGAAGGTTGTCCAACTGACTCAATTAAAGTTGCTGACGAATCATTCGACGGAGACGCTTTAAAATTCGAATAGTCTTTTATTAACTTCAAAAAATGCCCCTCATCAATATGAGGGGCATTTTTTGTATCCAAATTTTATTTTCCTAAATAAAAAACCATTAATAGTTCCACACTACTAATGGTTTTATTATATATATTATGCATTTTTCATTTTTGCAAACACCCATACTTTCAGGCGTGAGAATAATGCTACAAATACAATTGTTACAATAATTCCTTTAATTAAATTAAATGGTAAGATTGCCGTTACAACCGTTGTTCTTATAGCTTCGCTAGACATAGCCGGTGAATTTAAAAACCAAGTGTACGCCGGGAATATGATGATGTAGTTTAATACACTCATAATGAGTGCCATTGTAATTGTCCCTAGCATTAATCCTGTCGTTAAACTCTTCACAGTACGATACTTTCTAAATAAGAAAGTTGCTGGTCCAATAAATAAACATCCTGCAATAAAGTTTGCAATTTCTCCAACTGGTACTCCTATTAAACTTCCTTGAATTCCGTAATGTAAAATGTTCTTTATCGCTTCTACAATTACTCCTGCTACTGGTCCAAAGATAATTGCTGCAATTAGAGCTGGTACATCACTAAAATCAATTTTTAAAAATGGCGGAAGCCCTGGGAACGGGAAATCCAACATCATTAGTAAATACGCAATACTACTTAGCATCGCTACACTCACCATCTGCACTACACTGTTTTTTTGTTTCATCTTTCTCTCTCCTTTTCCATCGATCATCTCATGGAAAGTGGAAAGGTTCTGCTATGCCTATTTTTTCATAGAACGAAAAAACCCTTTGTGTTTTACACAAAGGGAGAATTTAAGGCACATCAAACAGACGTTCAAATCCATATCTTTTTTGAACGCTTGAACCTCCATCTTCTCCCATCCAGACTATACTGTCGGCTTTGGAATCACACCAAATCCTGCCTTAACGGCTCGCGGGCTTAGAACAAAATCATAAATAGTTCATCACCGCCGGTCGGGATTTTCACCCTGCCCCGAAGATAGACCGATATTCTATTTTCCCCTTTATTATACAACAACCCCATAATATTGTGAACTAAAAAATTGTAACTTATTTTAAGTTAGTTATTTATTTTTTGTAAAAACAAATAAATTGCGAGATATTTTACAATACAATCCATATTTTTTATTATCCGGCATTTCTCTTTTGAATTACCTAGTCATATATAATTAAAAGTGATAAGATATTGAATTGTTAAGATAAGAACATTTTCTGAGTTATGGAGGAAATGTCATGAAAAAAGAAAAAAGACATTCTATTCGAGAAGCAATGAAAAAAAACTTAAGAAAAGAATACTTTTACTTAAAAAAAGAGTTACTTTTCTACTGTCCAATTGATTTAGGCACATTCTCAAGCGAGACATACTATGCTACTTTCGATGAAGATGGCATCAGTATTTATCAGTATGATAAAAAAACAGAAAGTAAATTAAAATTGTGCGAGCGTCATCCGTGGAAGAGCTGGAATAAAGTGAAAGTTGATCACTATTTGACAACTTCTCAATTTATTTTTCAAGGTGAGCGAAATTGGATTTTATCTCTTTTTCAAAAAGGAAAAGAAGCCCAAAAAGTTATCGAAGAGCATACATCTTTACAAACAGAAGTTGTGTCCCGCTCTTTCTTAAAAAAACTTCCTGGTTTTCGTTCTAATACACCACTAAATAAATACATCGGTAGCATTTGTTACACTGCACTTATTGCATTTTTATTAAAATGGATGATTCCATTTCAAGCACCACAAATCGCCCTGTATTCTATTTCGATAGGTTGTATGCTTCTTGGTCTACTTTGTTTGACAATCGGTTTAATTGAACCGACTATCGTACTTTTTCGAACAAAAGAGAAAACAAGAACAAAAGTTTTTTACTTATATAGCTATTTAGCTATTTCTGGATTTATATGTGTCTTTATTTTTTGGTAAAAGAAGCCGTCCCAAAATAAGTTTTGGGACGGCTTTCTTTTAGATATAGATACTCTCATTCACTCAATATTTCTAGCAGAAGCGTCCATATGATTTCATATACATTGCAATTTTATTTAAGAAGAACATAAATTTGTTCAAAGATTAATTTTTGAGACATTTTCTTTACTTAACATATAATTGTTGATTAGGATAAATTAGCTCTTGCTGTAATCCATTTTTTTCTTTAATTTCCTTAAGTGTCATACTAAATTTCCGTGCAATACTAACTAAAGTATCCCCTTTTTGTACGACATATAATGATGAAGAAACAACTTCATTTCTTTGTTCATTTAAAACAAGCAATGGGTTCATCGCATTCTTTTTCGCCATCGTCCATCTTCCTTGATGAAGTTCTAGATGTAAATGTGCACCTCGCGATTCTCCCGTGTTTCCTACTTCTCCGATTTTTTCTCCTTTTGAAATATACTCTCCTTGTCCCACATATCGCTTATTTAAATGTGCATATACAGCCTCATATTCTCCGTGTTTAATAAATACAACATTTCCATAACTATTTGAATAATAAGACTTCGTTACCTTACCTTCTTGGATAGCTGCCACAGGCGTTCCAATCGGTGCAGCTATATCAATACCGTAGTGTTTTCCATGCCTCGTCCCAAAATAATCACTTATCTGACCTTCAACAGGCCATGTCCATCGATTTTCTTCTGCATAAACATGTAATTGAGATACGAACAGTATCGTCAATAACATGACGCCGCATTTTAAAACTTTCATATACATCCTCCGTTTTCTAATTACCACCATACCTTCTCTATTTTGGTATATTACAGAAAAAAGTATACAAAAAAAGAAAGTGAATTACTCCACTTCCTTCTCTTTCTTATCACGAAAAACTAATGCACTACGGTTATACTCCACATCTTTTACTTGTAATCGTGCATTTATTACTCTAGCTATCGCAAACAAATAATCAGATAATCTATTTACATACTTTAAGACAACTTCATTTATTTCCACTTCTTTTTGCAATGATACTATAGAGCGTTCCGCTCTCCTTACAACAGTACGTGCAATATGAATAGTAGCCGCCGCCTCGCTACCACCTGGCAAAATAAAGCGTTCTAATGGTGGGGCTTCTTCTATATACAAATCAATCTTTCCTTCTAAGCTTTCAACCATTTCAATTGTCACTTTATAAGGAATTTTTTGTTCCACTATTGCCAAGTCTCCCCCGCAATCAAATAGTTCGTGTTGAATATTTTCGAGCTCATTGTAAATATCTCTAAAAGACCCGCCTTGAAGCTTAGTCATTGCATATCCAATATGAGAATTCGCCTCATCTATTGTTCCATACGCTTCCACACGGATATCATCTTTATCAACCCTGCCACCTATTACACTTGTCGTTCCTTTATCTCCTGTTTTTGTATATAATTTCATTTCTTCACAGCACCTCTCTTGTTATTCTTAATTCGACCAAGATAGAAAAAAGTTCTACCATTATTTATTTAATTGAGTTTACAAAAAAATAAAAAACAGCAGAACTTTATTCATTATCAACTTTAAAAACACATATCTAAATTATACGATTCGGTAAATATACAGAGAATGTAGTTCCTTCTCCAACAACACTTGAAACAGAAATTTTACCATCATGGCCTTGAACAATATTTTTCGCAATCGCAAGCCCGAGTCCTGTTCCACCCTTTTTTCCACGTGTTCTTGCTTTATCAGCTTTGTAGAAACGATCAAATAAAAATGGAATATCCTCTTCTGGAATGCCAGCACCCGAATCTTGTACTTCAAAAATGAGACCATTATTTTTCGTATCAATTACAAGCGTTACATGTCCACCCGCATTCGTATGACGAATTGCGTTATCAATCAAGTTCGTCAACACTTGTTCCATCCGATCCGCATCAAACGCGTATTCTTCAATCGGATTTCGGAAATCAACTGTTAGTTCAACTTCTTTATCCTTTGCAATCCCTTGGAATTTACGACCAATTTTTTCAACAAACGGATGTATATCCACTTCACCAATATGTAACTCTACGTGACCGCTTTCCATACGAGCTAAATCTAACAATTCATTTACAAGTTTACCTAAACGAACGGATTCATCATAAATGATTTGAACAAACTCATCTATTTCCTCTTTCGTTTGCACAATATCATCTAAAATCGCTTCACTATACCCTTGAAGCATGACCATCGGTGTACGAAGTTCATGTGATACATTCGCAATAAAGTCTTGACGCATTTTCTCAAGACGACGTTCTTCCGTCATATCTCGCAGTACTGCTACAGCCCCACGAATTTTCGTTTGATTGTAAAGTGGCGTCATAAGAACTACATAGTTCCCTTTTTGTAAATTAATTTCAACTACTTGTTGTTGCTCGCTTTCTACAACGAGATGGAATAGTTCCACAAGTTCAGAAGGTAGTTTTTTACTTAGCTCTATCTCTTTTTCTTCTTGCCAAACTTGTAAGAAATGTTCAGCCGGTGGATTAATAACTACGACTTCACCTTCTTGATTTAACGTAATAACCCCATCTGCCATACTACTCAAAATACTTGCTAACTGCTCTTTTTCTTGCTGCAAAGCATTCATATTAAACTTCAACTGTTTACCCATTTGATTTAAGGCCGTTGCCAGCTCACCAATTTCGTCCTGAGATACCATAGGAGCCTTTGCATCAAACTTCCCACGTGACACTTCAAAAGCAACCTCACGCATTTTACGAAGCGGCGCTGTAATTCGAGTAGATAAGAAGAACGCAAAGAAAGTTGTTAATATAATCGCAATCCCAGCTGCTAAGAAAATGAAATCAGTCGTTCTCTCCATATCTTTTATTGGCACTTGTAAAGATTCATATACGAACACGGCACTTTGATTTTTTGATTGCACCGGTTTCCCAACGATCACAATATCATTTTCAGTGCTTTTATTCTTTCTACTATCAGAAGCTTTTCTAATGTTGTTCTTAATTTCTTTTTTGTCTGTAAAAACAGCCGCTAATTCTTTATCTTCTTTTAAATCATCCATTGTAAGAGTGACTAACCCTTCTTGTTTCGGTGAAGAAGAGATTTCCTTACCATCTTCTACAATAATAATCCTTGAAAGTGGATCAGAGAATTTGTACGCGATGCTCTCAATCGTTTTTACATCGGCACCTTCTTCAATTAATTCCGTAACACTTGTTGCGACTTTTTGAAGTCTATTTTCACTCATATCAACATAATACGTTCTAAAAAATTGTGAAAGTAAAATCGCAACAAATCCAAGAACAAACGAAACGAGAAGTAATATGGTCATCCATAACTTCCCTACTACACTTCTCCAAAGCATCAGTCGTTCACAACCTCAAACTTGTAACCTACACCCCAAACAGTAACGATCATTTTCGCAGCATCCGGTGATTTTTTACTTAACTTCTCACGTAAACGCTTTACATGCGTATCAACTGTACGTAAATCTCCGAAGAATTCATATTGCCATACTTCTTTTAACAGTTGCTCACGATCGAATACCTTATCCGGTGCTTTCGCTAAGAATAATAGTAACTCATATTCTTTGGGCGTTAAGTTTACTTCATTTCCATCTGCAGTAACACGATGTGCATCATTATCAATCGTTAAGTGCGGGAATACAGTAACATCTTTTGTCGTTGTATCTTGTGTAAAGAATGTTGTTGGTACAGCACGACGTAATACCGCTTTCACACGAAGCACTACCTCACGTGGGCTAAATGGCTTTACAATATAATCATCTGTTCCAACTTCAAATCCTTGTACTCTATTTACTTCTTCACCTTTTGCTGTCAGCATAATAATTGGTGTCGCTTTCTTCTCACGAACCCCTTTACATACTTCAATGCCATCTTTACCAGGCATCATAAGATCTAATAGGATTAAATCATAATCATTTTGCAACGCCATTTCTAAAGCTGTATCACCATTATCCGCTTCTTCAATTGTGTATTGTTCTCTTTCTAAGTACATTTTTAACAAACGACGAATGCGATCCTCATCGTCTACAATTAAAATTCTTGATTCATTTTCCATTTCTACCCGCTGCGTACTCTTACCTCAGCGGTTCACACCTACCCTTCTACACTATTATGTTGCGCTATTCTCGTTTATTTAAGCAATCTTCTAAATGTTTCACTTCCCATATTATGCTTCACAAGAATAATAAATTTTGTTCAATTTTTTTCCAAAACTATGTATTTTTTTTGAACAGTATATAATGTCCTCGACATCATTTTACAAAATCAACCGCTACTTTGTCATGTTTTTCTCAAAAAAGAAGAAAAATTGACAAAAATAAAATAGGAAAGTGACATGCACTCTCCTATTTTATTTCTCTATGCATATGAATGTAAACCGGCAATAATTAAGTTTACTACAATAAAGTTAAACATAATGATTGCAAAACCAATTACTGCAAGCCAAGCTGATTTCTCTCCATGCCATCCTTTAGATAATCGTAAATGTAGTACTGCAGCATAAAAGAGCCATGTTATAAGTGCCCAAACCTCTTTCGGATCCCAGCCCCAAAAACGCGTCCACGCTATTTGAGCCCAAATCATCGCAAAAATTAATGCTCCTAATGTGAAAACCGGGAATCCAATTGCAATAGATCGATATCCGATTTCATCTAGTAAATCACTATTCGTATTCTTTACTAACGGCTGAAGTGCCGCCGATACTCGCTTCCGTAAAACAAGTCTTAATACAATATAAAGTAATGTTCCAACTAACACTGACCAAATAACAGTATTTAATTTTTTCGCATTTACAATCGCTGGAACTTCAACTGCTGGTTCTAATTTATTTTCTGTCAGTAACTTCCCTTCATGCGGTCCAACTAAAGCTGGAAGATTGTACTTCATTTCCAGTTGCTGTTCATTTTTATCAATCCATTGAAACTTCGCTTCATATTTCATACTAGAAAATACCGTTGTTACTCCAATAAATCCAACTGTACAAACAAGTGTGAACACTACCGTCTCTAACCAAAATGTACGTTTACTTCTCGTTGACTGATCTACATTTTTCAATAAATACATAACGCCCGTAATAAAACTAATCGCTAAAATTGCTTGGCCTGCTGCTGCAGTCGTCACGTGAATATGTAACCAATTACTTTTTAAAGAAGGAATAAGCGGGGATATTTCCCTCGGAAACATACTCGCATAGGCAATTAATAAAAGCGCAACTGGTAACGCAAATAGTCCGATTATACTTACGCGATACATAAAATACATTACAATAAATGCTCCGACAAGCATCATACCGAAAAACGTACCGAACTCAAAAAAGTTACTAACTGGTGCATGTCCTGATGCAATCCATCTTGTAACAAAATATACTGTTTGTGCAATAAACCCTAAAATTGTAATCGTTATTCCTACATTTGCCCATTTATGACCCTTTTCTTTAATTGCCCCCCCGAAAAATAGAGTTGCAATTAAATATAAAATAAATGCGGTAAAGAGAAAGTTACTACTTATTTGCACCATATCGTTTCCCCACCTTAACTAATTTTTTTATCGACTACTTTATCATTTGGTTGCGGAATTGCTGTACCTTCTAGTACTCTTTCAATATCTTTCTTTAAACCGAACCAATTTTTATTCGTATGTCCTGCAATCCACCATTCATCATTGACGCGTTGTATCCAAATACGGCGATGATTCCAATACATACCTTGAATCACACCAACCATAAATATAAATCCTCCAATACCGAGAATCCAAAGCGTTAAATCTTTCCTTACAGTAAGTGCTGTTGCATTTTGCATTTCAACACCTGCAAAGGACATTTTATATTTATTATTTCCATCAGGTTCTATATTTTGCTGTATACCAACAAAACTCACTTCACCATCTGGTGTTTCAGGCGTAAACATTTTAAATACAAATGCTGGATTGTTTGGTAATTTCGTTTTTGTGTTCGGTCTTCCACTCTCATCAAAATAAAAATCAGGAAAATAGCTTAATAGTTCTAAAGAATAACCATTTCCTAAATCGAATTTTTCTGTAGGATTCGTTAAATCAACTTTAATCGGTCCCCACTTTTGATTATTTTCTTTATTTTGCAGGTTAAAGGACATACTTTTAAATTCATTTTCTTTATAATCCACTTGATACACTGCAAACTTATCAAATTTCAGTGGTTCATTCACTCGAATTTCCGATTCTTTTACTTTTTCCAATTTCGGTTTTTGTCCTGCTATATTTTCGCCGACCGATTTATATAATACAGCATTCGTTTGGAAGTTTTTCGCAATCATTTTATCACCTACACGGTCAATTGCTTCATCAAAAACTTCCTTGTCCTTACTTTTATCATAAACTTCCTTTATAAATTTTTCGTTTTTCAAATAATATTGACCATTCGTTCCTGGTATTTCTTTCGTTTCACCATCACGTAACCAAAGCGCTTCGTCTACGTACATACTCGGTAAAAAACGGAGCATTGCACCGAATAAAAAGATAATGAGACCGATATGATTCACATATGGACCCCAACGCGAGAAGCGTCCCTTTTCTGCTAAAACGTTTCCGTCTTCCTCTTTCACGTTATAGTTTGCTTTCTTTAAATTCTTTTGCACTCTTTCAAGGTCACCATCTTGCGGTGTACCAGTCCCATATAATCTCTGTCTCTTTAAAAAGCTTGGATGTCTTTTCACTCCTTGTTTTTTTAAAGCTTTGTATAGCGGAATGACGCGATCTAAACTACATATCACAAGTGAAATACCTATAGAAGCAATTAACATCATATACCACCATGAACCATATAAATTATTAAATCCTAATTGATAATATAATTGCCCTAAAAATCCGTATTCCTGTTTATAATATTCAGCTGGCGCAATCCCTGGAGTTATGTACATTTCTTGCGGAAAAATAGTTCCTATCGCTGATGCAGCTAAAGTTATTACGATTAGCCATACACCCACTTTTACAGAAGAGAAAAAGCTCCAAATTTTATCGACTATCGTTTTTGTTTGCGTGAGAGATCTCCGTGCACTCCCCTCATAGCGCATATCCAATAGCTTTACATTTTCATTGCTTTCAAATGGTTTCCCACAAGCTTCACAAAAAATGGTTCCTATCGGATTAACATGTCCACATTCACATTTAATTTCTTTCAACACTCTCACCGCCCCTGTATCTATATGTACTATTGTATATTCTAACCTAGAGTTACCGCAATACTCAGAATTTTTAAACCGAAGGCGCTATAGGTAAGCGCCTCGTATGTAAAGGCTTTCTATATTACGGAGTAATTTTCTTTAAATACTCCTCCAATTGTTCTATCGTTTGTTCACCTTTAATCTCTTGAATCACCTTACCATCCTTATCAATCAAGAAGCTTGTTGGTAACGGTATTACTCCATACGTTTTTATAATTTCTCCGCCTTTATCAATTGCGACTGGGAACTTAAGATCGTATTGCTTCACAAAATTCTTAACAGCAATATCCGTTTCATCTGCATCTAACGCAATAATTTCAACGCCTTTTTCTTTATACTTTGGATATAGTTCATTCATATAAGGCATTTCTTTTTCACACGGTTTACACCAAGTTCCCCAAAAGTTTAAAAATACACCTTTTCCCTTTAAATCTTTTAATTCAATTTTCTTTCCTTCTAAATCTGTCACAACAAAGTTAGGTGCTTCTTTTCCGATTTGCATTTTCTCTTCTTTAGTGAAATATCCTTGATAAAGTGTAAATCCTACAGCACCGCATAAAATGAGTAGAATAATAATGCGAAATAATAAGCGATTTTTCTTCATATTACCTCTCCTCTCCTCGGTAAATGTTATGTATTATCTTCTGTAAATGTTGTATTGAATAAATCACCAGCAGAGCACTCCACTGGTGAATTTTTAACTCTATAACTTATCTTGGCTTTGTAGAAGCAAGCGCGCGTAATTGTTTCACTTCATGTGGTGTCAATTCTCTCGCATCACCAGGTCGCAGGCTCCCTACTTCTAAGAAAGCGTAACGTTCACGTTTTAATTTCACTACTTTACAGTCTAACGCTTCAAACATACGACGTACTTGACGGTTACGTCCTTCATGAATTGTTAATTGTACAATAGCCATTTCTTTACGCTTGTCCCAAGAAATAATTTTCACATGTGCTGGTGCTGTTTTACCGTCTTCTAACGTAACACCGCGTTCTAACATGCGAATTTTCTCACCTGTTAATGGACCTTTTATTTTTGCAACATACGTTTTTTCAACTTTATATTTAGGATGCATTAATATATTTGCGAAGTCCCCGTCGTTTGTCATTAATAATACTCCTGACGTATCATAATCTAGACGCCCGATTGGGAATAAACGTTGTGTAATTTCAGGGAAAAAGTCTGTTACAACACTTCTACCTTTATCATCTGATACACTTGAAATTACACCAGTTGGTTTATATAGTAAAAAATAAACAGGTTCTTCTTTTTCAAGAGGGATGTTATTTACTTCTACTTTATCTTGAGGAGTTACTTTTGTTCCTAACTCTTTCACTATTTTTCCGTTAACTTTCACTTTTCCTTGCTGAATTAATTCCTCAGCCTTTCTTCTCGATGCAATACCTGCTTGCGCAATCACTTTTTGTAATCGTTCCATTTCTTTTTTTCACCTCGAATTTATCTTACCTTACATTAGAAAGACTTGGCAACCGCATACGCTTTACGGTTATTCGCTCCATCTCACTTAAACAACATAGCGATGATATTAAACATATAAAGGTCAAATCATGTTTTTATCCTTTATTATTGTCCATATTTTTCATATTTCTCACAATAAAAGTTCATCATTTTGTCAAAAATACTGCATAAAAAAACCACTATTAAGCTACACCTTAATAGTGGTCGTATACGTATTATACGCGAAATAGCATAAAAAATGAATAGCTTTACTGAAACAATAGGGAAACAAAGACAATCGAGCAAATAATTCCGATTAAATCTGCAAAAAGACCTACTTTTAATGCATCTCCCATTTTTCTAATACCAACAGCTCCGAAGTATACTGTTAAAATATAAAAAGTCGTATCTGTACTCCCTTGCATCGTAGAAGCTAATCTCCCAATGAATGAGTCTGGCCCATATGTGGCAATCAAATCAGTCGTAATACTTAGACCAGCAGAACCAGAAATAGGGCGTATTAGTGCTAATGGAACGATTTCTGCTGGAACATGAATTAAATCTAACATTGGCTTCATTACTGATATCATTGCATCTAGCGCACCTGACGATCGGAATATAGAAATAGACACAAGCATTCCAACCATAAACGGTAAAATGGAAATTGCAATTTGAATCCCTTCTTTTCCTCCCTCAACGAACGATTCATACGTCGGCACTTTCTTTATCGTGCCATATAACAGGATAAAACCAATTACACAAGGGATTACCCATAAGGAAATTGTATTTACAATACTCATTTTTTCCGCCCCTTTCTACTCCTTCTTCGGTAAAAATAGCGGTCAATCCAAATTGCTCCAATCATAGAAAGTACTTGTGCAATAAATGTTACCCCAACAATTTCAGTAGGATTGGCTGATTCATACGTCATTCGAATTGAAATGACTGTCGTAGGAATTAATGTAATAGCTGATGTATTTAATGCTAGAAACGTCACCATAGAACGGCTTGCCGAATCCTTTCCTCCATTTAACTCTTTTAGTTGTTCCATCGCTTTAATACCAAGAGGGGTTGCTGCATTACCTAGACCAAAAAAGTTTGCCATCATATTTGATAGAATAAATCCCATAGACGGATGATCCTTCGGTATTTCTGGAAACAATCTTTTTACTATCGGCATAAAAAGTGCAACTAACTTTTTTAACAATCCGGCTTCCTCTGCAATTTTCATTAAACCGAGCCAAAATACTAAAACACTAATAAGTCCTATACAAATCGTTACCGCATCTTTTGCTCCGTCAAATACAGCTTTATTCACTTCTTCCATCGTTCCATTTATCATGGCGTATACAATCCCAATAACAGCCATCGCTACCCAGACGAGATTAACCATCGTTCCCAACACCTATCATGTAAGAAAAAATTTCTTTCACATTATTCCAGTAAAGTCCCGTTGTAGCTACTAACTTCCGTTTACTATAAAATAAATTCCGTTCTCCAACTTTCTCATTGCCAACATAAATGTCTGTCTTCCCAACCTTCACTCCATCCGTAAGTTTTGCACTTTTATCGAGTTTAACTTTTAATACTACGTTCTTTTTTTCTTCTTCAGTTAACGGCATGGAAAAACTATTTTTCGTATAAACATGGTTGGCATACTTCTTTTCATTTATTTCAGCAATTGCTCCTTGTCCTAAAACTTTCGTTTGTTTAAAACGTTCAAAACCTTTATCAAACAAATTCATATGATCATCCCAGTCACTAGAAGCACTCAAAGTTACGACAATTAAATCTAGTCCATCTTTTGATGCCGTTGTAACAAGCGTTCTTCCTGCTTTCTTCGTAAAGCCTGTTTTTCCTCCTGTTGCAAATTCATAATAGGATGTCACCAGCTTATGTTTATTTTTCCACGGATAATCCCAAGAATCTGATTTATATGTTTTTGTTCCAAAGATTTTCTTAAATGTTTCGTTCCCCATTGCGTATTTCGTTAATAATGCCATATCGTAAGCCGATGAATAATGTGATCCATCTCCATCTAAGCCATGTGGGTTTGAAAAGTGAGTATCTTTCATTCCAATTTCTTTCGCCTTTTCATTCATTAAATATACGAATCCATCTATACTCCCACCCACACTTTCAGCAATTACTTGCGCCGCGTCATTACCAGATCTAAGCATGAGTCCGTATACTAAATCTTCTAACTTCACTTTTTGTCCAGGCTTTAAATAGATTGCCGATCCTTCCACCCTCACCGCTTCATTACTAACTGGCACCATTTCTTTCATTTTCCCTGATTCAGCAGCTAACAAGGCGGTCATAATTTTTGTTATACTAGCAATTTTTTGCGGCTCATGTTCTGCTTTTCCGTATAATACACGACCTGATTGTTGCTCCATTAATACAGCATTTCGAGCACTGACATTGCTGTTCATCTTTGCATATGTAGGAATCGGCATAACGCTTGCGTACATAATAAGAAGCGTAATGATTACACAAATTCGTCTCATATTTCCCCCCACGTCCTTTTGGCACTTTTTGTACAAGTGTATGCTTGGCCTTTTAAAATATGAACGAAATCTTCCTTCTGCTTCCATTAAAAAAGACGCAGGGAATTTGCGTCTAATATGGTGTCCATTCAATTTGTTTCGCAGTTTCAAACCTTTTTTCTACATCAGGCCAATTTACAACATTCCACCAGTTTTTAATATATTCATCTTTTCGATTTTGGTATTGTAAATAATATGCATGTTCCCATACATCTAGTACAAGGAGTGGTATCGTATCCCATTGTGTAAATAATTGATGAAGTGTACTTTGCAAAATTTCTAACCTTCCAGATCGGGGCACCCAAACGAGAATTGCCCAGCCTGAACCTTCTACTTTAGAGGCCGCTTCTGTAAAATGTTTTTGGAAACGTAAAAAGCTCCCAAAATCTTGTTCAATTTGTTGCGAAAAGCCCCCTCTTGGACTTCCACCACCATCTTTTTTCATGTTATTCCAAAATATTGTGTGTAAGTAATGACCTGATCCATGAAAAGCTGCTTCTCTTTCCCAATGCTTAATTAAATCAAATTGATTTGTTTTTCTCGCTTCTTCCATCATCTTCTCTGCTTTATTTAACCCTTCCACGTAACTGCGATGATGTTTATCATGATGTAACATCATAATTTCTTTAGAAATATACGGTTCTAACGCATTATACGGATAAGGTAATGGCGGGAGTGTATGTCCTCCAATTGGAACAGCTCGTTCACTATCCCCTCTTTCATACAATTCATATTCCTCTTCTTCTTGCATAAATACTTCCTGCAAGTGATGCTGAATATGTTCTACATCATCGCTTATTTCATACATAAACTCTGCATCTGTTTCATACTCATGCTCTTTCATACGCTCTAATAACGTCTGAATTTTATAAGCAAGCATATGGACATCATACACTTCCATTGCGCGGCTATCTAATACGTGAAGAACACTTTCACACCAATTTTCTACTTCATGAAAGTAATCTGTAAATACACCTTGCTGATTCATGTTGCACCTCCCTAATGCTATCCACTTAACTATATTCAATGAAAATCCCTTATATAACTGTACAAAAGGAAAAGAAGCTAAGTCTCCTTAGCTTCTTTTCCACAATCAATATTTGTGTAACATCTTTGTCTGGTAATCCGTCTCATAATATTCTAGTTCTTCACGCATCAATTGAAATTTACCTTCTAAATTCTTCATCACTTGCTCCAAAGATGCAGGTGGTATTTGTTGAAAAACGATAGAATTTTTTCCTGTATATGCAGACCGACTATTTTCATACCAATGATCACTCTTCGGTGAAAAAAACTCTGCAATTACTTGATGGTAAATCTTATATAAAATCTTTTCAGCTGCTGTTTTTCGAAATGGCTGACTATTCAACAAAACAAAACATGCATCATATCCTTCTTCACAAAAAACGAGAAGTCGTCTCATCGATGCTAATAACCCTTTATAATATTGTTCATTCCCTGCTGGTGTCTCCTCTAATAAAGAAGGCAACGTATGATAATTTACATAATTGGTTATCAAATGAATAGCATCTTCTAAAAATATAGAAACTTGTTCTGTTTGATTTTCAACCATCAAATTAGACATTTTTTCTCTCTCCTTCGCCATTTCACGCTATTTCTACTCTTTTATTTTTATGTAATTCAGCCAATATTTCTTGTACTTTCGACACCGTTCCCTCATCAAAATATTGTTGAAATTCTTCCATATTATTTAGATACAAACGTTTTTGCGCACGAAGCTCCCTATCTTTCACTAAACAACATATCGCTACAATATCACGCAAATATATGTTTTGTTCTTCTACTTTATACACTGGATTTCCTTCAAAAGGAGTAATTTCTTGTAAAACTTCTTCAAAATATCGAACGTATAAAACCGAAAAAGTTTTCTCTTTATCATTTAATATATATGTCACTTCAGATCTGTTAAAAAAATCTTCTGATGTATTAGGTTTCGCTTTTTCTAACTCATATCCTACATAACCTTTTATAATCATATACTTACCCCTTCCCCTTCTTCAACCTCATTTTAACTTAATTTTCCGACAAACAAAATATTCTTTTAAATATACCTATATAAAAAATAGCCCCCCTATACGGGAATTTACCTTTTTATTTTTCTTGAAGTTTGTCATAATAATATTATTGTCTCAGTTTTCTTATACAAGGAGAGTTGTATTTATGTCGTTTTCATGGAAACGTTTCTTACAAATCGGGAAAATTATCTTCCCATTTGTTGTATTAACAATTGTATTCTTTCAAGCAAAAAAAGAATTAGCTGGCATTTCTTTTTTAGAAGCGATTGATACAATCAAAAACATTCCAACTGGAGGAGTCTTTTTAGCAATTACACTTGGTGCGTTCGCTGTATCAACAATGTTCTTTTATGACTATGTTATGCTTCGTTACTTAAAAGCTGATATCCCTGTCCAAAAGATTTTCCGTATCTCGTGGATTGCTAATACTTTAAATGGATTTATCGGGTTTGGAGGTCTTGTTGGAGCCGGTGTACGCACAATGCTTTATCGTCCATACATAAAAGAAAATGGAAAACTTATTAAAAGTATTGCTTGGATGACAACTGCCTTTATTAACGGATTAGCCATTCTTTCATTTCTTGGTCTTATCGGAATATTAGACACGAGATTTATTTTGCATGAAAAACCATGGCTATGGCCTGTTCTTATCTTCTTTGCTCTTTTCGTCCCTATATACATCGGATTTTCTAAACTAAAAAATAGAAAAACAACGCAATCAGAGGGACAAGAAGAAGAGAAAAATCCAACTGTTTTATACTCATTAGTTTCATTAGTCGAATGGGTATCTGCCGGTATTGTTATGTACGTCATATTACTACTATTTGGCATTGAAGTTGAATTTCAAAAGTTTTTAGGCGTATATGTCATTGCTGCTTTAGCTGGTGTCGTTAGTCTTGTTCCTGGTGGCCTTGGATCATTTGATCTTGTCTTCTTAACTGGGCTTGGACAATACGGCATCGATACAGGTGTTTTACTCCCTGCTATGTTATTATATCGTCTCGTCTATTACATCTTACCATTCTGCCTTGGTCTCATTTTTGCAGCTTTTGAAATGACAGGGGTAGCCATTAAAAAGTTTGAAGATAAACCTTTTATTGCGCCTGCATTAGAGACAACTGGTGTTATATGGACTTTGCAGCGTGACTTTCTAGGAAAGTTAGGTTCTTGGGCATCTGCTGCTTTAACAGTATTTGCTGGCTTAATGGTTATTTTATCAACCATTCTACCGACAGGTATAAATCGAGCACACGCCTTGCATATTCTAGCTCCAAAACATCTTATTCAATTTTCTTTTAGCTTATCGCTAACATTCGGTATTCTCCTCCTCATTCTTTCACGGGGGATATATTATGGAACAAAACGTTCTTATTATATGACGATTGTTTCTTTAATTGGAGCGGCTATTTTTAATACGCTAAAAGGAATTGATTTTGAAGAAACGTTTATTTTATTAATCGTACTCGCTGTATTGTATATGCTTCGTAAAAGGTTTGTACGTGAGAAAATGGAAGTCTCACTTTCCGATATCGTAAAAGTTTTTATATTCTTACTTGTAACGTTATATTTATATAAAAACTTAGGTATTTTATTTGCAGGTGCAAAAGAAGCTTTCAAACCTGATTTCGTCGTTCGTAATATTACACAAGTGAAACGAAGTGCATTAGCAGCTGCCTTCTTTGTTCCTACTTTTTTACTAATTGGCTCACTCATTGCCAATCGTTATCGAAATGAATTTCCCGGGCAACCAGCAAATGATAAAAGGTTACAAAACTTCTTAGATGAACACGGTGGAAATGTACTTAGTCATTTAGGTTATTTAGGAGATAAACAATTCTTCTTCAGCAGTGATGGGAAAGCGCTCCTTCTCTTCTCCATAACTGGAAAACGTCTTGTTGTATTAGGTGATCCAATTGGTGACCCTTCCTCCTATCGTAATGTGTTGCAAGAGTTTTTAGCTGAAGCTGATCGATTTGGATACATTTGTGTATTTTATCAAATCGAAAGTAAATGGATGAGTTTATATCATGATTTTGGTTATAACTTCTTTAAACTTGGTGAAGAAGCTGTTGTTGATTTAAATACATTTACAATAACAGGAAAGAAACGCGCTGGCATGCGAGCTACTTTCAACCGTTTTGAAAGAGAAGGCTATACATTCTCTATTCATGAGCCACCTTTCTCAGACGAATTATATGAAGAGTTACAAAAAGTTTCAGATGCATGGCTTGGTGGAAAAAAAGAGAAAGGTTTTTCACTCGGATACTTCGATCGTGAATATATGAGCCGTGCTCCTATCGCAACATTATCTGATGTCGATGGAAAAATTATTGCATTCACAACATTCATGCCCGTTTATCAAAACGGATCATTATCTGTTGATTTAATGCGATATTATCCAGATGCGCCTAGCGGTATTATGGACGCAATTTTCATCCACTTATTCCAATGGGCAAAAGAAAATGAATACCACTCCTTTAATATTGGTATGGCACCACTTTCAAATGTTGGTTTATCAACACAGTCTTTCTGGTCTGAACGAGTGGCTGCTGCAATCTTTAATAACGTTCGTTATACGTATAGTTTCAGCGGATTACGACATTTTAAAGAAAAATATAAACCAGCATGGAGCGGTAAATATTTAGCATTTAGAAAGAATCATTCTTTACCAATTACAATGCTCTCTGTAACAAAATTAATAGGAAAAAGAAAAAACAGCTAAATTCTTAGCTGTTTTTTCTTTTTTGAACTTGTACAATAAATTCTTTTTCATACTTCTTACCATTTATATAGAAATTCCCCCACATTTTATACGTACCCTCAGCAGGAAATGTAATCCGATATTGTAATTGCTCATCCGTATCTACAGGCATAGCATATAAAAAATTTCCCTTCATTTCATCCACGATATAAAGTGACTCTACTTCTCCTCTCTCTGAGTGTAATTTCAATTTCTCACCCTTTTTTGCTTGAAACTGAAATGTTAACGTAACTGGCTCATTCGGATGTAATGCGCCAAATAAAAGAGAAACTTCATACTCTCCTATTTTTTTTGTAAGTACACTGTCGATTGGAAATTTCACTTTTTTCTTATCGTTCTCCTCTTTTGTTCTCCCAAAATCTTTCCTAGCGAATGACTCTACGGACTTATTTTTATCTTCGTATAAAAATATTGTATACTCTTCATCTTTCGCTATTTTGGAAGATAGCTTATATGACCCGTTCCCTGCAAATGTAGGTTTAATCTGTTGTATATTTTTTAACTGTCCGTCTACAATCACTGCCCGAATTTGATCATTTACACCACGAATTTCATTATTCTTTTTGTTTAACAACTGAAATAAAATATCTACATTCTCATTTCCCTTTCCATTTGAAACGTCCCACTTTACTTCCTGAACATCTCCTATAGTCTCTGCGTTTTCTTGATATTTTTTTATGTAAAATCCTCCTGCCACAATAAGTACTAATGCAATAAGCCCAATGACAAGATTTTTCAAAACATCACCTACCATTTTTATTGTCTCTATTCATACAAAACTTCTTAAGATATATATTCTAGATTATGATTTATGAAATCCTCCTATTTTGCACATATTACAAATAATAAAAAGATTTTAATTGAAAGGATTCGTAGTGTATAATGCAAATGATATTGATTTCTATCAATACATTATAAGGAGGACTTTTCATGAGTGTACATATCGAAGCAAAACAAGGCGAAATCGCTGAATCTATCCTATTACCTGGTGATCCATTACGTGCAAAATATATCGCTGAAACATTTCTAGAGGACGTTACTTGCTATAATAACGTGCGTGGTATGTTAGGATTCACTGGAACTTATAAAGGAAAACGTGTATCTGTTCAAGGTACAGGTATGGGTGTTCCTTCTATTTCTATTTATGTAAACGAATTAATCCAAAGCTACGGAGTTAAAAATTTAATTCGCGTTGGAACTTGCGGTGCAATTCAAAAAGATGTAAAAGTTCGTGATGTTATTATCGCAATGACGGCTTGTACGGATTCTAATATGAACCGTTTAACATTCCCAGGATTTGATTTTGCACCAGCTGCAAACTTTGATCTTTTAAAGAAAGCTTACGATGCTGGAACTGAAAAAGGATTACACGTTCGTGTCGGTAACGTTTTAACAGCAGATGTGTTTTATCGCGAAAGCATGGACATGGTTAAAAAACTTGGAGATTACGGTGTATTAGCTGTAGAAATGGAAACAACTGCTCTTTACACATTAGCAGCGAAATACGGTGTAAATGCATTATCTGTACTAACAGTTAGCGATCACATCTTCACTGGCGAAGAAACAACATCTGAAGAGCGTCAAACTACATTTAACGAAATGATTGAAATCGCTTTAGATGCAGCGATTCAACAATAATACACTAAAGAACTTGTCATACGTCTGGCGAGTTCTTTTTATGTGACTTTTTATAAATAACTATTTTATAAAGAGACAGATTTCTCCCCTCTACTTTATTGTAACGTTTGTTATAATAAAGGGAAACTTTAATCAGTGGATATTTTCCCCATCCCCACTGGTTATTAGTTGAACCAATCGGGCTTTTACGGGCAGTTGTTCTCCCACCTAACTCCCTTGTATTCACCGAATTTTGAAGTGGGAGTCTTATTACCCGCTCAAGCGGGATAAAGAAATCATTTACAGTATTTCTCATAAGAGGTGACGCAGTGAAAAACAGAAGTATCGTCTTTAAACTATTTTTATTAACATCAACTTTATTTACAATCATATTCCTACTTTTTTTCCTAGGACAATCTCTATTTTTAGAGAAATTTTATATTAATAAAAAAGTAAAAACAGTTCAAACTGCTTTTGAAAAATTCGTAGATAATTATGATAAAAGTGATAAAAGTTATGAGAAAGTTAGAAAACTAAAACAAGAATTTCATGATAAAACAAATGCCGATATGCAGTTTTTGGATTCCAACGGTATTATTAAAAGTGATAACAATTACTATATCGATGTAATTAATCCCAGCACTAACACACTGTATTCCATTCCACTCAATAATCTTTTAACACCAGAAGAATATAATAAATTCGAAAATTTAGGTTTAAAAAAAGATGTAATAATCAATGTTGATGGAGTCGTACAAGAGAATAATATAATTACACCACAAAAATTAGGAACGAATTATAATCAATGGCAAAACGAACATTTCTATTCGGATTTTCAATCAATTAATGGTAACCCTTCTAAGAATAGACTTACGAGCCGTTACAAATCTACAACTCGGATCGTCTTTACAGGGGTTATAACTAAGATACAGCTCCCATCCAAAGCTGAGGTTCGTCTTGCAAATGATATTGAAACATTACAAGCCGTTCAATATTTTGCAGATATTATTAGAGATGGCACTTCTAACTCGAACCAATTAAACACTTTCATACTAGATGGCGGAGAAAATATAAAAAATAGCATATTTGTAAAACCTATTATAGAAAACGGAAAAATTAAAGAATACGCTTTTGCAATAGCATCTTTGCAGCCAGTTAATGAAGCGATGCTCGTTTTAAAAGATTATTACGTTTATGCCTTAATCATCGTGTTTCTCGTTATTATTTTGTTATCCTTCTACTACTCAAAAATCATTGTTAAGCCATTAATTAAAATGAATCGTGTCACAAAAAAAATGGCTAATTTTGATTTCAGCGAGAAATTACCTGTTACAGCCGACGATGAAATTGGCGGGCTTTCCGGCAGTATCAATACACTATCTGTAAATTTAAAAGATCGAATCGATCGATTAAATGTTGCCAATACAAAGTTACAACAAGATATTGAACGTGAACGTCAATTAGAGAAAACAAGAAAAGAATTCATTTCTGGCGTATCACACGAATTAAAAACACCACTAAGTGTAATTAGAAGTTTTGCAGAAGGAATTAAAGATGGTGTTAGTAAGGATACTTCGTATTATACTGATGTTATTTTGGAAGAAACAGAAAATATGAACAGGCTGATTGTTGAAATGTTAGAATTAGCAAAGTTAGAATCTGGTACTTACAAACTAGATATGACGACGTTCTCAATCGGTGAATTAACGCAACAAGTCTATACAAAATTATTATTTAGCATGGAAGAAAAGCATTTACAAGTGAACGTCGATGCAGACCCTTCTATACTTGTTAAAGCAAATCGTAGTCGTATTGAGCAAGTAGTTGTGAACTTACTAAGTAACGCAATCCGCTATACGCCGGATGGAGAAAAAATACAAGTCTCCATTATTGAAGCAGAAGATACCGTCAAAGTCGAAATTGAAAATACAGGAAACCCTATCCCTGAAGAAAGTCTTGAAAAAATTTGGGATCGCTTCTATCGTCTAGATGCATCACGTAGCCGTCACACCGGAGGTACCGGTCTCGGATTATCTATTGTAAAAAACATTTTAGACCTCCATCATGCCGAGTATGGTGTGTATAATACGACTAATAGTGTTATATTCTATTTCAATTTACAAAAAGTAAAAGAAGTCAAATAATTTGTCTTAATTTCACTAGGAGTTCACATGAAATTCACACTCTCCCTTTATAGTAAGAAACAAGTTAATCCTTTCCTTTACACATATAAAAGAGGAGAGTGCGTGAAATGAAACAAGCAGGACAACCTATTCAAAATGAAAAACAATTAGAAACTATCAAAAATATACTTTTACAATCTTCGAAACGTGATGGCTTATTATTCGTATTAGCTGTAAATTCTGGCTTAAAAGTAAGTGAAATCTTACAATTAAAAGTTAGTGATGTAATCGATGAAAATGAAAATGTTCGCCATTCCATTTTATTTTACAACGAAAAAGTGAAGAAACATAAATGGTTTGCTGTAAATGAAGACTTACAGCACGCAATCGAAGACTACATGAAAGAACGTAAAACTTGGAAACGTAATGAACCATTGTTAAAATCTCAAAAAGGAACAAAATCTATTACGAGACAACATGCATGGTACATTTTAAACAAAGCTGCAAAAGAAGTTGGATTAGAAGGGATTAGCTCACATACACTTCGAAAAACTTGGGGTTATTGTGCATACAAATCAGGTGTTGATATTGCATTTTTACAACACTTCTTTGATCACAGTACTCCATCAAAAACTTTAAAGTATATCGGTATTGCTTAATAACTCTTATACATAAAAAAGGTTACCATTTGAAAATTTGGTAACCTTTTTTATGTTTCATATTCTCTTTTCTTGTCTCTCCTATACTGTAGTGGTACTCTAATAATAAGGGGGAGAAATTATGAACACACTTACAATTGAATTACCAAAAGAAACGGCTGAAAAACTTGATTTATTAAAACAAGCTTATGAAAAGAAAACAGGTGCTTCTATCTCTGAGAGCACTCTCGTTCAAACACTCATCTCAAAAGAATTTATCCAAGCGATAACTCCTTTTGATTTACAACAATTCGTCAACGGAAAAGAACAGCATTAATCGCTGTTCTTTTTTTATCGCAATTTAAAATATACAAAGTTTTTTTATATATTTTTAGAAAAAACATTGACAATGATAATGATAACCATTATCATTTATTATGAAGCCAACAATTGATGAATCAACCAAACGCTCAGTAACATTGTTACCCCTCTTTTTCATATAGAAAGGCACTGTACATTCCCCCTGTTTGTACAGTGCCTTTCTTGTTTATCCTCATTCAAAAAAATTTAACTGCTCCGGTTTCGGCTCACCGTATGTAATGTTCATCATTTTCATGAGCTGTTTCGCATTATCTGCTGCATCTCCACCGGAATTGTTGTTAAACAGTACGTATATATCCTTTGTCTTCTTTTTTAATTGCTCTAGTCGCTCAACCCATTCTTCCAATTCTTTATTGTTGTAGCGATATAAACAGCGAACTGCTCTCCAATTTTCCCCTTTATCAAGCCAACCATGAACATTTCGACCGTGAAAACGTATTAATGCCATGTCTGAATTCGTAACCTCTAACACGAGGGGCACAGACCCTATCCCGGCCTGCGGCTCATCACAAATTGTATGAACCCATTTCTCCTGTTCTAGAAACTGTAACGTCTTATCTCTCATTTCTGGATAAAACCATGTTTGATTTCGAAATTCTATTGCACATGGTAAACCTTCCATTCTTTCTTTCGTATATCGAAGAAAATCTACATTTTTCTTTTTACAATCAAACCATGGTGGATATTGAAATAAAATCGTTTTTAATTTATTAGCTTCTATTAAAGGAAGAATAGACTGTTTATACACATCAAACATCTCATCGAACGTAGAAAAAGGAATTTCCCCTTTCATATGTCCTGTCATTCCTTGATACGCTTTTACGACAAAGGAAAAATCTTTCGGCGTTTCCATTGCCCATTTTATATAGTTTCGTGCAGGTTGCATCGCATAAAATGAACTATCCACTTCCACAATAGGAAAATACTCGCTATATGTTCGTAATTTATTTCTATTTTCATAGGAATCTATGTATAAAGAATCATGATCTCCCCATCCTGTCACTCCAATGAACAGCACATATATCCCTCCCTTTTTTAACTTTATCTTCTATTCACTCCCCCAAACACTTTGGCTAATCAATTTCATTAAGTAGCCCTTTCTTTAAGAGTATCCTTATAAAAATATGATATACTATATGGAAGAATTTTTAAAATGAGGGGTTATTTATTTATGCTTCCAAACGATGCTACTGTATCTCATGAAAAACGAATTGAAGAACTAGAAAATAAAGTACGTTTTTATGAAGAACTTGTGAATCAATTACCACATCATTTCACATACAAAAATCCACATATTGGTTTACAAATAAAGAAAACCAGAACAACTCATTCCATTCAAGAAATGCCAAAAGAGAATAAAGAGGCTCATTTTCAACTTACTTGTGATTCATTATTTTTATTTGAACAACTAGAAAAACACTTTGTACATATTTTTGATGCCTTTTCACATCATGTAACCTTTGTCGATAGTAAAGGGAATATTACTTTATGTAATCAAGTTGCCGCAGATGATTTCGGTGTAGTACGAAATGATATTATCGGAAAACCGATTCAACAATTACTAAACTTGCCAGAAGAAAAAATTAAAGCGATTGAAACATTAAGAACGGGAACAGAAATATATAATGAAGAAGTTTTAGATAAAAACTATGGCATTATAAATAACCGAATTATTCGCGATTATAACGGGGAGATTTTTAGAGTTATTAGTGTCTTTCATTATTTAAACACAGAGCGTGATGCAGAGAAGTTTTCATTAGCAGGGCGAATCGCAGCTGGAATTGCCCATGAAGTACGAAATCCTCTTACGACGGTACGAGGATACTTACAATTTTTACAAGGAAATGTTTCTCCATCACATAAAGAGTTATTTAAAAACTTGCTTATCCCTGAATTAGATCGTGCAAATAGTATTATTACAAAATTTTTAGCTATTTCAAAAACACGTGAATTTACAAGAGAACCGTTTCCCATCAATACATTTTTACGCGACTATATTCAACAGTTACTAGCTAGTGAAGTCTTCTTACATAACATTTCAATTGATTATAACTTTTCTAATGAATTAGATGATATTTTAGTCAATATTGATCGACATGAACTTGTTCAAGTATTTTTAAACCTATTTCAAAATGCTGTCGATGCTCAAGGCGAAAAACCTCTTTCTATTCAAATCACTAGTTATCGCCTAGATAACTTCGTTCGGATTACTTTCACAGATAATGGAATTGGTATTCCTTCAGCTATTCAAGAATATATCTTTGATCCATTCTTCTCAACGAAGGATTCGGGAACAGGACTAGGCTTGTCAGTAACAAAAAAAATCATCCAAAATCATAACGGTACACTCAAAATGACTAGTACTCCAGACGGTACAACCTTCACTATTTCTATTCCGATTTTACCTAAAACAAATCGTGAAGCAATTAACCTATAAAGTGACAAGACTGTTTTGTGAACTCCCCTTAATTGTTAGACATACTCTAACAATTAAGGGGAGTTTTTATGCTACGCCAGTCTCTTTAAAACATATAGATTTTTCTCTATCTCTTAATGGTTTTTATCAGATAGGTAAACTTCTTATTTTTTTTAGAAATGGTAGTTTGTCCATCACAAATTTAGCTTAAATTTCATTTTAATATATAGTAACGACTATTTATTCTATGAAAGAAAGGAATGAAAAGATGAACAACAAAAATAAAGGGAAAGTATTTTATGGTAATGATTGTTGCGAAGTAAGAGCTTGTAGTTATATCAACATCTCTAAGTCCGAACTTAAAGAATTTGTTAGACTTCTTCAAGCTCTCGGCCAAGCTATTCAAGCTGTCTTTCAAAACCATTCCCAAGTTAATATCAATAACTTAATTGATGTCTTAAATAACCTACAAAAATTCCTCAATTGCTTAGATTTGTCTCCTGCACAAAAACAAATCGGAAATTCTATCATTGCTAACCTATTAACTATTTTAAAAACAAAACCTTTCTCATGCGGAGCATTATACGTTGAACTACAAAGTCTGCTTAATTATTTATTGTATATCGCTAAGTTATTCAAAATCGATTGCTGTGCTATCGATAAACTCGTTAAGCTCATTTCAGAAATTCAAGCTATCTTAGTTCAATATGGATCTGGTTGCCTAGGTGGAGGTGCTACTGGTGCTACTGGCGCAACAGGGGCTACTGGACCTCAAGGGCCAGCGGGCGCTCAAGGCGCTACTGGGCCTCAAGGACCGGCGGGCGCTCAAGGGCCAGCAGGTGCTACTGGCGCTACTGGTGCGCAAGGACCTCAAGGTGCTCAGGGACCAGCGGGTGCTCAAGGTGCTACTGGGCCTCAAGGTGCTCAGGGTATTCAAGGGCCAGCAGG
>NZ_NVAP01000045.1 GCF_002567495.1 Bacillus cereus | reverse complement strand
TATACACTTCGAATTCTGCACCTGATAATACTTTCGTTTTATCTTCTGCATCTACTTTTACGATTTCGAATTGACCTGTTACTTTTTCGTTCGTCACTTCTTGTTTTACTACTTCATTCGCGACAACATTTACTTCTACTGTTACTTCTAGCGCTTTATAACCTTCCGGCGCTTTCGTTTCCTCTAACGTGTACTTTCCTGGCACTACGTTTTCGAATTTCACAACGCCGTCTTTATTCGTTGTTTTCGCTTCTCCAACTACTTGACCACTTTCGTTTTTCAATCTGAATTCTGCGCCTGCTAGAACTTTTCCACTCTCTGCATCCTTTTTGATTACTTGTAAGCTTCCTAGTTCTTTCGCATTTTCTACTTGTACTTCTACTACTTTGTTTGCTTCCACAACGACTTCAATTTCTTCTTTTAACAATTTATATCCTTGTGGTGCTTTCGTTTCTTTCAATGTGTATTTTCCTGGCTCTAATTTCTGAGAAATTACTTTACCAGTTTTATCTGTTCTCAGCGTATCTACTTTCTTACCATCTTTATACACTTCGAATTCTGCGTCTGATAATACTTTCGTTTTATCTTCTGCATCTACTTTCACAATTTCAAATTGACCCGTTACTTTTTCATTCGTAACTTCTTGTTTTGCTACTTCATTTGCTACAACGTTTACTTCCACTGTTACTTCTACTGATTTGTATCCTTCCGGTGCTTTTGTTTCTTCTAACGTGTACTTTCCTGGCACTACGTTTTCGAATTTCACAACGCCGTCTTTATTCGTTGTTTTCGCTTCTCCAACTACTTGACCAGCTTCGTTTTTCAGTTTAAATTCTGCGCCTGCTAGAACTTTTCCACTCTCTGCATCCTTTTTGATTACTTGTAGGCTTCCTAGTTCTTTTGCATTTTCTACTTGTACTTCTACTACTTTGTTTGCTTCCACAACGATTTCAATTTCTTCTTTTAGTAATTTATATCCTTGTGGTGCTTTCGTTTCTTTTAATGTGTATGTTCCTGGCTCTAATTTCTGAGAAATCACTTTACCAGTTTTATCTGTTCGTAACGTATCTACTTTCTTACCATCTTTATACACTTCGAATTCTGCGTCTGATAATACTTTCGTTTTATCTTCCGCATCTACTTTCACAATTTCAAATTGACCCGTTACTTTTTCTGGAATCTTTTTATTCAACACATCTACAGTAATTACTTTGTTAGCCTCTACATCAACAGAAACTGAACTAGATGATAATTCATATCCTTTTGGTGCTTCTACTTCTTTTAATGTATAATTTCCAACTGGAAGTTGTTTCGATAAAGCTTCACCTTTATCGTCTGTAATAATCGTTTCAACAACTTTTCCATCTTTATCTATAACATCAAACTTTGCACCTGGTAGAAGTTGAGCAGATTCACTATCCTTTTTCAATAATTTAAATTGGCCAGTTTCTACTTTTTTCGTATTCTTCATAACAAGTTCAATTACGTTTGTACTATCAATTGTTACTTTTACTGGTGTATCAACTTTTACATATCCTTCTGGTGCACTAATTTCTTTTACAAAATAATCACCAAGTGGTAAGTCTTTAACTTCCGCAATACCCTTTTCGTTTGTTGTAACAGTAGCCACAACAGTATTATCCTTATCTATAACTTCAAATTTTGCATCTTTTAAAACAATTTTTTCATCGTTTGCATCAACTTTTTTAATTTGTAAATTTCCTTTTTCAGCTACTGGTTTATTCCATTTTGGCCAGTTAAATTTAAAGTTATGAACCTCAAATCCATCTCTTTGGTGTAAGCCTCCAACATAGGCTTGTCCATTAATAGAACCACCTTTTGTTTCTACAACTGCATTAGGTGCAAACACACTACCTATTACACCATAACCTTTAGTTGTTATCTTTGTAGCGTTAGGAAATACCCAGATTACCTTACTAGCTAACTCAGTAAAAGATGAATTAGGGTCGTATGCTTGAGATGTATTGATTAAATCTGTCGCCATCCCAGTATTTCTTGTATCATACAAAATTGCACCGCCACCAAAACTCACTTCTTCTGCATCTGAATAAATAACAATAAAGTCTTTATTCTCTACATTCGGAAGAAAAACGTCTTTTACATCAAATGTTTTCTTTCCATTTTGGCCTGAAGAAACATAAATATTAGGGTTATTTACATCTTCACCGATTCCAAAGGTCATATTAGGTTTTGGCTTATCAGTATGTAATTGGCCCGCATCTCCGATTACACCATCGACGTCTTTTCTAAATTCTTTAAACTTAGCATCAATCTCCGCTTGTTCTTTGTAAGAAATACGGTCATATGATGTTTTCATTGCGCCTTCTGGGTCACCGTCTTTTGTCATCGCCACTGTTCCATCTTGAATAATTACTTGTCCTGCTCCCGCTTTCTTAAATTGACCGCCTAGTAATAATGATGGATATCCTTCATCTACCCAAGTTGCTCCAGCTAGGTTGTTCGCTCCAGTTGCAGCCGCTACGACTGTATAACTTGTTGCGTTCATATTTTTTTGAACAGCCATCGCACCTTCAATATCCGCACTCGTTGCACTATGATCTCCAAAAATGATGGCGTTGTAATAAGATACATCACCTAAACCTTTTAATTCTGTTGTAGCCGCCTCTGCCTTAAATGGTAAATGGATTAAAAAATTCATACATACTAGTAATACAACTATTAAACTACTACTTATTTTCTTTACTTTTTGATTAAATGATTTCCTCAAGAAATTCATTCCCCCTTTTAAAATTCCTAAAATCACAAAAAGAAGTACATATCATATGTACCAGGTCTTACTCACATTAACTTAAAATAATCCATTTAAATACAACAAAGAAACTCTACAACTAATTAATAAAATTACTACAATTCATTTTTGAAATAATACGTGAACTAAACTATCATGCGGAAATGTTTTTACGTACGGGAGCTCAACAAAATTAATCTGAAGAATATTTCATGTGGTGTAACTATTTTGGCAACATCATCCACTTTACATTAGTTTTCTAAAGGATTCAAGTGAATTGTATGAATTTCATACACAATTCACATTTTAAAACGCTTTCATTACTTTTAACAAGTTCAACAAAAAAACGTAGCTACTAAGCTACGTTTTTCTTTCATTGTTTCGGTGTATTTTTATGATTCTTCAAAAACGGAAGCGGGAATTGTTTGCGGAAATGCTCTTTAATCATGTACTCTACGCCGTTCTCACTATTTGAACGTGTAATCCAGTCAGCTGCTTGTTTTACCTCTACAGGCGCATTCCCCATCGCTACCCCGAGACCTACATTTTCAATTACCTCTAAATCTTCCATGCTATCTCCAATCGCAACCATTTCATTTAGCGAAATATTTAAATGCTCTCCAAGCAATTGTAATCCGCGTAACTTTGATACATTTTGCGGCAAAATTTCTATTCGTTTTGAATCACACTCAACATACTCTATATCTTGAAACGCTTTTCTTAATGTATTTAACCCGCGTTCTTTTTCACCTTTTGTTTGGAAAATAACATCAATTTTTGGCGCCGCTACCGGATGATCACGAAGCGCATCACCTAACGAATCTACAAATTGAACCGGATAAAATAACGGGTCTGCACTTGATAACACAGTACGTGCAATTAAGTTTGGTGTATTTCTCTCACGATTTCCAATTGAAAACCGTTCATGAGAAATACGTACGTTACAATCAAAGTGCTCTAACACTTGCACAATGTTAAAAGTCTTTTCTTCAGATAATCTTCTTTGAGCGTACGGCTTATCTAACGTTGCTGAAACGAAAGCACCACCGTGTGTCACTAATATAGAATCTAATTTTAACGCCTTCGCTACTTTATGAGCGGATTGAAAATTACGACTCGTAAATAACGTAACGTATACATCTTTTCTTTTCACAAATTCAATTGTTTCTCGTAATCCTTTTGCAATTTTTCCATTGTTGTATAGTAGTGTCCCATCTATATTAAGAGCTAGTAAGCGATAAATCATGTCGCACTCCCCCTCTTCGCTGTTGTACTCTATCCATAATTTATGAAATACACACGATAAATAGAACGAGTTAGAATTACTACTGAAAATTTGGTTTACTATATACATATACACTTAGCAAAGGAGATAGTACAATGCAGGCACCTCCTTCTTTTTATGAAGGCGATACATTAGAAGTCGCAAAAAAATTACTCGGACAGAAACTTGTTCATATTGTAGACGGAATAAAGCGAAGCGGAATCATTGTAGAAGTAGAGGCATATAAAGGCCCCGATGACAAAGCCGCACACAGTTACGGCGGCAGACGGACAGATCGTACGGAAGTCATGTTTGGTGCACCAGGGCATGCTTACGTATATTTAATTTACGGTATGTACCATTGTTTTAACGTTATTACAGCGCCAGTTGGCACCCCGCAAGGCGTTCTCATTCGAGCGCTTGAACCTATAGATGGGATCGAAGAAATAAAACTAGCGCGCTACAACAAAACAGACATTACGAAAGCACAGTATAAAAATTTAACAAACGGCCCTGGCAAACTATGCCGTGCACTCGGAATTACTTTAGAAGAACGCGGCGTATCGTTACAAAGTAATACATTACATATTGAACTCGTTCCAGAAGAAGAACATATGTCATCACAATATAAAATAACAGCAGGGCCACGTATTAACATTGACTACGCCGAAGAAGCTGTGCATTATCCGTGGCGTTTTTATTATGAAGGGCACCCGTTTGTTTCAAAGAAATAAACATATGTAAAGGGAGAGACTATGAGGGGCAAACCTGAACTAAAAATAGAATCAGAAAAAGTATTTAAAACGAAGAAAAATCCTAATGGAATGTTTGTAGCAAGAATACTACAAATTCCAAAAGAAGGAGATAAATTAGACTTTGTTCTTATTCTGCAAAACAGAAAAACGAAAAAAATCACTTACAAAAAAGTTTTAGTCACAACAGATAACGACTATTATTCTTTCCGACTAGCTCGTGGAAATATAGAATGGTCCTCCTTATATACTGTTACAGTATGGGATGGGCTTGGACATCAATTGATAGAAGTATCAGCCTTAACTGGTAAAGAGAACTATTCCATTTCTGATGAGCATTGTTCCGCATATCGGGATTAATCCAAAATAAAAGGGAAGCCGAATCGGCTCCCCTTTTTACTCTGCACCTTCCGCAGTCGCAATATTATCCTCTAAGTTTTCTCTTGATAATTCAGCCGTCATAAAATCAGCTGTTTCCGGAAGTGCTAAATGCATATGAGCTTTTTGACAAATTTGGATCGTACAGTTTTCTACAACATAGTCAAAAACGTGTCCACCACCGCGAATTTCATCATCAATGTAATGTAAGTGGAAACCAGCTACACCGATGCCTTGCGCGTAATCTGGTGTCCAAAATCCAGCCAATGTACCTTCTGTATTTTCAAACGAAAAGATCGGCTGTGATTTCGTCACTTCAACGAGCGGTGTATACGGTTTTTCTTGTCTTGGGACAGTTCTCGTTCTTACTTCACGGAACGTACCATCCATTCGAATCGCATAAAATAAGTTTTTACTTGGCATTAATTCATGTAATAACACTTCAACTTCTTCACGATTCATCGGACGCTCTACCCCATAACTCATTTCTTTTTCAAAAAACGTTACAGTCGCAAACGGTGTTGTTTCTTCTGGTTCTACTTTTTCTGCTGAACCGTCTGAACGTAAATGATAAAATTCATTATCAAATGCAATCATTTCACCATCTAATTGATCAAACGTGCCGATGCCGAAATCACCATGTTCTTTTAGTTCCTCAAAGCTAATCACACCATCATATATACCGTCTAATAGCGCAAGCATTGTAGATGTTTGATATACTTCATTATTCGTTTTCATTTTTTTTGCATCAATATCAATTAAGTGCGCAACAGTCATCTCAAATCTGCCTCCATTAGTTTAATTGGTTTGGTAATAATTTTTCACTTAATTTAATGTTGTCACGGTAATCGATTGGAATATCAATAATGACAGGGCCGTCTGCTTCTAATGCCGTTTTCAATACATCTTCTAATTCATCTGGTGTATTGACACGAAGACCTAATGCCCCGAAACTTTCCGCATATTTCACAAGATCAACATCGCCAAACTCTGTAGCTGATGTTCTGCCGTATTTCATCATTTGTTGGAATGCAACCATATCATATGTGCCGTCTCTCCAAACGAGATGGACGATTGGAGAATTTAAACGTACTGCCGTTTCTAATTCCATCGCTGAGAATAAGAAACCACCGTCACCTGATACAGAAACTACTTTTTTACCCGGTTCTACTAAAGTAGCAGCGATTGCCCACGGAAGTGCAACACCTAACGTTTGCATACCGTTACTAAATAATAATCTACGTGGTTCATAAGAACGGAAACATCTCGCCATCCAAATAGAATGGGAACCGATGTCACATGTAACGGTTGTATCGTCACTAATTAAAGAACGAAGTGTACGAATGACTTGAAGTGGATGCGTAACACCTTCTGAAGCACGATTTGGAACTTCTGCTTGCTCTGATAATTTCGAGCGTAATCGTTCTAAAACCGCTTCGGATTCCGTATTTAATACAAGCTTCGGTAATTTCTCTGCAATACTATTTACAGTTAAAGCGATATCACCAATTAATTCACGCTCTGGTTGGTAATCATGATCGATATCTGCTTGATGGTCATCAAGATGAATAATCGTTCTATCTCCAAGTTTATTCCAGAACTTTGGATCATACTCGATTGGATCATAACCGATCGATATCACAAGGTCTGCCTCTTCTAGTAAAATATCACCTGGTTGGTTACGGAATAATCCAACGCGGCCGAAGAAATGATCTTCTAACTTACGTGAAATCGCACCAGCTGCTTGATATGTTTCAACGACAGGAAGTTCTGTATCCGCAATTAATTTACGAACAGCTTTCGTTACATCATTTGTACTCGCTCTCATACCTAGTAAAATAACGGGTAATTTCGCTGATTTTATTTTTTCTACTACATATATAATATCCTGTGTGGGAGCGATTCCAAGCTGTGGCTTAGAAAGCGCGCCGATAGACTCTACAGTTGTTTCCGCAGTCATAACGTCTTGCGGAAGACTTACTAAAGTAGCTCCCGGATTTGTGGAAGTCGCACTTCGAAATGCATTACTAAGTGCTTCTGGCACATTATCAGGATGCTCTACTTCTACGCTATATTTTGTGATTGGTTCGAATAGTGCAGCATTATCCATAGATTGATGCGTACGTTTTAATCGATCCGTACGCGGTACTGCACCAGCTAAAGCAACAACGGGATCACTCTCCGCATTCGCAGTAACAAGACCTGTCGCTAAATTTGATGTCCCTGGTCCTGAAGTTACAAGACATACGCCCGGTTTCCCTGTTAATCTACCAATAGCAGCTGCCATAAATGCTGCATTTTGTTCATGACGACAAACAATTAACTCTGGTCCTCTTTCTTGCAATACATCAAATACAGAGTCAATCTTTGCTCCTGGAATACCGAAAACATGTGTAACACCTTGTTTAATTAAACAATCAACAACAAGATCTGCTCCTTTTGTTTTTGTCTTCACGTCGTTTGCTTTTACACCTGTACTCAAACTAATCATCCCTTTATTTCATAATGTGTGTAATAAAGATTTTCATTTCACCTAGTTAATTAATGTGGTGAAGTATCGTAATCATTATATTACAAATGCATTATTTTTCCAACAATATGAATTCGACATTATTTTAACAACTTATAAAGAATACGCTTACAACCTTTTGTTTATCTTAAAATAACATTTTATATCTCTCCTAAAAATGTACAAAAATACTCCCTTCTATTCACATTATTAACAATTTTATAGTACCTTGCAAAGAACAATAGCAAGTGATATATTTGTAAATAATGGAATGCCCATTATCTGGAATGTTGTTCGCAATTCGTATATCCACTTTTAAAAAGGTAGATACAGATTGTGCTGTTTATAAAAAAGATAGGATTCTCAACTGTAATTCATCATTCTATAAAGGAAAGTGATCGTAATGAACAAAAGTGAATTTTTAAAACAACTTAGTTCTTCTCTACGGAATATGCCTACTTTAGAAAAGAAAGATATTATCTCGGAGTACGAAACTCATTTTATTAGTGGTAAACAGGATGGACAATCTGAAGAAAAAATCTCAAAAAAGCTAGGAAACCCTAAAACTATCGCTAAAGAACTTACTGTTTCATATGCAATAAGTAAAGCTGATAATAGACGAAGCCTCAAGAATATTATCACCGCATTTTTTTCTGTTATGAGCTTAAATTTTTTAAACTTTATATGTATCATTATCGCCTTTTTCGTATTACTCTTTCTATTACCGCTTCTTCTAGCACTTATAATTGCCACACCATTATTAATTATTTCGCCTATCTTATTACTAGGATTAGGATTCTTTAAAGGGTTTCATCAAATCAGTTATTCCGATGTTTACAACGTGTTCATCGCTTTTTGCGGCGGTTTACTAATATCCGTCATATCTTACCAAATGGTAAAACATCTATACGCAACTTTAGTAAAGTATTTGAAATGGAATGTAGCTATTTTACAAAGATACTAATGAATGTAGAAGGAGATTAATATGAAAAAGTATATTTTATATCCACTCATGTTACTTACAATTTTATTTCTATCAGCTTGTTCAAACAGTGCAGAACTTAAGGAAGAAAACGATGTACAATCTATGAAAGATGTTACGATTAAGATTCCAGAAAATATATTTAGTTCCTCAAAAAAGAATGAAACTATTAATGAAGATGAAATGAAACAAAGTATAAAAAATTATATAGATTATAATTGGGAGTTATCTGAAAACATCATTCCACTTTCGTCAGCCCTGTCTGATGAAAATGTTACGGAATCCGACCGAGAGAAATTACAAAAACTAATCGATTTAGCGCAACAAAACGATGCGAACTTCGATAATTTTATTAGTAACAATACGATCCCTAATGATTATAAAAAACCTTCAAAAGAAATCTATGAATTTATTTCATCATCTACAGCACTTTCAGTAGAACTAGATCAAGAATTAGACAAACTCGCCCAAGATGGTAACTTATTCAAGACCGATTTTTCTTTTACAAAGCGCTTTGAGAAAGTTAATGGCCGAAAGCAAAAAGAGATTGAAAAGTTTTTGAACGAAAAAAATATTAAAACTTCAATTAACAGCAATAAAAAAAATTAACCGATGTATTATATCCCCCTTTAAAATAACCACTAAGAAATGGCTATTTTAAAGGGGCTTTTTTTATGTATGAGGATGAATTCCATCCGTTTCCCATAAAAAAAGGCCTCCTTAAATGAGGCCAAAACAAAACAATAAACTCAAAATAACAACACATAATGGACAATAAAATCACTATATTGACAAAGTATAGGATTTTTATCAATTGGAGTAACTCAACCCTACATTACTCTTTTAACAATGCACTGCACTACCAACAACTTAATACAACAATTTTTTACCGTGTCTTAAAATAATTGACTGTCTTTCAAATCATTCTATTTATATTGATTATTATACACCTGAATACAACTATACATCCTAATAAAAGGCAGTATATTAAGCTGTTAGTCCTCGCGAGTTTATTTTGCCTTTAATGTAACTATACTATATTCTTCCATTTACATCACCGAATATCCCTCTCGTATTCACGCATTTTTTCTTGCGTGAATACCGCAACTTAATAAAGAGCTACATTAAAAATTTATAGTTGGAATAAACCACAGTTCTTTCGCCTTTTGTACTGCTTCCATTCTTGATGAAACTTGTAACTTATGAAATATGTCGGTCAATTTATATTCTACCGATCTTTGACTTAAGTTTAATATTTCGGCAAGCTCTCTATTTGTTTTTCCTTTACCAACTTCAACTAGAATCATCTTCTCTTCATCATTTAAAGAAATTATATTTTTCATTTCGCCTTCTACATTTATATTAGATGCATTTTCTACTATCCTTAACTGTCTTACAAGTTGATGAGAAAGAACTACTTCTTTTTTCACTGCATGGCGGATTGCGTTTACCACTTCTTTCTCAGACGAAGTTTTACTTAATACACCAAGTACTCCGTTATCTATTAATAAATTATAATGTGCAAACACATCAAATCCTGTAAAAATAAGAATAGCTGCTTCTGGTTGCACACTAAGTATATATTTAGAAAGCTCCAAACCATTTATTTTTGGCATTTGTAAATCTATTAAATATACATCATACTGTTTATTATGCATAACTTCTCTTATTTCTTCACTATCATGTAAAACATCAGCCTCTATATCATCATATCTTTCAATTAATGCTTTAGTCCCTAGGCCAACTGCAACGTGATCATCTACAACAAGAACAGAAATCATTTTTTCATCCCTTCCACATCTAAAGATTTAATCAATTTTCATACTAATTTTAATCTTTAATCCATTATTCACCTTTGAATCTATTGACATTTCTCCACCTAAACTATGAATTCTAGCTACAATCCCGGATAAACCTAAACTACTATAAGAATGATTTAACTCGTCTAAATCTATCCCCATTCCTATCCCATCATCATCATAAGTTAAATTCAAATATCCATTTTGCTCACATAATCGAATTGTAACTTTAGAAGCTTTTGAATGCTTTAGTGCATTATTTAATAACTCCTGAATAATTCTATAAATTGCTTGTTCATATTCTACATTAGGTAGAATAATATTATCTTGAATTTCATAATAAAAGAAAAATGTAGCTTTAAGATTTACTTGTTTAAATAAATCTAATAATGCTTTTTTCAAACCTACTTCATATAGAAATGGAGGACGTAAGTTATTACATGTTTCACGAATGACATAAATATGATCTAAGACATCTTCATATACTTCGTTAATTATATTTTTCATATCGACATCCGGAATATCTTTATGATACGCCTCTAATTTCCTAGACAAGCGTATTTGGTCTTGTAATACACCATCATGAATATCACTCGCCAAATTTGCCCGCTCTTTTTCAGACAAATTAAATAGTAACTTTGAAAGCCAAATTGGAGGCTGTTTCGGTTCATTTATCGTTTGCAACTGATTCACTAATTCTTCGACTTGATATGAGCATTCTAATAATAAATCAGCATAACTACACAATGTCTCTAACCATCCAATTTCTTGAATGTTCAAACCACTCCTATTATTAGATTTACATAACAATATAATCATTGTTTTTGCTGAAATGGACAAAACAAACACAAAATGATCTTCTAATTGTATAATGGAACCAACAGTATATGTCTCTAACTGATATCCATTCAATTGCTTTAGCACATCTTCAGAAACACATCCCTCCCCAATAATTTGGAGAGAATGATCCCCTTTACTGACTTCAATGCAGCATATTTCTTCTATTCTTAATACATCATTGATTTCTCTCTTTATGCTAACAATTAAGTTTGAAAACTTATATTCATTTTTTGCCTGATGTAAAAATCTATGTAAACTAAACTGATAATTTCTCTGAGAATGATATAATTTTTTCCTTAATTTAAAATCCAAATAATCCTTTATAAAGCAAGAAAGCATTAACGAAACAAACAAGATACCAGCAAATCGAATGACATCTAATATGTTATCGCCAGTATTGTGAAAAATTAAAATCCCTAATATAACGATAAAACCCGTTAGACATATCGACAGTAAAGCATAATATTGAACTCTACGAATGACAAAATTATAATCAAATATTTTCCCTTCAATAATCATATAAAAAATACAAATTGGAACCAATAAAAAAAAGATCGCTGTCGTCTCGACACTTATTATTTCTTTGTAATTTATCAAATTAGGAATTAAAAATAAGAATATAAATGGCATGGCTGATATGATTGCGCTCATAATAATAACTCTTATAAACTTAAAATAATAACTTTTTCTACTTTTAAAATAAAATTTAAACAATACATATACTGTTAATAAAAACAAAACAGAACTTAACAATATAATATAGCTCGTCGCTAAACCATTATATTTTAAATAAATAAAAATGGTTAAACAAACTAAAATAAACGCTATTATATTTATGTAGATTAATTTTGTTTTTGTTATAAACCTTATCTTCAAGTTTTTCGTAAACATGTCCATAAATTTTATAAAAAAGACAACTGAGTACGTTAAAGAAATAGCAACTACAATATACGCTATTAAATCTTTTTGTAACCCCGCCATAATACTAATGTAACTCATTCCTAAACAATGCAGAAAATAGATTAAATCTTTCGTTCCTGCATTCAAGTATGGAGCACGTATTAAAATATATGTCGCCATAAAAAAACACGTTAGATAAAACACAGTTGGTAAAAAAAGATGATAAACCAATTGCTTATCGTACGGATTATAATCTACTTTATATTCTTCTATTGTTCCCCCTTTCTTCATTGTAATTTTCTTTACCCTTTCAGTAGCACCATATAATGAAATATTAGAGTTATCATCAGGTAGAATCCCATCTATTTTTTCAATCATATCCCCGACTGCTAGATCTTTTTCTGCTGCCCAGCTATTTTTCACAATATTATTAATCACCAAATGATTTTCTTGATGCTCTATCTCAATCCCTACCCTAGGATATAACATAATTTCGATTGCAAAATAACTAAATAAACTAAGCGATAGTAACGTTACAATCAATTGATATTCATACTTAAATACTCGAATCACTTTTGTACAAAACTCCTTTTTAACTACAGCAATAACTCCATTTCCCACATTTTTTCATCATAAATTGATTAAGGCATACACATTTCATTTAACGGTTATAAGCACAAAAATATAGTTATCCTGTAATATAGAATAACTTTCACATTATCATTCACATTTGTTAGATAGAATTCATCATTCATTTAATAAATCTCTACTTTGTTAGTTGTAATACTTATATTATTCATCCTAATTTCCGACTCATTTATAAGTAAAATTCCTCCTAGCTCAGAATTTTGATGAAAAATCACTTTCCATCATCACATGCACCAACTTTTTTAATGATATTTCATATTTAAAGTGATATAACTCGATACAACGCCTCACAGTTCACCTTCCTCCTTGTCCTAATATGTAATTTTAAAGAAAAACCTTAGTTAATACTAATGAAAGTTTATTCATATTTCATCAAAAATTGATTGCGCTTTACCGAACATGAATTATTCGGATATATAATATAAAACGTACAGTTTCCCTTATTCCAAATATAAGCCTTTTTCTACAACAAAAAAGACGCTCCCTACTAGGAGCGTCTTCCACTATTACGCTTGTTGTTGCGCGCTATATAATTCTTCAAGTGGCTTCATGATAATTTTGTTAACGTCGCCGATTACAACGTTTAGGCGTTGCTCAGTTTCCATTAATTTTGTAATTTTAGCATCTTGTTGAATGCGAGCTACAACTTCTTGTGCTTGTTGGTTGTCTTCTTCAGTGATTTCTTGGCCTTGCATCATTTTTTGTTGTAGGCTAAGTTGCATTGTACGGAACTCGTCGAATAAGTTCTTTGAAGCCGCATCACCTTGTACTGCTGCGTAGCTCTCTTTTAACGTTTTGAAGTCTTCGTTTTCAGCGATTGCTTTTTGTAATTCATATGCTACATCATGAATGTTCTTTGTCATTTTATTTTTCCTCCTTTAGAAGGCTAGCGCTTTTCACTCACACTGCCTTTTCAGCGCATTTACATACGCACCTCTTCTTACCATATCAAACTATGCAAGAGATGTGAAGAAATTTCACTTTTATTTCTATGTACTCACCTTATTATCTAAGAAACAATAGTAACAATCCTTGCACGAGTCCGATCATTCCACCTAATAACGCTCCTAAATACGTAATCATTTTTAACTCACTTTTCGTAATAGATAGAACTAGGTCTTCTAATCTCTCTGTTGAAAATGTAGACACTTCTTGCTGGACAATTTCCGCAAGGTGTAGATTTTTTAGTATACTCTCTACGTTTTCTGTTCCCCACTTCAAGCCTTTCGTTACTGCGCTTGGAACCATTTTTTCAATGATTGTTTCTCGAACGGGTTCACATACTTGTTGAACAGATTGATTTAAAAATTTACTCACTGTTTCCTCTACTTTAACTGCTGACAGTATGGAATTTACAATCATTTCTTTCTCTACAAATGATTCTAATTCTTTTACATCTCTTCCCTTTAACTTTTCCCACTCTTTTTGCAGTACATCAGTTAAAAGCTGCTTCGTGCCATCTTGCCCTAAAAACTTAATAACTTCTGGTTGCACACGATCCACTACACTTACATTTCCTAAAAACATTCCGACTAAGTTAAGCAGCGTTCCACGAGAAGCAAAGAAATCATCAATCATTTTTGAAAGACGTGCTTTCCCTTCTTCACTTTCAAAAAACCTAATTCCTCGCTCTAAAATAAACGCAGAGACATTCGGAATCGCATTCTCTACTTTTTCATGTACAGAATGAGGTAAAGCCTGTTCCCATGTATATGTATAACACTCTGCTAAAAATGCATGAATTTTTTCTGTAATCACATGTTCAATTTTTCGAGTCACCTCTTCTTCTACATGCGCTACATTCCATTTTTCTAACATATGTCGCAGTGATTGTTCATTCGTAATTACTTTATCCACTTCTACTTGCGCCCAGTGGATTAAACTTTTTTGAAACTCTTCATTTGTTAGCTTTTTTCCGATTCCTTCTGGTGTTAACAAATGCTCTACAACCATTTTCCCTAATTGAACAGCAAGCTCATCACGGCGCTTCGGAATTAATCCTGGTGTAAATGGAACTTGAAACTTCCCGATATAAATAGGACGATGAGGACGAAATAACATTTTTATCGCTAAATGATTCGTGTATCCTCCAATAATCGCTCCGAGTCCTGTCGTTGTTAACATATTCAACCATATATTCATTACAATCAACCTTTCACTTCTCCAAAACTATAGCATATCATCATACGGACAAAAGTATAATGGTATAAAAACGTATTTGCAATATATAGCTTCGCCTATTGTGCAAATATGAGTAAAGGAGTGATTTCGTTGGTTCTTGGTCTTTTAACTTCCAAACTTCATTATGAACAAACGTATTACACCGAAATCGCTAAACGCGCTCGGCTTTATCATAATGTCGTTGCCCAGTTTACGCCATTTTGTATTGATCCTAAAACAGACCTTGTTTCTGGTCTTATTTATGATACAGATACAGGAAAATGGAAAGAGCAAACATTCCCTATTCCTTCTTATATACATGATCGCTATTCCTTTCACGAGGAAAGAGACTTTGAAAAAGCAAAATCAATTATTCACTCTTTGCACAAACGTCCTTCCACTACCTTTTTAAATAATACACTTATTAACTTAAGTGAACTACATGATTTATTTCTCACTAATAAAAAACTGTCTCCTTATATACCAAAATTTGAAATCGCAACGATACAAAACATTTTCAAACTGTTGTTAAAAACTAAAGATATCATTATACGCCCCACTAATATACATTCCAAGGATAGCTTATATCGAGTCGTTTACAAAAATAAAACGTTTCATATCGATACAATACATGAAACATACCATACTTCCACTCCAATCAAACGGACAGACGAATTTATATCTTGGTACAAATCTCACATCCGTTCATCACGCTACATAGCACATACAATGTTGCAACCACCAAATCAATTAACATATCCCCTCCACATTCGAACTATTTTGCAAAAAAACAAAGAACAAACTTGGAACGTTATCGGCCAATTTATACAAAAAAGCTCATTTCCGAATCAACTTTTACTCTCAGCAACGGACGATGATTCATTACATTCATTTTCAAAAATTAAATACGTACTATCTAGTACGGGTGTGCAACTATTGCAAGACGCTTTGCACGACATCATAAATGAAGTATTCCAGACATTAGATCACTCTTATTCTTCGTTATTTGAACTAGAACTTTCCACAATTATGGATCAAAAAGGTGCAATTTGGCTTATGTATGTCAACACGATTCCTCCTTACGAACAATACATTCGTCATAGTGATTCATTAGCTGAAAAGATATTTCACGGACCACTTAAGTTCAGTCGCTTTACACCATAATGAAAGGAGGTAAACCTATTTTGAAAGAACATATATATACATTAAACATTTCAGATGAAAATCCAAATAGCATTACTTTACCTTACGTTTTTTCTATTACACCACCTATTACATCCCTCGCCTTCGGCATACGTCATATTGCAAGTGAAGAAGTAAAAATTCATTATTCCTTTACTCGCGAAATTATTATCGGAAAACATATTGCTGAAAAACTTTTACTGCCTCAATCAACTACTATTCATGCATTCACACAAAACCAAACGATCATTTTCGGACCATTAATCGGCATTTTCACAACTGGCTTTAATGATGATTCTTCTAAGCCTTTAGGTCATCGTTCAATCGCTCTCAGTGAGTTGTTAACACCACCATTTTCATTACGACCGTTCGTATTCGTCTTTGGCGTTCAACATATAAACTGGGAAGAAGAAACAATTGAAGGATATTTCTTTCAAGAGAAACAATGGATAAAGAAAAAAGTCCCTTTACCAAATGTCATTTACGATCGATTACCAAATCGACAAGCGGAAAATTATAAACCAATTGTCAGAGCAAAAAGAAAGTTAGAACATGACTACTCCATTCCATGGTTTAACCCAGGGTTTTTCAATAAATGGGAAGTTCATCAACTTCTTATGAAAGACGAATCAATTAGACCCTTATTACCAAACACAGAAGCATTTCAGCATTTTGAACAAGTAGAACGCTTTCTTGGCACGTATAAATCTGTGTACATGAAACCAATACACGGGAGCTTTGGTAGAAATATTCATCAAATATTTTATTCTCAAACAGAGAATTGCTACTACTGTCGTTATCGCGAAAATGAAGAAAATAAACTGAGAAAGTATCAATCATTAGAAACGCTTCTAAATCACGTATTAAAAGGACATGATTTAAAAAAATTTATCGTGCAGCAAGGTATTTCATTACTTCGCTTCAATGGGCAACCTGTTGATTTCCGCATTCATACAAATAAAAATCATTTCGGTAATTGGATAGTTAGTGCAATCGTCGCCAAAATTGCTGGCAAAGGTAGTTTAACAACGCACGTAAATAGCGGCGGTGATACAAAATTACTGCAAGAGCTTTTCCCAGATTCAACGAAACAAGTTCAAATTGAAAATAAATTAAAACACACTGCCTTACAAATAAGTTACGCGCTCGATGAACAAGTAACCGGAAATATTGGAGAAATCGGTTTTGATATCGGTTTAGACACAAAGGAAAACCCGTGGCTCTTTGAAGCCAACTCTAAACCTGGGCGAACTGTATTCCAAGATGAAAAGTTAAAAGAACAAAGTGAACTAACGCGCCAATTATTTTACGAATATGCCGTCTACTTAACTGAACATTCTTTACGTGATGCAAAAGAAAAAATGTCTCAAATAAAATCCGGGACTTCATCAAATACCGAACATATCCCTTCTCCTATGATTCACTCACAAATACAAAAACAAAAACTTCCACCTAAATCATAAGGTGGAAGTTTTCTATTTACACAAGTTTCACTACAACCTCTGTTTCCACGTTACATACTCCGCAATAAAAAATATGATTGCAATATTTATTTGAATTATTATGCGTTAAACCATCTACTGCACTTAATAATTCTTGATCCATATAGGCACTATAATCGTCTATGTAATCTACAGACTTCCCATAATCTTGGAGTATACTTTGGCAATTTTGACAAGAATATGTTTGTGCTTCTAATGCATTGCAAAGTGGGCAAATCCCCATCATGATTCCTCCATACGTTATCATTTATAAACCGCTCTTTTCTTAATTGAAGAAAACATCTAGCCATGCATAGAAGAAATGTACTTTAAGTAAGAGAGGCCATTTATAAAAAAGCAGTCACATTATATTGCTCTTAGTTTGGCCTGTTTTCTTAAAAATACAACGATTACTCTTATTTCATAATTTACGAAATCACTACGTTTTTTTACAAAATTTACAAGTTATTATTTCGTATATCTTTCTAGGTAACATCCATACTATGAGTACAAACTTAATTACCGATGGATTAGCGCCAATCGGGGCGATAATCTGGTTCAACTCCAGCTAGTCCAACCAAAAAAAATTTTTCTAACTCTAAGGAGGATATATTCCTATGGCAAACCAAAGTTCTTACAATCAATTAGTAGTACCAGGTGCAACAGCTGCAATCGATCAAATGAAGTACGAAATCGCTCAAGAATTTGGTGTACAATTAGGAGCAGATTCTACGGCTCGCGCTAACGGTTCAGTTGGTGGAGAAATTACAAAACGTCTAGTTGCAATGGCTGAGCAAAGCCTTGGCGGATTCCAAAAATAAATATATATGGCAAAAAGGTCTCAGGGCATATACCCTGAGACCTTTCTTAATTTACTGTAACATTTGTAAAAACTTTTTCGTGCGTTCTTCTTTTGGATTTGTAAATACATCTTCTGGTGTACCTTGTTCGACAACAACACCACCATCCATGAAAATAACGCGGTTCGCAATTTGATGTGCAAAACGCATTTCGTGCGTTACAATAACCATCGTCATGCCTTCTTTAGCAAGTTCTTTCATTACTTTTAAAACCTCTTGAACGAGTTCAGGATCAAGCGCTGAAGTCGGCTCATCAAATAGTAACACTTCTGGCTCCATCGCCAGCGCGCGCGCAATTCCAACGCGCTGTTGTTGACCACCTGATAATTGGAACGGATATAAATCCACTTTATCTGCTAAACCAACTTTTTCAAGGAAATAGTTTGCTTTTTTCTTTGCTTCTTCTTTCCCCATCTTTTTCACTGTAACGAGCCCTTCCATTACGTTTTGAAGTGCTGTTAAATGAGGGAATAAGTTATGATGTTGGAACACCATCCCTGTTTGTGTACGAAGATTTACAATATCTTTCTTCGATACTTTTTGAGAGAAGTTAAGCTCTTTATTGCCGATACGAATGTTACCAGCGTTTGGCGTTTCTAGTACGTTAAGACAACGTAAGAATGTCGTTTTACCAGATCCAGATGGCCCGATAATAACAACAACCTCACCTTTCTCAACTGATAAATCTATGTGCTTTAGTACGGTATTATCTCCGAAACTTTTTTGTAAATGTTGAATTGAAATCATAAAAACAAAAACTCCTTTTGTAAAAGGATTATTTTAACGTATAGCGTTCTGAACGCTTTTCTAACATCTGTTGTACGATTGATAATAAGAAACAAATAACCCAATAAATAAGACCTGCTTCAAAATAAACAATTAAAAACTCGTAGTTCATCGCCGCAATTTCCTGCGCTTTTCGGAACATTTCTGTTACTAAAATTAACGATGCTAATGAAGTATCCTTCACTAAGCTAATAAATGTATTTGAAAGCGGCGGGATTGATACACGCGTCGCTTGTGGTAAAATAACACGTTTTAACGCTTGCGGGTATGTCATCCCAATTGTGTAAGCTGCTTCCCACTGCCCTTTCGGAATTGAAAGGATAGAAGCACGAATAATTTCAGATGCATATGCACCGACATTTAATGAAAATCCAACAACTGCTGCTGTATATGGCTCAACTTGAATGTTAAGAGTTGGAAGACCATAGAAAATAATAAATAATTGTACAAGAAGTGGCGTTCCGCGAATGATAGATACATAGATACGAGCAATCCATTGTAAAATACGATTACCTGAAATACGTGCGAGCGCTGTTAACGTCGCCAGTATAATCCCGATAATAAATGTAATAAGCGTTAATGGAATTGTTGTAAAAACAGCTTCCTTCAGCATAGGCATGAAGGAAGACTGCATAATATCTATCCAAGTAGACAATCGATCTGAAACTAATGCACTACTTAGATACATTTTCACCGAACCATTTTTTCGTTATTTTGTCATACGTACCGTCTTTTTTCATATCTTCTAACGCTTTATCTACTTCTTGTACAAGCTTATCGCTACCTTTACGGAATAAGAATCCACTTTGTGAAGCTTCTTTTTCTGTATCTACAATTTTAATTTTTGCATCTTTTTTCGTTTCTAAATAATTTAATACTGATAACTTATCATTAATGGTAAAATCAACGCGTCCTGAAGCTAATAATTCTGCCGCTTGGCTAAATCCTTCTACACCTTCGATTTCTGCACCGTTTTTCTTAGCGATATCTGCATAGTTACTCGTTAAAGATTGTGCTCCTTTTAACCCTTTTACATCAGCAAATGTAGCAGGCTTATCTTTATCTTTTGCGATAACTAATGCCGCTGAAGATGAAATGTATGGTTTAGAGAAATCGTATTTCTTTTGACGATCTTCACGAATACCAACTTCGTTTGCAACCATATCGAAACGTTTTGCATCAAGGCCAGCAAGTAAGCTATCCCATTGTGTTTCTTTAAATACAGGTTTTACACCTAAACGTTTTGCAACTTCTTCTGATAGTTCAACATCGAATCCAGTTAATTTATTGCTTGAATCGTGGAACGTAAATGGTGGGTATGTACCTTCTGTACCAATTACAAGTTCACCGCTTTGTTTAATCTTTTGTAACGCGTCTTGACTAGCTGTATCTTTTTTCTCTTCTTTACCGCAGCCGGCTACAATCCCGATCGCTAATGTAGTTACTGCAAGCACTGAAAATAATTTCTTCATGATAGTAATCCTCCAAGTATTCTGATAGGAATTTAAAAACTATATTGATTGTATGCAATCTTGAACAATTTTTCAATGAAAATGTTCTTATTTAGTTTATCCTTTTTCTTCATAATCAAACAAAATGGCAAAAACGCCCCTACATACAAAAAATAAGTAACATTTTTAAATATAGCATTTATAAAGAAAAAGGTAAAACAATACTTCTTATTTACCGAAGAGTCGATATAATTGCTAACAAAAAAGAACTTGCAAAACCTGCAAGTTCCTCTCTATTACGCGCTCTGATTTCCTTCCATTTGCGTTTTGTACATATCATAGTAACGTCCGCGTTTTTTCATTAATTCATCGTGAGAACCTTTTTCTAAAATCGTTCCTCTATCGAGTACAATAATTTGATCTGCGCTTTTAATTGTTGAAAGACGGTGAGCAATAATAAATGTCGTTCTTCCTTGTTTCACAACTTCCAGTGCTTGTTGAATCATCGCCTCTGTTTCTGTATCAATACTAGACGTTGCTTCATCTAAAATTAAGATGGCTGGATCAAAAGCGAGTGCTCTAGCAAACGATATAAGCTGACGTTCACCAGTGGAAAGCGTACTTCCCTTTTCTGTAATTTCTTCATTTATATTGTTCGCAAATCTTTCAGCACCAACATCATGCAATGCTTTTATGATACGCTCTTTTGAAATTTTTTCGTTTTCTAAGCTTACATTGGAAGCGACCGTCCCGCTAAATAAAAACGGATCTTGCAGTACGATTCCCATATGCTCACGAGTTGCTTGTTTCGGCATTCCTCTTACATCGTGACCGTCAATCGTAAGCTTTCCTTTTTCAAACTCATAAAATTGAAAGAGTACATTCATTATAGAGCTTTTTCCTGATCCAGTATGACCGACAAGTGCCACTGTCTCGCCTTGTTTCGCTTCAAAAGAAATATTTTTTAGAACTTCATCTTTTCCATTATAAGAAAATGATACATTATCAAATTTCACATTTCCTTTTAAACGAGGCATACGTTCTTCTTCTACCGCTTCCCCTTTTTCCTCTAACAATTCAAAGACACGTTCTGATGCAACGCGCGCTTGCTCTAAATTTGCAAGCTGATTCACCATATTCGTAATTGGCGAGAATAATCGAGTTAAATAATCAACAAACGCATACAGTACCCCAAGTGAAATAATACCTGTAGCACTTAATGACGCACCACCGAAATACCAAATCACTCCTGTGAAAGCAATATTTCTTAATACAGATACTAAATTGTGCGAAGTTGCTGCATTTAAATTTAAAATTTTATTTTGATACTTAAAATAATCGCCATTCAATTCTTCAAACTCTTTTTTCGTTTCACGCTCTTGACGAAACGCTTGAATAATCGGCATCCCTTGAATGGATTCATTCACTGTTCCGTTAATATCAGATAAACGGGAACGCATTTTATGGTTGTATACAGACGCATACTTTCTATATAAAATGGCCCAAACAATTAAAATTGGGATAATTAATAAACATAACGACGCAAGTTTTACATCTAGTAAAAATAGCGCAGCGAATATCCCAATAATATAGATGATACTAGAAACAAATGTTGCCAGCACTGTTACATATAAATCACGGATGGCCTCTGTATCATTCGTCACACGCGAAACAATTTTCCCCGCCGGTAAATGATCAAAGTACCGAATTGGCAACGTTTGAATATGAGAGAAAACATCCTCCCTCATAATTTGAATAATTTTGTTCGCTGCCTTCTGCAAGAAGAACTGCTTTCCGTATGCAAATAATGATACAACTACTAATAAAGCGAAATAGCCACCACCAAGTAATAATAGACGGTTTATTTCTGGTTTATAAAACGCAAACACTTCTTCTTTCGTTAATGCTTTCGCTTTATACACTTGCACGGCCTTACCATTTTGAACGGTAATCATATCACCTTTTACAGTACGTGACCCTTCAACATTCACTTTATTCGGTACAAAATAATATTGAAAACCGACTTGCATTACGCGTACCTCTTTACCTTTTTTCTCACCTTGTTCAAAGCGATCACTTCGCTTATAAAAAGCGCCATTATATGAGACAGCGTCTTCACTCTGTTCTGTTTCATACCAAGGCTTCTCTATCCCGACGATATGATCGTCAATCATCGTTTTAGCGACGAAAGGACCAGCAAGCTCTGCAATGACGAAAATAAATAACATTAGCATCGCTGCAAAAATCGTCCCTTTCACTTTCATCGCGTATTGAAACAATCGTTTTGAAACGCTCATATTTTCACCCCACTATCCGCACTTTCATTTTCACCTTGTTGTCTTTCAAACTGTTCAGCATACCAGCCTCCACTCTGAATAAGCTGATCATGCGTACCTTCTTCCATAACCGCACCTTCATCCATAACGAGAATCCAATCCGCATGTTGCACTGCAGATAAACGATGCGTCGTAATAATCGTCGTCTTTCCGCTTCTTTCTGTTCTTATATTTTCAATGATCGCTGCTTCCGTACGAGCATCAACAGCTGATAATGAATCATCCAAAATTAATATTTCTGGATTTTGAATAACAGCTCGCGCAATTGAAATTCTTTGCTTTTGCCCACCTGATAAAGAAACACCTTTCTCTCCAACGAGTGTTTCTAATCCTTCTGGTAGAAACTCTAAGTCTTTTTTAAACGCAGCAATTTCAATCGCCTTCTGGAGCTCTTCTTCATTCGCTTCCCTGTTTCCGAATAAAATATTTTCTCTCGCTGTTTTTGAGAATAAAATATGCTCCTGTGGTACATAACCAATCCACCCGAGTACATTTTCATTCGTCATTTTATCTAATGTCACATCAGAAACTGCAATATCTCCATCTCCAAGCGGATATTGACGAAGAAGCTGACGTACAAGCGTCGTTTTCCCGCTTCCTGTTTTTCCGACAACCCCTAGCGTTTCTCCTTGCTTTAATGTAAAAGAAACCTTCTTTAAATTTTCTTCAGTTGATGAAGGGTATGAGAAAGATACATCATCAAACTGAATATAATCCGGCTCTTGCACAAGCTTTGGATGTTTTGGATTCTTTACATCTGGCTCATACGCTAACGTTTCATTCACACGGTCAAGCGAAGCATTTCCTCTTTGCATAACATTGATTAATTCACCAATTGCAAACATCGGCCAAATCATCATTCCTAAATACACGTTAAAAGAAACGAGTTCACCAAGCGTCACCTTTGATTGGAACACAAGATATGCACCGTACACTAATCCGATTAAATAACTAAGACCAACAAGCATTTTCACAGTTGGTTGGAATAATGCATCAATTCTCGCTACCTTCATATTTTTTTCGTAGACGTCATCTCCTAAATGATGAAATCTTTCCTGATCTGCATTCTCTTGTACATATGCACGAATAACGCGTACACCCGCGATCGATTCAAGCACTTTATCGTTCATATCACCAAACGCATCTTGCGCAACTGTAAATCTTTCATGCAATTTCTTTCCATATATATTCATCGCATACGCCATAATTGGAAGCGGTATAAGCGCTGCAAATGTAAGCTCCCAACTGATTGTAAATCCCATCATACAAACGATCGTAAGCATATATAAACTAGAATCTACAAGCGTTAATATACCAAAACCCGCTGTCATAGCGATTGCTTTTAAATCATTCGTCGCCCTCGCCATTAAATCACCAGTACGATTTTTTTGATAAAAAGTTGGCGTCATCTTAAGTAAATGGCCCATAAATTTGGAGCGCATCGTTTTCTCAAGTACGAATGCACCGCCAAACAATTGATGTTGCCACACAAAAGTTAGACCGTATCCAACTATCGTAACCCCTACTAAAATAAGAATAGACTGTATAATTGCTTCGTTCGATAACGTTCCTGTTTTTATATTATCAATCGTAACCCCTAACACTTTCGGGGGAATGACTTCAACTATATTTACAATTAAAAGAGCTCCAATGGCGATACTATATCTCTTCCAATGCTCCCTAAAAAACCATTTTAACTTTAGTAACACTGATAACAATGTAACCTCTCCCTTCTCGTTCTCGTTTCACTCTCACTTCTTTATCCACTATCCAAACCCATCACATATACATTTCGCAACCCATATAATATCATCACATTTTTCCACCTTCCAAAGTTTTTTAGCTTAATGTGGAAAATAAACAAAAAAAAGCATACCGCCGCTTGACGATATGCAAAGAAATGCATAAAAAGCGTACGTTACGATATACGCAACGTACGCTTTTTATAAGACAGAGATGCCTTATATATCCGCACGGGTTGCGTAATGATATGAATGTTTTCCGCCATTTAACAGAGCTAAGCCCATTACATTTACGATTACAATCATTACGCACACCCCCTTCATTTATTTTCCATTTATAATCTTACAACTATATTGAGTATTCTGTCAATTGTTTTTTTACACATCGAATAAAAATATATGATACATCATTTCGAAATAAGGGAATCTTCTGTAAGAAAGGGCATACAAAATAAAAAAAGAACAAGAAATCGTTTTCACAAACATTTCATTTGAAAAATGTTATCAAACCCCCTACAATCACCTTATACTCACTCTTACAAGTTGCTATTTTAGGAGGACTAATCATGACAACTAGCAATACGTACAAATTTTATTTAAACGGAGAATGGAGAGAAAGCTCTTCAGGAGAAACAATCGACATTCCATCTCCATACTTACACGAAGTAATTGGACAAGTACAAGCAATTACTCGCGGAGAAGTAGATGAAGCAATTGCTTCTGCAAAAGAAGCTCAAAAATCATGGGCTGAAGCTTCCCTACAAGATCGCGCAAAATACTTATATAAATGGGCTGACGAGCTTGTAAATATGCAAGATGAAATTGCCGATATCATTATGAAAGAAGTCGGTAAAGGCTATAAAGATGCAAAGAAAGAAGTTGTTCGTACAGCTGACTTCATTCGTTACACTATCGAAGAAGCTCTACATATGCACGGAGAAAGCATGATGGGTGATAGCTTCCCGGGCGGAACGAAATCGAAACTTGCGATTATTCAACGCGCACCACTTGGTGTTGTATTAGCAATCGCACCATTTAACTACCCAGTAAACTTATCTGCTGCAAAACTTGCACCAGCATTAATTATGGGTAACGCTGTTATTTTCAAACCAGCAACTCAAGGTGCAATTAGCGGTATTAAAATGGTTGAAGCACTTCATAAAGCTGGCCTTCCAAAAGGTCTTGTAAACGTAGCTACAGGACGCGGTTCTATAATTGGTGACTACTTAGTAGAACATGAAGGCATCAATATGGTATCGTTCACAGGCGGTACAAATACAGGTAAACATTTAGCGAAAAAAGCTGCAATGATTCCACTTGTATTAGAACTTGGCGGTAAAGATCCTGGTATCGTTCGTGAAGATGCTGATTTACAAGATGCTGCAAACCATATCGTAAGCGGTGCATTCTCTTACTCTGGTCAACGTTGTACAGCTATTAAACGTGTACTTGTACACGAAAACGTAGCAGACGAACTTGTTGACTTAGTAAAAGCGCAAGTAGCTGAACTATCAGTTGGATCTCCAGAACAAGACAGCACAATCGTTCCATTAATCGACGATAAATCTGCTGACTTCGTTCAAGGTTTAGTTGACGATGCTGTTGAAAAAGGTGCAACAATCGTTATCGGTAACAAACGTGAGCGTAACTTAATTTATCCAACATTAATCGACCACGTAACAGAAGAAATGAAAGTTGCTTGGGAAGAGCCATTCGGCCCAATCCTTCCAATCATCCGCGTTTCTTCAGATGAACAAGCAATTGAAATTGCTAACAAATCAGAGTTCGGCTTGCAAGCAAGTGTCTTCACAAAAGACATTAACAAAGCATTTGCAATTGCTAACAAAATCGAAACTGGTTCTGTTCAAATTAACGGACGCACAGAGCGCGGCCCTGACCACTTCCCATTCATCGGTGTAAAAGGTTCAGGTATGGGCGCACAAGGTATTCGTAAGAGCCTTGAGTCTATGACACGTGAAAAAGTAACTGTATTAAACTTAGTTTAATCTTATATGTAGAAGCTGATCTAATTTTAGATCAGCTTCTTTTTATACAATATATTTCACGATTTGTTTTTCCATAGGTAAACTCACACATTCTACAGAAATTTCATACCCTAGCCAGCGCTCAGCAATATGTTCAAATGATAAAACAGATCCCGTTGTAAAAAATCGATGCTTCGGATTCAGATTGTCAGACAAAATTCCTTTGTGCTGTAAAATTGTACTTAACTCTATCGCTGTTTCTTCTGCAGAACTAATAATTGTCACAGCCTCTCCTAATTCCTTTTTTATATAGGACTCTAAAAGTGGATAATGCGTACACCCAAGAATTAACGTATCTATATCCTCTTTCGTTAATGGACGTAAAGCTTGTTTCACTTGCTGCGTTACATATGCTGTATCTTCTAATTGATTTTCTACAACTGTAGCTAAAGTGGGGCACGCATGACTATGCACTTCCAAATATGTATCAAGCTCGTGTAATGCTTTTTCGTACATATTAGACTGTATCGTACCTACAGTTCCAATTACTCCGATTCCCCCTTTCTTTGTCACTTTAATTGCCGCTCTTGCTCCCGGATGTATAACGCCAATAACCGGCATAGACAGTGCTTCTTGCAGCGCAGTCAATGCAGCAGCTGCAGCAGTATTACATGCTACCACTAGAGCTTTTAATGGAAACTGTTTGAGGAACTCAACCATTTCAAATACGAAAGATTCTACTTCCTCTACACTTCTTGGCCCATACGGACAACGCTTATTATCACCAATATAATAAATGCTCTCTTTAGGCAATTGTCTTATAATTTCACTCGCAACTGTTAATCCCCCAACCCCTGAATCTAGTACACCTATTACTGAATTTGTATGACATACAGACATATACTTCATCCCTTCTCAATCTTCTAGCCCTAATGACATTCATTATATTATGAAAATTTAAACATTGTACAATAATCCCTCCCCTTTTTAATCACAAACTCTTCTCTATAATCTGATTATTACTATATCCATTGACGTATAAAAATACATTTGTTACTCTTAAATACGTTAATTTAATATTTAAATCCTCATTCGTATCTCGGTGAGGTAGAGGTTGCAGTCATTAAGAGTATCATTTCAGGAGATGTAGTGGCATTGATGAAGGAATGAGAAAGGAATGATTGCCGAAGTAAGTCGTGTCCACCATGCACACTTGCTGGGTCTGCATTTAATAAGTGCAGAACTGTCACAAACGCTTCGTTTGTGGAGAGCTATCGAGAGGTATGTCGTGGGTTTCTTATAAGATAGAAAGCATGTAGCGGCAAATTACGTGCTTTTTTTGTTTTGTTTGGGACTTCTCTTCTCTACTAGGAAGACATACATATCTCCTCGCTTGACTTGGTTATACTAACTTTGGAGGTATTTTCTATGCAACAAAAAAAATGGGGCTTTTGGGTACTAACAGCTTTCGTTGTCGGTAACATGGTTGGCGCTGGGATTTTCATGGTGCCAAGTACGTTAGCGCAAACAGCAAGCCCTCTCGGTGTCACTTTAGCTTGGTTAACAACAGGGTTTGGTGTTTTAATGCTAGCTCTTGTTTTTGGTAATTTAGCAATTCGTCGTCCTGACTTAACGACAGGACCACAAAGTCATGCATATGCTTTATTCTCAACACCAAAAAAGAAAAAAATGGCTGGTTTCAGTATGGTATGGGGATATTGGGTTGCAAACTGGGCAAGTAACGTTGCCATCATTACATCATTTGCGGGATATTTATCACTCTTCTTCCCAATTATGAAAGATACACGACTACTATTTTCAATCGGTTCTTTTAACATAGAAGTCGGAAAACTAATTACATTTACTATTTGTTCCATCTTACTTTGGGGAACTCATATTATATTAACAAACGGTGTAAGCGGAGCTGGAAAACTAAACTTCTTAGCAACAACAACGAAAGTAACTGGATTTCTTTTATTCATCGTCGTTACTTTATTTGCATTCGAAGCTTCTAAGTTTGGACAATGGTACACACCGATGATCGATAAATCAGGTGTATCACACGGTCTTCTTTCACAAGTAAATTTAGCTGCTCTTACAACGCTTTGGGCGTTTATCGGAATTGAATCAGCCGTTCTTTTATCAAACCGTGCTGTTTCTCCAAAAACGGTAAAACGTGCAACGGTTGCAGGATTACTTATTACAGTTGCGATTTACTTAGGAATTACAATTTTAACAATGGGTGTACTTCACGTTGATACATTACAAGCTTCTGAACGTCCATTAGCAGATGCACTAAATGCTGCAATGGGTCATGGCGGCGGGAAACTTATGGCATTACTTGCTCTTACTTCCCTATTCGGTTCTATCTTAGGCTGGATTTTATTAAGCTCAGAAGTACCTTATCAAGCAGCAAAAGAAGGTTTCTTCCCTTCCTTCTTTACGAAAACAAATAAAAAAGGAAGCCCAATTTACTCATTACGATTAACAAACATTATGTCGCAAGTGTTCTTATTCTCAACATTATCAGGAACAATTGCGGAAGCTTATACATTCGTTATTACCGTATCAACACTGGCCTACCTCATTCCATATCTCGTTTCACCAATCTTCCAGTTAAAACTAGTCGCAACTGGTGAAACGTATAAAAATGAAATGCGGGCAAGAATTACAGATGGTATAGTCGCAGTGATCGCACTTTGCTATGCACTATGGGTTATTAAAACCGGCGCATCCGATATAAAAACATTCCTTCTCGGAATTGGTTTATTCGTAATCGGATTTGCTTTCTATCCATTAATGAATCGTGATCAGAAAAAAAATAACGAAAAGAAAAACGGGCAAGTTGCATAACGCAATTTGCTCGTTTTTTCTTTTGTAAAACATATATAATAGAACAAAGAGGTGAAAAATATGTCAATCGAATCGCTATGGAGCAGTCGCTTCCAACAACATATTCAAAATATCATTACATACTTTGCACGTATGATTAACGGTTTACTATATAGCTTTATCTTTATTTCATGCGTTGGTGCATATTACTATGCTCAGTTTCTAAAAACATCTCCTTCTAAAGGAATATCTTTACTACTCATAACGGCCGTACTTACATTCATTATAACGAGATGCCCAATCCGCACATTTATTCAAAAGCCCGATGCTGTCTACTTGCTTGCATTAGAAGAGAAACTAACATCCTATTTCAAAAAATCTCTTCTATACAATTACATCATTCAGCTTTTTCCATTATTATTTACGTTCCTGATTCTCGTACCACTTGCTATGCAATCATTACAAGTAACTGTACCTTTCTTATGTACAATCTTTATCGTTTTAATGATTACGAAAGCTTGGAACATGTACATACATTGGATATGGCGTGATAACCATGAAAAAAACATATGGCTCATTATTCGTATTGCTTGTAACGCCCTAATCATTTACATGCTGTTTTACTCAGCAAATGTTCTCATATTGGGCGGATTACTCTTACTACTTACTTTCCTGCTTCTATATACGAAAAAACAGCCTACAAAACGAATACCGTGGGATTACATAATCGAACAAGAAGAAAAAATGAACGTTCGTTTTTATCAATTTGCTAGTATTTTCACCGATGTTCCGCAACTGAATAAGCAAGTAAATAAAAGAAAATGGCTTACAAATTGGATTGAGCCTTTATTACATAAAAAGCGAGCAACTTTCTTCTATTTACACACACTAGCATTTTTACGCGGGAATGATTATTTCGGTATATATATTCGCTTAGGAGTGATTGGTGCCTTCGCCTTATATTTTATACCAAACATATACGTAAAAGGCGCTATCGCTTACATCGTCCTATATATGATTTCTATGCAGCTACGTTCCCTGTGGAAATATTTTTCGGGAAATATTATCGTAGCATTATATCCAATTACTACTGAAGAAAGAATGAAGCAATTTCTTCGCTTAATCTTTATATTACTAAGCATTCAGCTCATTGTATTTTCAGGCGTTATACTCCTTGCTACAGGACAATTACTGCATACTTTGCTTATTATGGTAATCGGGGCAATCTGGATCAAATTTATTATTGTACCAAAAACAAAACAACGTATTTCTTCGTTTTAACGAAAAAGAGGCTGTTATATACAGTCTCTTTTTTCGTCTCAAAATTTCTAATCACTATTCATAGGCAATTCTCATATAGTGAAAATGACTATATAATTCCTATCCATAAGTTAAATAATGATTTCACACATATATAAATACAAAAGATGGGAGCTTTATTTATGAATAACAATCCACCTTCAACGCCCGAAACCTCCTCTGAAAACAATAGTCGTGACATTTCATTGCAAACATTACGTGTCATCGGACTCATCGTTCTCATTAGTGGTTATATCCTCGTCGCTCTCTCTGAAGTAGGTGAGCTAAAAAACTTATTAACAAATCCAAATGCCAATCCTGATTTAGCTGAGGTTGATCCGTTTTAAAAATCATATAAAAAGCGAGCCCCAGTGTAACTGGCTCGCTTTTTATATAGTTTTACCCAATCTGAGAAACTTCTCTTGTATCCTCATACTTCTCTTTCCCGATTGCCTTCATAAATAATAAAATACTACTCATACCAACGATAAAATACAGCGCACTCATCCCCAAAGATGCAATAAATGAACCTAGCATAACTCCTAATGCCCCGTTCATTTTTGCAACTTGAAAGACCATCCCGTTAATCGCCATATAAGAACCTCTTGCTTCATCTGGCACCATATCTGCCATAATAGATTGACGTACTGGCACATACATCATCTCACCTACTGTTTGGAAAATCCCTGCGATTAATAAGATCCATAGACTATTGCTCGTTCCGAGTATTGTAAATCCAATTGTATAAATGAATAAACCTACATATAAGATTTTCAAATCATTGAAGCTTTTCAGCAATTTAATAAGAAGTGCTGAACATAATACAACTAAAATTGTATTCTCTGCTGATATCCAGCTCAGCATGCGAATACCCGTTAAATCAAACGTAAAACCATTACCGAAGAAAAAGTGTACCGTTTCAAACTCCTTCTGCAGACGGACCCCTAAATAATTATTAATTTGAAACTCTAACGATAATGTACATATACTTGCTGCACAAAAAATTAAAAATGCTCTATCTTTCATAACAACTGTATAACTATCCGCCATATCTTTTAATACATTTTTCTTCTCTACTGTTTTTCGTGCTACATACACTTCTTCCATATATACAGCCATCACATATAAAGTAATAACCGCAACAGCTGTTAACACGATAAACAGTTGTAATCTATAGTTCTCAAATAGCAATCCACCAAATATTGCTCCAATCGCAATCGATAAATTAATCGCCCAGTAGTTAATGCTGTACATCACTTTTCGATTTTCCGGTGTACTCACATCAATTAACATCGCTTCAGTCGCTGGATTCATAAGTCCAGATCCTAAACTGTTCACCAACATAAATACAAATGTTAACCACGGTGAATCTACATAGTCTGAGTTTGCAACTCCCATACAAGCGATGGAAATGACTTGTATACTTTGGCCGATAATCATCACCTTTTTACGACCGAGCCGATCTCCAACATATCCACCGTACAAACCAATTACTAATGAAGCCAACACATTAATAAGTAATAAAGCACCAGCAATCGCACTACCTAACTTTACTGAAAAATAAATCGCCATAAATGGAAAGATCATCGTGGACACTGTACGTGTTAAAAACGAAGTTATAATTCTAATTTTTATATTTCGATGCATACTCCAAAATCCCATTGTTTCCCCCTCCTTATGCTTATTCATTTTACTTTGAAAAAGAGGAAGAAAAAGGTTAGAATATTCTAAAGAGTTTCCCCTTTTATTATAGAAGGAAGTGTATATATGAAAATTATGGACTATTACATTAGACTAAGACTACATGCACAAGATCAAAAACATATACGGAGTAGCTTACAAGAATTAGCGGATATTTTATATTGCAGTACGAAAAACGTGAAAATTTTATTAAAGAAAATGAGTGAGGAACAATTAATTAAGTGGATACCAGGGAGAGGTCGCGGGAATAAAACGGAAATTATATTTGTACATAGTTTCGTAGAAGCGATTGAATGCTATACAGATGAACTGTTAGCGCAAGAAAAATTAAAAGATGTTTTTCTTCTTTTAAAAGAACCACTGCCTCCCTCACTTCATAAGAACATTGAAGGTAAACTTCATCATCATTTTGGCTATGAACCTTCAAATGATATGTACGACATTTTAAAGATTCCTATATCCAGAAAGATATTCCCATTAGATCCGGCCTTTGTGGCTGTAACTACGGAGAGCCATCTTACGAGTCAAATTTTTGACACGTTAGTCGTTTATAACAATGTTACTGAAAAAATGGAACCACACATTGCACATACGTGGGAATTAAGTGAAGACGGGCTTACGTGGACGTTTCATTTACGAAAAGATGTACATTTTCATAACGAAACTATTTTAACTTCTAAAGATGTGCAATTTTCATTTAAACGACTAAAGCAAGTTAAATCTCCCTTCGAATGGTTAACAGAAGACATTGTTCAAATTGAAACGCCATCACCACTGCAAATTCGATTTCATTTAGCAAAACCAAATTTATTTTTCTTACACTATGTAAGTTCCATGCAACTAGCAATTTTGCCATGTGATGCTAGTATTCAAGATCATCATTATATAGGTACTGGACCTTTCAAACTTGCTCGTTACTCTGAAGACAATATCGTACTCGAAGCGTTCACCCATTATTTTAAAGAACGCGCGTTATTAGACCGTATTGAATTTTGGGGTATTCCTGATCATGTGCAAATAGATGCTGATTATGAACTACCAAATGAAGAAGAGAATGAAAGGTATAATATACAAATAGAAGAAATAGGTTGTATTTATGCTAGCTTCAACTTTACAAAACCTGGTCCTCATCACGACATGTACTTTCGAAAAGCTTGGAGAGAACTATATGACGTTGAAACGATACTTCGTAACATAGAGGGTAGACGAACAATTGCTGCATCAAGCTTCTTCCCTGATAGAAGCCGCCTTGCAACAAGAAGATCCTACTCTTTAGAAAAAGCAAAAGAGTATTTGAAAAAGAGTACATATAATGGAGAAACGATACATATTTACTTCTTCGCATTTAAAGATAGTGCAAATGATGCATATTTCTTAAAAGAACGATGTGAAAGTTTAGGTATACAAGTAGAACTTCACCCATTTCCCGTTTCAGATTATATGGATCGCTCTATTGAGAAACATGCCGATATTATTTTCATGGGAGAAGTGTTTGCTGCCGATCATGAAATTGCATTCTTAAATGTATTTAAAAATAAAAGTTGCTTCGTAAGCCGGTTCATAGACCCTCACTACGAAAAACAAATTAACTGTTTGCTAGATACATTTTTACTAGAAGAAAATAAAGAAAAGCGTTATGAACTCATGTATGAAATCGAAGAATTTTTACAAGCCGAAAACATCATTTTATTTAACTATCACGTTTTAAAAAGAAAAACATACCCTTCTTCTTTAAAAAACGTAACCATTGATTCATTTGGTTGGGCAAATTTTGCGAAGTTATGGATACAACCATCCACGTATTAAAATATGTGTGTTTATAAAAGGAGAAAAAACATGAAACGCAACCTAGAAAAAAGGCTTTCCTACCTATACACAGGTGAGTTATTTTCAGTCATTACTTTTATTTTCACAAGTAACTTACTTAATTATGCTTATCCTACGTTACATTTATATTCCCTATCTTCTTTTTGGGTCTCATTTCTTCTTTTAGAGTTTATCTTATTACAAGGAACAATTTACTGGTACGTAAAGTGGAAACGACTAAAAAAAGAGAAAACATCTATTACACCTATTAGAATGCTTCAATATTTAAAAGTACTTAAAAAGATAAATATAGCATTGATTATCACCGGATTTATTACGTTTACTATCGATTTTGTAATTTGGTATCCCCACTTACCTTTAGGCGGGCTATCATTCACTCTATTTATTTATACTTTTGCATTACTTGAGTACATTAACTATTATCATACTCAGCTTTCACACGATAACATCTCTGATATTAAGCATTTAATCAAATCAAAAAAACTAAAACAATCCTGTATAAGTAAAGATTTTCAACGTATTTCATAAAAGAGAAGGTACTACCTCCTTAGTAGTACCTTCTTGCGCACAAAGATGCAAACTATTATTTAATTACTCCATCTAAATGATCTTTCAAGTTCAATAAATACTGCTCAATATCCGGATTCTTCACCACATCATAACAAGCAAAGCTCTTTAACGGACTCATACCAAGAAACTTCTGCACACGGTGTAAATGACTAAGCGTTGATTCTAAACTTTCTCCTTCAAAGAACTTCGTCTTATCTCCAAATGATGTTTCAGGTGCATTCCAAGTTGTAGAAAACATATACTGCTTATCGTGTAATAAACCACCAGTTCCATATTCATCTGCACCTCTAAAGAATAAACCGTATTCATATACTTCATCCATATACGTTTTAAATAATCCTGGAACACTAAACCAATAAATTGGTGTTTGATAAATAACAACATCCGCCCATAAAAACTTATCTTGTTCTTCTTTAATATTGTAGCCATCTTGAATCGTTGTTGTTTTCACATGATGATTCTCGCCTAATACAGTAACCATATAATCTACTAACGTTTTATTTAATCGCCCTTCTTTCGTACCGTATTTTTCATGTCCATTTATAATAAATATATTTTTCATCGCTTTTCTCTCCCTATATGATCTACTCTTCAGCTATTAAGCCGAGCTGTTGCTGTAGCGTAAGATTATCTTCCAAATGCCAATCTTCCGTTATCTTTCCGTCTTTCACATGCAAAATATCAATTGCAAAAAAACGAATCTCTTTACCATTATGCGTTCCTGTAAAAGAAAGACGAGCTGTTACTTTATCACCAGCAACTAATAAATCTTCAATCTCACAATGTATATTTGGAATAACTTTACGAAAATTTTGCGCTGCAAATTTTAACCCTTCGACACCTTGCGGACGGCCTTTTGGCAACGTATTATCGAAGAAATTTTTCGTAACAGTCTGCGGAATAAGCTCCTCCTTACCTGTATCCCAAAATGCGTAAAAACGCTGAGCTGTATGAACGATTTCGGTCGCTTCCATTTTACTTAGTGAAGGATCGATTGTCATTGTTTTTGCCTTTGGCATTTCTTTTAGTAACTGAATTTCGTTTTGTTGTTCACCACTACAAGCTACAAGTACAATACAAATGACAAAAAAACTAAGGAACGTAAACAACTTTTTTATACTCATGGACATCACCTCCTCCTCATACAAACTCTTTGTATTTCGTATTGCTATTGTATATGCACTAACTTCCCATATGGAAGTAGTGATATTTTTTTCATATAGTTACCAAAAGTATAGTTTTGTGATACTATAAAGCAAATTCATTCAAAAAAATTTTATGGAGGCTAATTCCATGAGCAATATAGATCCGGTTGAATTAACGAAAGGTTTACCTGGCATTCCTTGTCCTATCGCTAAAACACTTGACGTAATTCGTACAAAATGGACGTTTTTAATCATTCGCGACCTTCTTATCGAAGGAACATTACGCTTTAGTGATTTACAAAAATCAATGGATGGCATTAGTCCAAAAACATTATCGCTTCGACTAAAAGAGTTAGAAACACAAGGTATTATAACGAGAAAAGTATATCCAGAAGTTCCGCCTCGTGTAGAATACACATTAACGGATAAAGGAAAGCAATTAGAGGGGATATTTATTGAATTAAAGCGGTTTGGTTTAAGTTTATAAAGCGAAACCTTCATCACCCTAGCTCCCGCGCATAACGTGATAAACGAAAAGCCCCTTACCATAACAATGGTAAGGGGCTTTCGTAATTCACTATATTACTTCGCAAAACTTTCAGCTAGCTGTTTCTCTCTCCACATAAATGTAATACCGAGACCAACTATTAAAACAACGCCTGAAAATGCATATGGATAATGAATATTCATATCAAATAATATTCCGCCCATCGCCGGCCCTGCGATATTACCTAAACTCGTATAAGTTGAGTTCATACCAGCAACGAATCCTTGCTCTTTTCCAGCTGCTTTTGATAAAAACGTCGTTAATGCAGGACGCAGTAAATCAAATGCTAGGAAAATAAAGCAAGTAACGAGAAGTACAATCCAATAATTAGAGACTACAGTTGAGACGAATGCTAATATTGCACCTATAATTAAACATATTTGGATTAATACTTTTTCACCGAACATGTCTACCAATTTGCCAAACATAAATACCTGTACAACTACCCCAAAGATCGAGCTAATTGTAATAATTGCTGCAATATCTTTCGGCGAGAAACCAAATTTATGATCAGAGAACAAGCTAAACACTGTTTCATATGCTGATAATCCGAATGCGAGTACAAATACGATAATAAATGCAATTGCATACATTGGATGTAATGATTTCTTTAAATCACCAATAAAACTTGATTCCTTCGTATTAGCAGAAATCTCCGCAAGTTCTTCTTTCGTTAACGGTTCTTTTAAAATAAAGATCGAAATCACACACGCAAAAAAGGCAATTACTGCGGCCACAAAGAACGGCACACGTATACCGTATTCTGCAATAAATCCGCCGATTCCAGGCCCTATAATAAAGCCGGTACTAATAGCCGCTGATAAATATCCCATCGCCTTTGGACGTTCTTCCATAGATGTAATATCCGCAACATATGCCGTAACACCAGGCATAATGAACGCCGCACTAATTCCGCCTAATACCCTCGCTATATAAAGCATCCATACATCTTTTCCTAATCCAAAAAGAAGCTCTGAAACACCAAAAATAAATAATCCAATGATTATCATTTTCTTCCTACCGTAAAGGTCAACCCACCGACCTGTAATAGGTGAAGTAATGAGCTGAGCCATTGCAAATACTGCAACGAGATATCCCATCGTCTTTCCTGTTAAACCCATATCATTCATAAAAGACGGCATAACCGGAATGATTAATCCAATCCCTAAAAAAGCGATAAATATATTACTCAAAAGAATGACCAATACCATCTTTTGTTCTTTTATCGGTTTCTTCACTTTTTAACACCTCTTCCCGTAAGTTCCTCTCAAAAATAATGCCCAAGAAGCTTTTTCTTTATCCTGCTCTTTTCGGGCTAGTAATGAGTAGAGATGCCCTACCCATTAGAATTTCACTCTATCCTTCCACACATACATAAGTACAATGTGAATGACTATCATTCATTTCTCCTCAAAAATGAACCTACCTTTTCAGACAGGTTCATCTTACTACTTCTTTATATGTAGTGCATGTGTTAAAAAATCTAGTACTTCTGCCTTTTGTAGCTCGACTTGCTCATCATCTTTATGATCATATAAATAAACTTGTTCTGCTGCTGATTCAACAAGAGCGATAAATAACTTTGCTGTTCGCTCTGCATGAACCGAATCACGAATTTCACCGGCTTCTTTCGCCTCACTTAAAAATTCGCTTAACCACATATAAAGAGGCTCATACACAGCTTCCCATTCTTTTATATGTTCTGTAGATGCCAGACCTGCATACATTAAAGCTTGTATTTCACGATACTCCTCTATAAAGCGAAACACCGCATCTATGACTTGTGCCACTTTATTTGAAAAAGGTACATCCTTTTGTACTTTTTCTTTCACTGCAAGTATCATCTTTTCAACCATCACTTCTGCTATTGCAGGCATAACAGATAGCTTAGAAGGAAAATATAAATAGAAAGTTCCTTGCGCAATGCCAGCTAATTTCACGATATCAGAAATCTTCGTTTTTTCAACGCCCTTTTCCTGAAACACTTCAATAGCCGCATAGACAATTTTCTCTTTTTTATTCATCATCTAAACCCTTTCACATGCGTATTGAATGACTGTCACTCATTTTATAAAATAACTAGCTGTACTGTCAATTATCGTGTACTTTTTATAATAAAAATCTCCTAACGATTTGTTAGGAGATACAGTATATCTTTACGAAAGTGCCTTTAATCCTGTCACACCACATACAATAAGAGCCACACTAATAATACGCGCTTTACTTTTCGACTCACCAAATAGGAACATGTTTAATAAAACTGCGCCTGCTGTTCCAATACCGATCCAAACCGCATACGCGACACTTACTTGTAAGAATAAAAACGATGTATACAAGAATGCAAAGGAAGTTGCAAATCCACCTATATAAAGCGATCCATTTGCTAACGTCTTATCTTTACTATACATTTTAAGACCTATCACACCGACTATTTCACTAATTGCAGCACAAAATACGAAAAACCAACCCATCTTTAAGCAGCTCCTTCCATAGTTTCTTCTTTATTGTCAGCCAACTTTAAACCGATAACGCCAGCAACAACCATCACGATAAAGAATAGTTTTCCTAGGCTGAAACTCCCGCCGAAAAGGAATACATCCATTAAGAACGTACCTACCGTACCAGCTCCGGCAAACACAGCATATACTGTCCCAGTCGCAAGCTGTTCACATGCTTTAGAAAGAAAGTGAAAATCAATAGCGATAATGCCTACAATAATAATCCAATGCCACCAAGTATGGGCTGTATTAAATCCAAACACCCAAAAAATTTCAAAGATACATGTTAATATGACATATAACCAAGCTTTATTTTTCATACCTCTCACCCTTCATGACTGACTATCAGTCATTTTTGTTTTAAAAAAATATACTCTTTTATTATTACTATATAAAAACAACTATCATCCTCATTTACCATTGTATTTGTTCCATTTTTAAACTAGCTACATCCTGCCACATAAAAATGACTGAATGTCATTCATATTTATTGTACATGAACATTTTAAAAACTGTCAATGCCGAAAGTTTATTTAAAATTTCTTTCATCCGATTTGTATATTTCCTAATAATCTGTCAATACTGCTAGTAACATAATATTTTCTCCACTCCCCCTTGGAGAGATCCCTTGAATAGAGCAGTTAGCCTTTGCTAGCTGCTCTTTGTAATTTGTCCGCACACTATGATGAAATACTCATAGATCAAATCCATTTTTGATCACATAACAAGGAGTGAAGGATTTTTGAATCTATTTATTCTTCAACGAATCTTTGTATGCAATAATTTTATTTTCGAGCATCTTCTCTGTAACTTCTAAGTTTTCTCTTTGAATCTGAATAGATTTCCTATGATCTTCTAGGAGCTGTAAACGAGCTTCAGTTGTATGCTCCCCTTCTGTATATAATCTAGCGTATTCTCTTATTTTCGCTATTGGCATTTGCGTTTGTTTTAACTTCATTACAAACTGCAACCACTTTATATGAGACTCTTCATAAAGCCGATTCCCATTTGTATCGCGATTTGTAATTAATATATTTTCCTTTTCATAATAACGTAATGTATGCGTGCTCACTCCTAATAATTTAGCTACCTCGCTAATTGTGTACATACTCTCACTCCCTCCACATGCTTACCCTCATATATTTTATAGCCTTATCAAATTTATAAAAAAACATTTGACTTAGAGTATACTCTAACAAATACAATCTAACCATAAATGAATTTGAACTTAGGGGGATTTTATATGAAATACACTGTTATTACTGGTGCAAGTTCTGGAATCGGTTATGAAGCAGCTTTAGCATTTGCATCTCGCGGAAAAAATTTAGTACTTGTAGCTCGAAGACAAGAAGAATTAAACGGATTAAAATTGAAAATTAACGAAATGCATCCTGAGTTGGATGTTGTCATTCGAAGAACTGATTTATCTGTTACTGAAGATGTTTATAAACTTTATGAAAGCCTACAAGCTTTTCAAATTGAAACGTGGATTAACAACGCAGGTTTTGGTAATTTCGCTTCAATTGCTGAACAAAATTTAAATAAAATAGAAACGATGTTACATGTAAATATAGAAGCACTAACGATACTCTCTTCTCTTTTCGTTCGAGATTATTCCATGGTTGATGGCACACAGCTTATTAACGTTTCATCAGGCGGTGGATACACAATTGTTGCTGATGCTGTTACGTATTGCGCTACGAAATTCTATGTAAGTGCATTTACAGAAGGGCTGTCTCACGAACTGAAAGAACAAGGCGCAAAACTGCAAGCAAAAGTTTTAGCTCCTGCTGCAACTGAAACAGAATTTGCGAAACGTTCATTTGATGTTGATGAATTCCAATACGATAATGTTGTACCAAAATTCCACACTGCAAAACAAATGGCACAATTTATGCTCGACCTTTATGATAGCGATAAAGTTGTAGGAATTGTCGATGGTTCTACGTATAACTATGAACTTAAAGATCCACTTTATAATTTTGCCGTGAGACAAACGAATTCAAATTCTTAATAACATCTCCATTTCTTATGGAAATATAAGTTCTCACTATTATGTAAATAATAGTGAGAACTTTTTCTCTATAAATTTTTCATCCAACATACCGGACCATCGCCACCTCATCACAATAATCAACCTTTGGACAATGTCTACAATCAACCCATACTTTCTCTGGCAACGATGCTTTATTCACAAAATCAAACCCGCACTTTTGAAAAAATTCCGTTTCATAGGTTAAAGAAATCACTCTATTTACTTTTATTTTTACAGCCTCATTCATAACATGATTCACTAACATACGCCCTATCCCTTGCCCTGCATATGTATGCGAAACGACTAACGATCGTATTTCTGCAAGATCTTCCCCTAATACATGCAATCCAGCAACTCCAACAATCCTCTCGTCTTCTTTCATAACATATAAACATTGCAAATATTGATAGAGAGACAGAAGTGAACGTGGTAAAACAACTCCCTCTTTTGCGTAAACCTCAATGAGACTATAAATTTCTTTCACATCACTCGTCACCGCATTAAAGATTTTCATATTATATCCCCTTGCCCTCGATATTAATATTTATAACTTTTAATGAATTTTAATTCATAATTTTATATAATAATACATCTCTCTTTTCTCCTCGTCAATCACTTTATACAAACAAAAAACCAAGCAATCTAATCGATGCTCGGTTCCTCATTTCGTATCGGCAATACTGTTGAATATTTAATTTCACGAAGTGCCAAACTCGTCTGTATACGTGTAATACCAAGTTTATTCAGCTTTCTAATAAACTGCTCCAACTCTTTACGATCACGATTCGCGACTTTTAGTAAGTAATCGTACTCTCCTGTTAAACAGTGACATTCTAACACTTCCGGCATCGCTTCTAATTCCTTTTCCAACACTTCCAGCTTATCTGATTGATGAATATTCGTACTCATAAAAATAAAACATAATAAATCAAATCCAAGCTTTTCTTGATTTAAAATCGCAACTTGCTTATCGATGAAGCCTTCCCCATCCAACCTTTTTATTCTTGCGTGCATCGCAGCCGGTGATAAATTAACGCGGCGTGCCAGCTCTGCATTACTTACTTGTGACTCCTTCTGCAATATATCTAAAATTTGTACGTCCAAATCATCCAATACTTTAATAACAGACGACTCCATTACAATTCCCCCTTTTTCTTACCGATGATTATTCGAAAAAACACCTTATAATTTATACAAAACTGAATATCCTTCCGAAAACACCATTTGTAACTAAACATTTTATTGAGTTTTTACCATTATACAAAAGAATATATTACACAATAAAGAAAAATGCTAAAATTATTTACAATTCGTATTGATTACAAAAAAGGGGATTTTAGCATGCCTTATTTTTACGTCTTTTTACTATTACTAACGAGCTTATTATGGGGAGGGAATTTTGTCGTTGGGAAATCACTCGTTGATCATGCATCACCGATGACACTGACAAGTTTAAGATGGATGATTGCAATTGTTTGTTTATTACCGATGGTATGGCTTAAAGAAAAGAAAATCCTTCCACCACGTACTGCAATACTTCCGTTAATACTAATGGGAATTTCAGGGGTCGCTCTTTTTAACATCTTTCAATTTTTAGCATTAGAAAAAACATCCGCTACGAATGTAGGTCTTATCTCTACATTAAACGCAATTTCAATTGCACTATTTTCTGTATTATTTCTAAAAGAAAAAGTAAATACACTTCAAATTCTATCCATGATTCTGTCATTCTTCGGGGTTATCCTCGTCCTATTAAAAGGTGATTTCTCACTTTTATTTTCACTACATTTTAATAGCGGCGATTTATGGATGATTGCAGCAGTTTGTATTTGGGGAATCTATTCTGTTTGCAGTAAATGGGCAACAAAAACAACTACACCACTTATGGCAACGTTGTACTCTGGTATTTTCGGCGTTATTTTATTACTACCATTTAACATAGGTAGCTTCACTGTTTCAAATATAAATAATTCTTTCATCACATCACTTTTATATACTGGTCTTATTTCAACAGTTCTTTGCATGGTATTTTGGAATATTGGCGTACAAAAATTAGGAGCAACTACATCTGGTATTTTTCTTAACTTCAATCCGATTTTCACAGCCATTTTAGCATTCATATTCCTCGGAGAAGAATTAACGTGGATACAAATTTTAGGGACAATTGTCGTTGTAACAGGCTGTTATTTATTTTCTCATTTCAAAACTGTTGCTGTTCAGCCAACTAAAGCTTTAATGCGAAAACATTCTTAATGAAAAAACATCGTCATCTGGGTTGGCGATGTTTTTATTTACTCTTCATTTCTTTTATATACTGCTTTTCCTCTTCTGGTGATAAACGTTCTGTTGCCTTTCCAGTATCGCCACCTTGAATTTCCCACAAAAAGTTGTGCTCCTCAACCGTTTGTGAAAAATCCCCTTTCTCCCAGCGCTCTAATGTGGCAAGTAGCTTTGATTTATGTTTAAAATTTGTACTACTTTCTACTGCGTTCTTCGCACTAGCAATTTCCTTATTTGTCATTTCAATAAATCCCCATTTTTCGGAGGATTTCACTTTTTGATGTACCATCCTATGCATTGTAGAAATAATTTCATCTTCACTAGCTTGTGGCTTCTCTTCCTCTGCTTTCTTCCCCTGTTGCCCCATTACTTTTTGTGCTTTAAGGCTCTTCTCTTCTTCCTCTATATAAGTAAGAAGTTTAGTAACACCGAATACAGCTCCTATCGCAATTACAATCATTGCAATTGTCCCTATTATCCATTTTTTCATATTATGTATGCCCCATTCCCCTAATAATTACATAAACAAATGGAATCCCCTGCGCACAGCTGATTCCATTTGTTTCCTTATTTCATTTTAAACCTTCATCGCTTCTCGTACAATATAACTATCCACATATTGATTGAATTTTACGATTTTTCCATTTTCAAGCTGCCATACATGAACAAATTCTGCTTCAAATGATTTTCCTGTTTCTTTATAAACTCCAGAATATATACCTTCAGCAATAATTACATCTTTTCCGTTTACTTCATGATATATATTTACACTCGCTTTATAATCATCCCATTCTGATCCTAAACGGCTAAATACATTTTCCATTATTGCTTCTATACCTATATACGTTCCGCCGTATGGGAAACCTTCTGCCTCTGTCCATTCCACTTTTTCAGAGAGGGCTTCTGCTAAATATTTTGCATTTGAAGAAGCTGATCCTTCATACGTACTTCGAATAATTTCTAAATTTGATTTAGGCATGTTACTTCCTCCCATTTACTTATTTTTACACAAGATGTAACTTGTGCAGTTACATCTTGTGTAAAAAAATATTCAAATTGTTTTATTCTTAATCTATTTGTTGTAATCATTATAGTTACATTAATTCTTCAAGTCAACAATTTATAAATAAAATTTACTTCGTTTTCATTACTTTCTCTTTTAAGAAACGGTCTACATAACCTTCTGCTTTTACAACGAATAAATACGCACCCATTGATAATAATGCAAGATCTAATTCATATCCCGGATTCTTTCCATCTCCTAATAAACCTGCTGCTCCATTTACCTTTACGATAGCTCCAGCTAAAATAAGAGCGAATAACAATCCTACATATCGTACGCCTAAACCGATAATTAATAATATACCACCAACTAATTCTACAGTTGCTACGCCGTATGCAAGACCACCTGGTAAACCGATGCTTGTAAACCATCCTGCTACGTTATCGATACCTGATTGAAACTTTGCTAAACCATGTGCAAAGAACGTAACTCCTAACACGATACGAATAATTAAATTCCCAATATATTGATTCATTTTGAACTCTCCTTTTTGTTTTGTTATGGTGAACTTTTATTCACAAGTCAAAACAATACGGTATTTTATTTCATTCGTCAAATACTTTTTTAAAGAAAACAAAAAACATTATCACTTTTACGGATAATGTTTTCCTACAAAATAGCGCTAATTCAAGCTTTTATTCTATCGCATAAAAAAAGTTGAAACATTTTTCCAGCGCCAACATACGGCAATAAAGATACATCCTCTTCCACAACCATTCCAACAACATTCACTTTCTCATCTACAGGTAAATCATGTATGGCAACTTGCATCTCTCCTGCATATCTACCGTACAATTCATTATCCATTGTAATACTGCCTTTCTTTCTTGCGATTGTATGCATCGGCTGTAACACCACTCTATTTCCTTCCCTTGATTCTACAGATCGAATAACATCACGAGCCGGATCTAGTCTATTTGTATGCACTTGCTCCACCACTTTTACTGCTTCTTTATCAGTTATAAATGATTTGTAACGCAGTGGAATAATCCCTCTGCTCGCACTCTCTATTTCTCGCATGCTTTCCAAACTTGCGCTTATATCCCCAATCAACACTTTATCGACGCCACAATCTTGAACCAGTTCTAAATACGCTTCAAGCGGGCGCATATTGCGATGTTTCTCTAACGTCGGTAACCCTCCATATAACGGACCACGTTTTTCCCCATCTCCTGGAATAAATGCCATCGTTTTTATTCCGCACTCCTGTAAATATTGATTTTGCTTTTGTAAGAAGGACTTTGCTAGTCCTGTCTCTGGACGTGGGTAAAAATTATGCCACGCTTCTACATTCTCTACTCGTATCTTTTCAGTAATTAACTCTTTCCAAAATGACTTTGTAATCGTGCTCGCATTTAAAGCTACTTTCATCTTATGAGATACGCTTGTAATTTCTTTTGGCGCAATGCCGTAATCCATTCGTAAACCGGTAATGCCCCAGTCTAATAACTCTTCCACATTTTCATATGTTAGTCCTAAATGATGTAACGATTTTGGAGAAACATCAACCATTAACTCCATTTCATACGCAAGAGCCTGTTTCCCTAATATTTGAATTAACTCTTTATACGTATTTGGATCATCTTCTGGAATGTGCAGTGATGTGAAAATAGATGTAAATCCATTTTCCTTCGCAAATTTTAGCCACTCTTCTTGTTTCTCTACTCGTTCTTTTGAAAGATAAATGGAAACTCCAATCATATAAATCTCCCTTTCTATTAATGAAAAAAGAGAAAGGAATCCCTTTCTCTATATATTTTCTGCCATCTCTTCTTTAAATCCAAAGAAGTACGTGAAGATAAATCCGAAAGTATATGCAATTACTAAACCTAAGAAATATAGTAAATATTTATTATCAGCAATTAACGGGATTAAAGATAAGCCTGATACGCCAATTCCAAGTGAAGCCGTTTTCATAACTGCTTGGAATGCACCACCGACAGCCGCTCCTAAACAAGCAGTAATAAATGGTTTCCCAAGTGGTAATGTAACCCCGTATAATAACGGCTCACCAATTCCTAAAAAGCCAACTGGCAATCCACCTTTAATCACATTACGAAGTCGTTTATTTTTTGTTTTTACATAAATTGCAATCGCTGCGCCCACTTGGCCAGCACCAGCCATTGCGAGTACCGGTAATAAAGGTGTTACGTGCGTTTGATTAATAAACTCCATATGAATCGGTGTTAAACCGTGGTGTAATCCGACCATAACGAGTGGTAAAAATGTTCCGGCTAGCACTGCCCCAGCAAATGCCCCACCAACATTTAAAATTGCGTTAATACCGCTCGTAATACCATCAGATAAAAATCCCGCTGCTGGCTGAATCGCTAACATCGTAACTATGCTTACAGCTAATACAGTAATAAGCGGTGTTACAATAATATCAACTGCATTTGGCACTGCTTTTCGTACTCTTCTCTCAACTACTACCATAAGCCACGCCGCAAAAATAACTGCAAACAATCCGCCACGCCCGGGTACCATTGCTTCACCAAATAATTTCACATTCGCCATCGCTGGGTTAAAGATTAAAATACCCGCAATTGCCCCAAGAACAGGTGTCCCGCCAAATTCTTTCGCTGTATTCCAACCGACTAAAACCCCTAAAAATGTAAAGATACCGCCGCCAATGAGTAGTAACATTTGTAGCCATGTTGCATTTGGATCAGCACCTGCGTTTTTCGCGAAGTTAGCAACTCCGTTTATAATTCCTGATGCAACAAGACCAGGTATTAACGGAATAAAAATGCTACCTATTTTTCGTAAAAAGTTCTTCACTGGTGTATTATTTTTCTTCTTCATCTCTGATTTAATCTCTTGACCAATATCTTCAAGGTGATGATCTGCCACCTCACCAATTCGTAATCCTGTTAAACCTTCCATTTCAGCTGCTACTTTATTTACTGTCCCTGGACCAACGACAACTTGAAGCGTCTCATCTTCTATAACACCCATAACACCTTCAACTTTTTTCAAAAGGTCCATGTTTACTTTACTTTCATCATGAAGCGTTAAACGTAGTCTCGTCATACAATGAGCAATACTACGAATGTTTTTTATTCCCCCAAGTTGCTCCGAAATTTCTTTGGCCATTCTCTCTTCTTTCTTCATAATAGAATCCCCCTCCCTATTATAGTTTCACTTTATAGTGCCTTCTTCACAAACCCTTTCGCGTATTTTAATTTCTCCAGTGCTTCCCCATACTCACACTGTAGTAACACCATAACAATCGCAGCTTTTACGTTACGTTCTGCCTTTTCATAATACTCTGCCGCTACTTCATAACTAGCGCCTGTTGCTTCCACAATAATTCGTTTTGATCGTTCTACTAACTTTTCATTTGTGGATTGAACATCTACCATTAAGTTTTTATATACTTTTCCTACACCAATCATCGAAGCTGTTGAAATCATATTAAGCACTAATTTTTGTGCTGTACCAGCTTTTAAACGCGTTGATCCTGTTAATATTTCTGCACCGGTCTCTACTTCCACGTTTAGCTTTGCATATTTACTTATTTCAGCATTTTTATTACAAGAAATACTCGCTGTACTCGCTCCTACGCTCTGTGCGTATTTCAAGCCGCCAATTACGTAAGGAGTTCTACCACTTGCGGCAATACCAATAACCGTATCTTTCTCGTTTAATCCAATACTTTTTAAATCTTCTTCTGCTAATTCTTCACGATCTTCAGCGCCCTCCACCGCCTTAGTAAACGCTTTCAATCCACCTGCTATAAATCCTTGCACCATTTTATCATCTGTGCCAAATGTAGGGGGGCATTCCACTGCATCTAGAATACCTAAACGACCACTCGTACCAGCCCCAATATAAATCAATCGTCCCTCTTCTTCAAAAGATTGAATAACAGTCTGTACAACCTTTTCAATTTGTTCTATTTCATTTTTAACTGCTAACGCAACAGTTCGATCTTCTTCATTCATACTGTGTAACACTTCTTTTATGCTCATTTCATCCAGATTCATTGTTTTCTCATTACGATGTTCTGTCGATAAATTTTCCAACATATTGTCACCTTCTTTGAAATTATATTTCACACTTTTATTATAACTTTAAGAAACTAAAAATCAATAACTCTTTCTTATTTTATGAAATAAAATTTCAAGACATGACATATTTGTGTCAAAGATAATAAAGTGAAACTTTAATCAGTGGGGGTTTTGTTCATCCCCACTGATTATTAGCCCGCACCAATCGGGCTTTTACGGGCAGCTGATCCCCCACCTAACTTTCTTTGCTTCCGCTGAATTTTGAAGTGGGGGTCTTACTGCCCGGCAAATAGTGGGATTAAAAAAGATGAGTCTCCTCATCTTTTCTTCTACTTTAACTTCCGTAACCGCAACGCTTCTTCTCGCGTCTCCATAAATTGATCCAATACTTTATTGCCAATTCGGTTGAAAGTAATCACATATAAAGCATCAATCATATTCAGTTGCGTCATTCTCGACGCAATACTTGCGATACGATGATCTTGTTCTACATCTGGCATACAAAGACGAATGTCCGCTTCTTTATACAAGGGGGATGATTGATCTAGCTTCGTAATTCCAATAACAGTTGCACCTTGTCTCTTTGCATACTGCGCCATTTCAAGCACATCTTTCGTTCGACCAGATGTTGAAATCGCAACAAATATATCGCCTTCTTTTAAATTCGTCACAAGCGGCAACATCATATGAAAATCAGATAACATCATCGCAGTAAATCCGAGCCGTGTAAATTTATATGCCCCATCCATCGCCGGTGTGGCTGATCCACCTACGCCGTAAAATATAATTTTGCCCGCATTGACAATACGATCTGCAGCTTTCTCAAGTTCCTTCTTATCTATCGCAGTAACGCTCGCCTCAATTGCAGCTTTATTCACATAAGTAACTTTATTAAACAAATCGTACGGTCCATCTTCCGTATTCATCACTGAAAAATCGTTAATATTATAATCAGCAATCGTTAATTCACGAACGAGTGCTATTTTAAATGCTTTAAAGCTCCCAATCCCAATCGACTTACAAAAACGAACGACACTCGCCTCACTTGCGCCTGCATTCGTTGACACTTCTTTCGTCGTTAAGTTCGGAACAATCTCTGCATTCTCCATTATGTACATGGCAACCTTCTTTTCAGCTGGTGAAAATTGATCCATATTACTTTCAATTTTAAATAGTAATGTTGAAGCTTTCACTATTTAACCTCCACTTCTTACGGTTGCGTATATTCTCTACTATCATTTACATCATATAGATAAAAACTATCATTACCAGGTGGATAGTGAACAATTACAGTTCGATTCCCTTTTTTATATGACGTTATTTCGCCTTCAGATCTCTGGTATTCCCATCCATTTATCCAAATTGCAAAGTCAGGTATAAAAGCAGTGTACTTATAGTCTTTCGGATTATCATCTTCCACATAGGAAGAGAAAATAGAAACAGGAAAATCTTTTATTTTTGATTCTTTCCCTATAATAAATGGTATACACAGTACACTGAGTATAATTACACCTATAACCTTCCCCTTCGTAATCTTCACACATCCCTCTCCTCGCTCACATCATATACATAGATTTTACCATAATTACAAACCATTCATGTTACATGATCGTTTCCTTTTACAATAAAAAAAGAGCTTACCTGCATCAGATAAGCCCTTCCTCTCTATACAAAATATTTCTTCAAAAGCGGCGGCGTAATAATCGTCGTTAATATAACAACAATAACAATCGCTGTGAAATTTTCTTTCGCTAATAAATTCGCCGTAAGTCCATTTGCTGCGATGATAAGCGCTACTTCTCCGCGTGACACCATCCCTGCACCAATGCTAATAGAAGATTGACGGTTGAATCCTGTCAGTCTTGCTCCTAAACCGGATCCGATTAACTTTGTGAAAATCGCAACGATCGTCATAATGATAATGAACCAAAGCTGACTCCCGATTCCTTGAAATGTAATTTCCATTCCGATACTTACGAAGAAAACTGGTACAAATATCGCATAAGCAATCGGTTCAATTTTATGTTCTACTTCATGCTTATACTCTGTTTGAGAAATGGCAATTCCTGCTGCAAATGCTCCAATAATGCCTGCAATTCCCATCATTTCACTGTAATACGAAAAAGAGAAACAAATAATAAGAGCGGCGCTAATTAAAGCTTCTGTTACGCGAAGTGGCACAAGCATTTTCATAATCCAAGGAACAACTTTCCAAGCGATAAAAACAATACTTACAAAGAAAACAATTTTCTTTACAATGACAAGTGTTATATTCACATCTTGTGTGCCTAAAAAGCTCATAACAAATGCTAATAAAATAACGACTATAACATCATCAAATACGGCAGCACCTAAAATCATTGTACTTTCTCTCGTATTCATTTTCCCTAAATCACGTAGCGTTTGCACTGTAATACTAACCGATGTTGCGCAAAGTAATAATCCTAAAAAAATTGCATGGGATTGCATTAATCCAAACAGCAATCCTGTTACATAACCACCGATAAAAGGAAAAATAATTCCTCCGGCCGCTACTGCAAATGATGATTTCAAATTCCGATTTAACTCTTCTAAATCTGTTTCAAGCCCCGCCATAAACATAAGTAGCAAAACACCAATCTCACTCAGTTCATCAATCAGTTCAGAACTATTAATAATACCGAGTACAGCCGGACCGATAATAATACCAACAATTAACTTACCAAGTACAGAAGGCTGGCCGAGTCTTACGCTAATATCACCAGCTAATTTCGTACAAAGTAAAATGACAACAAGTTCAAAATAAAATAACATAGCATCTGCTCCTACTTTAACTTTAATGAGTGGGTTTTCTTCATCCGAATCTGATTGTGAACCCCCGTCCATTTCTGCAAGTAGTTTCCCCTATTAATCGCATTTTATTTGTCATATTTTTATTTGACAAAATATTCTGAATTATATTAAGATTAATCCAGCAATTTTAAAAACTACATACCATAACTGTACCTCCATTTCCTTACATACTCTTTTCTAGTGGACTCATACTATAGTCGCAGTTATGGAAATGAAAAAACGGGGGGAGAGTCCAAATTGAAGTCATTATTACGAAAAAAAGCGCTTAGTACTGAATCACCAAAGCAACTAGAACGAACATTAACAGCACTTGATTTAACGTTCTTAGGCATTGGCGCCGTAATTGGGACAGGGATCTTTGTATTAACTGGTATTGTCGCAGCAAAACATTCTGGTCCTGGCATTATGCTATCATTCCTTATTGCTGCATTTACTTGTGCTTGTGTAGCCTTTTGTTATGCCGAATTCGCTTCTTCTATTCCTGTCTCAGGAAGCGTGTATACTTACGCATACATGACGGTAGGAGAAATCATCGCTTTCATCGTCGGATGGTGTTTAATGCTCGAATATTTACTTGCAGTCGCTGCTGTAGCTGTCGGATGGTCTGGTTATTTACAATCTTTACTACAAGGATTTAACATACACCTGCCCGCCATAATCGCCTCGGCCCCTGGCGTAGGAAAAGGTGGTCTCATCGATTTACCAGCTGTTTGTATTTTACTAATCATTACTGGTCTTTTAAGCTTTGGTATACGTGAAAGCGCACGCATTAATAATATTATGGTTCTTATAAAACTAGCTGTTATTATCGCCTTTATCGTAGCAGGCGCAAAATATGTAAAACCTGAAAACTGGACACCGTTTATTCCATTCGGATACGACGGTATTATTACTGGAGCCGCTACTGTATTCTTCGCCTTTTTAGGTTTTGATGCAATCGCAACCGCTGCAGAAGAAACGAAAAAACCGCAGCGTGACTTACCAATTGGTATTATCGGTTCCCTTCTTATTTGTACTGTTTTATATATGATCGTATCTTTCGTTTTAACAGGTATGGTTCCTTATACGCAATTAGACGTTTCTGATCCAGTTGCATTTGCATTGCATTTCGTTGGTGAAGATACCATTGCAGGATTACTTGCCGTTGGAGCGATGACTGGAATGACGACCGTTCTCTTAGTCGTGATGTATGGACAAGTTCGTGTTTCATATGCAATGAGCCGTGACGGTTTACTTCCAAAAGCATTAGCTCGCGTAAATAAAAGAGTCAAAATCCCGTTACTCAACACATGGATTACTGGCGTTGTTTCGGCTTTATTAGCAGGACTTTTAGACTTACACTTACTAGCTAATTTAGTAAACATCGGGACATTAACAGCCTTCACATTCGTTTGCTGCGCCGTACTTATTTTACGAAAAACACATCCTGACTTAAAACGCGGTTTCCGCACACCTTTCGTACCTGTCTTACCAATCGTCGCGATTCTTTGCTGTTTATATTTAATGATCAATTTGTCTAAAACGACATGGATTAGCTTTGCAGTTTGGATTATAGTCGGCTTATGCTTCTATTTCTTCTACTCTAGAAAACATAGCCATTTAGCTATTGAAAAAACAAATGATGAAAAGAAAAAAGCATAACAAAATAGCTCGCCTATAAACTGGCGAGCTATTCTTATGCGTTTCGTTAACGATTGTAAAATGAAAAATATGCACAATTCCCTTTTAGTGTGGAGCATGTAAGAATACCAATTCCGCTCGTACATAACCCCCACCTTTTTATACATATTTCCTTTACTTCGTTCCCTTCTTTTTCTTCCATGCATTCAAACTATCAAAGAAGAAGTTAATAAATAACGTTCCTAATCCCGCTAATAAGAAGGTCATTAAAAATAAAATCCAAATACTTTTCTCTTTTAAAAAATAATATCCTACAAGGAGCACAACCGCGATCCATACATATTCAAGAATTCTTTTTAGCTTTTTCTCTTCCAAATTATTCGCTCCCTCTTTCTATACTACTTTTAGTATAACAAAAAAGAAGCCTATCATGATAAGCTTCTTTTCTTCCTTCTTATTTGTTCATGCTTTTTTCAACGAGTGAAATCGCATGCTCAAATGTACGATTCATCGTCTCTACCTGTGCATCTGTTACTTTCGCATCTTTCAATACAGATTCTGCAACTGTAATTTTTTGATTTAATGATTTCACTGAACCGTCCGTTACATTCGCAGCTTGTGCTTTCTTTACTGCAGCTTTGGCAGATTCAATATTCCCTTTTAATTTTTCTTTCGGTGTTTTCGGTTGTTCTTCTGCTACTTTAGATTGTACAAATGTTACATTAGCTGTTTTTAATTCATTATATGTTTGAACAATTTGTTCTCCAGTACTTCCTACATTTTCAAACGCTTGCTTTGCAGTGTTATAGCTTTTCTCTAGTTCTTGAAATGCTTCTTTTGAATATTGACCTGGCTTGCCACCAAACTCATACGTACCAGCCAACACTTCTTTTACTTTTCCTAGCTCTTCATATAACGCGTTTACTTGCTCTAACTTCGTACGGTTAGAAAACTCATTGTACGCTGCTAATACTTCTGAAGAACTTAACGCTTTACTATACAACTTTGCAAGCGCGATTTGACCGTTTAACGGAATGCCACCATTTCCATTGCTATCAGGGTCAGCTCCAAATGCAAACGGTACGTTCGGATGATACACTTTCCCTTGAGCTGGTTGGCTATTTACTTTTTTACCATCTACATAAATAGCTACTTCACTTCCGTTATACGTTCCTGTTAAATGATATGTTTTATTTGCTTCTAACTGAACGCCCACACGCTTATAGCTGCCACCAATATGAGCCCATAATTCAACATATCCACTTCCTGTAGACTCAAATCCAATTCCGCCGCTCTCTGTATTTTGTAAAATACCTTGTCCGCGAATTTCATTCATTGAAAATACAGTTTCTAGCGTAAAGGAATTTACAGCTTTTTCTTTTTGTGCTGCAGAAAATGGAAGGTATCCAAATGTATTTGCTTTTCCATTTAACTTCATAACATTCTTTTTCAATGCTTTATCATATTCAACAGTCACATTACCCTTCACATCACCTTTTGTACCAAATGGTGAATTGTCTTTAAATGTACCATCTGCGAAGTTTACATCAAAAATATCAGCCTTTGGTACTTTCACATTCGGATCAATATTATCTTTCTTCGTAGTAATTTCTGCTGTTAACGGTTGCACACTTTCATTACCAAATGAATCAATCGCAACTACTTCAAGCGTATATGTTCTCCCGCCATCTAGTCCTGCCAGTGTAAATGTCAGCTCTTTCGGCACCGGGTCACGATAAAACTCTGAGAATGCTAACAATTTATTTTTTATTTCACCCGTTTGCTTATCTCTAGCTTGTACACGATAAGAATGAACAAGAAGATTGTCCAACGCTTGCTGGAATGTCACTGTTGCTGCATTTTCTGTTACATTTGATACAGCAAGCTTTGCATCCTTTGCAAAGTATGGCTTTTCTTTATCACGATCTTCTACATGTGTAAACGTTTCTTTCTTTGCCGGCAACTGGATTTTCCATGGCTCGCCTGTCCAAGAATTTGTATGGAAATCACGGCGATTAATCGTCACTTCTTTATCATCCACTTCTACTAATAAACCTTGACTTAACGTGCTAGCCCCTGGCGGAATATTCCCTTGTACTTTACCACCTTCAACCTCCATATAACTTACTGAAGATGTACCAACTGATGTAAAGTCTTTTTGGTGAATCGATCTTGGATCGTCTAACGGATAATGCGAATGACCCGAAAACGTAATGACTTGTGGATATTCTTTTAATACTGCATTAATTTTCGCGCTATCTTGCGTTCCCCATTCTTGGCTACCGTATACTGTATCTTTAATATGTTGATGTAAAAATACAAAAATCGGTTTTTCCGGATCATCTTTTTGTGCTTTTGCCATCTCTTCTTTTAACCAATTAATTTGCTTGTCCGAATAATAACCGTGTGTTGTTCCATTCTCTGGAGACATAACAAGGAAGTGATAACCCTTTACCACTTTATGATAATAAATTGATTCCATACCCGTTTTTTCTAAAAATCTCTTTTGTGCCCCAGCTTCTGATAAACCATTCCAATAATCATGATTCCCTAGGGAGTTCATTCGTACCGCATCTTTATTTGCATTTTCATTATATACTTGCATGAAACGATCATACTGTTGTACCGACCCTGAATCAGTAAAATCTCCCACAATTACGAACGCATCTTGCTTTGGTGCAAGCGTATTGAACTGTTCAATCGCTCTCTTCCAGCGAAACGTATCATCTGTTCCACTATTTTTAATATGAACATCACTTACAACGGGAAAAACTATCTTCTTCTCACTTGCTGCCTTTTCTTGCTTTTTCTCCTCTGCTTTGACTGATGTACTCCACGGAAATGATACAAATGCTAATACAAACACCATCAATAATCCAATAAGGCCTTTTACTTTTCGTAAAACAGTTCTGTCCATGTAAATCCTCCTCATATAATGAATTAATTACAATGGTTATTGTATCGAACACATATTAACTTCGTTTAAAGTGAAAATAAAATTTGTTTAACTTTTGTAAATATACAGTCAATTTTCTGTAACATCCAACATTACTTGTATTATCTTATACAACCACCTTTTGTTTAACAGACTCTTATTCATTATTATGATTTGGAAGCCTATTAAACAAACTTTCCTGAAATTTTTCGCCCCTTTATTAACACAACTATCGTTTTACAACATTTAATAGTAATAAAGAGAAAGTATGAAGGGAGGAGCTATTAATGGCTTGTAAAAAAAATATCGGCTGTTATGCCCCTTTATCTATCATCTGCCCTCCCTATAATCCACCTAATCCACCAGAACCACCAGGCTGTGAATTAGTTACAAATGAATTTGCCGGTAATTTTCTTATAACAAAAGAAATTCCAACACCTTCTGAAAATTCGACATTAATCTTATGGGAAGGTGATGGTGTATTAGAAATATCTGGTACCATTTCTGTGTATAATAGTACTAGTAGTACTGCAGGAATTACCGTTCAAATTATCGGAAAGGTGACAAATACTTTTACAGTCTATCCTGGCAACACAATGTCATATACAGGTCAATCATTACAATCTGTGACTATCATTGATATTCCAAATAACCCAACCCGATATATGGAAGGAAAATATTGTTGCCAATTCTCATTTTGCTTATAAATTTCTTCACCACCTTAACTTACAAACTATATAAAAAAGCATACCAATTTGGTATGCTTTTTCTTATGAAATTGGATAACGTACTGTCAGACATAATTGTCCTTGGCTTACTCCCGTTCCTGTTGTTACGATTTGAATTGTAGTAAAGTATCTTACTGTAAACGATCCACTACTTTGTGGTTGTACAGTAATTGTATTCACTACTGTTGCTCCTACTAAAAAATTCACGGTAATTGGAGCTGTACCTACATCATATTTCACATAACCTGATGCATATAAATCTTGCGTAATATTATTCGTATACACTGTCTCCGTTACCGCACCAGTAGCGGACCAATCGATACATACTTGATCTTGTACAAGCGTATTATTGGAGCAACAAGATAAACTAGAATTCCCCATTTTAGCCCTCTCCTATTCTTCTATGAAAGTGGATAACGCGTCGTGATACAAAATTCACCTTGATATGTTCCAGCTGTTGCAGCGGGTAAAATTACCTCAATTGTTTCAAAACGGCGATACGTAAAAGCAATGCTAGTTCCCGGATTTATAGTTTGAGTATCAAGTGTATTACCAGCTGAATCAAGAACCGTTAACGTTATCGCTGCCGGTCCTACATCATATCGAACAAACCCCGTTCCAATTACGTTTTGATTAATATTATTGTTGTACAGTACATTCGTAATAGCAGTCGCCACTACAGTTCCTGACCATGGACTACACACTTTATCTTGTACATAATTTTTATCTGGACAACAAGTTAACGCTGCCCCTGAGCACTCACAAGACATAGTTGTTTTTCCCCTCTCTCTTTTGTATTCCCTATATGTGTATGTCCTTTAGAGTCTTTTGCCTGTACTATTCATCTATTTTAAAAAAATATTCAAACTTCAGTACCACTAACTAGATAGATTCCGTTTTGTCCCGTTTTTTCATAAATTTATAGATTAAGATACTAGCCACAATAATAACAATCCCTATTAATATAGGAAACATGTACTGTCCAACGATGTCTGCCGCTTTTTCCCAATGTGGACCTAATTTCATTCCTACATAAATATACAAAGTTGTTAACGGTAGCATCGCTATAAATGTATATATGCTAAACTGCCATATGTTCATTTTCGCCATACCACATGGAACAGAAATAAGCGTCCGAACTCCCGGGATAAAGCGTCCTAAAAATGCTACAACCGGCCCATATTTCTCAAAGAAATCATCTGCTTTTTGAATTTGCTCTTCTTTAATGAAGAAGTATTTCCCGTATTTTATTAATAGAGGACGACCACCGTAATAACCAAGTGCATATAACGTTAATGGTCCTGTCGTTCCGCCAATGGTTCCGGCTAGTACAGCAAGCCAAAAATTCATATCTCCCTCGTATACCCAATACCCAACAAGAGGTAAAACTACCTCTGCTGGGATAAATTCAAAAGTTAAAGCTAATACAACACCAAAATAAGAAAACTGCTTTAAATACTCAATTATATTTAGAATAATTTGATCCATTTTTAACCCCTATTCCTTATTCATATTATATTTTTCCTGTAAATGCGGCGGAGCCATTTTTACGATTTGCTGTAAAATGAGTAAAACAACACCAACATCATCTAATACACCGAAAAACGGTATAAAATCTGGTATAAGATCCATCGGAAACACTACATACCCAATCAAAAACGCGACGGATAATATTTTCTTCTTTACTGGCACTTCTTTTGAAGTGAAAAAGTCAAATAAAAAGGGACCAAAACGGCGGAAATGGAATACAAATCGGAATCTGTTTATAAGTTTTTTCATATAGATTTTTCTCCTTTCTTTGTATACAAAAAGGACCCTTACCAAATATGGTAAGGGTCCTAAAAAAGACAATAAGGGGCCTTTACCATTGCTGGTAAAGGTCTCACTAACAACGAAACGTTGCCAATAAAGCCGAGGGTTTCTCCCTGTAATGACGACTTTATTGTAATAAGTTACTCCCCTTTATATACACAATTTTATACAATCACCTTAAATTATTTGAATGGGCTTGTCAATATATTTTATGTAGTAGGTTTCTTAAGTAGTCTTTCCTAAAATATAAAAAACAAAAGGCCAAATTAAATTGATCTTTTGTTTTTAAAATGAGTTACATTTCGATACTATCTGAAGCTTATATCCATCTGGGTCTTGTACTACAATACTCTCCTTATTAGCATATTCATTTTCTATATACACAATTTCATAAAACGCTAACTTCTTCTTTAACTTCTCTATGTTAGAAACTGAAAATATTAGAACATCACATAAATCTGTAACATTCTTGTCCTGTCCACCTAAATTTCGATTCATAACAAAACTAATTCTCATTGAATCCGCATCATACCAAACCCCTGTAACATCTAATTGCGGCCTTTCTGAACTAGGGACTATACCTAAAATCCCTTCGTAAAAATACAAAGTTTCTTTTAAATTTTTCACTTCTAATACAATAAATTGTTTCACATTCTCCACATACATTCCCCCTGTACCTATTACTTTTTATATGTGTCATAAAGGCCTATTATGTCTGAATACAATACGTAGTGATGAAGATTAAAGGAGGTTTATTCATGAATAAATATGTGCGGTCATTTGTTCCATATCATAGCCCTCTCGATCCTTGTCCTCCTATCGGAAAAAAATATTATTCTACTCCTCCTCATTTATTTTTAGGTTTTCAACCACCAAATTTACCGCAATTCACACCAAAAGAAGCACTACAAAAAGGGACTTTATGGCCTGTTTTTTATGACTATTATGAAAATCCTTATAAAAAAGGGCGGTGACTACCGACGTGACTCAATCGCTACCAGAAGAATATTATCAGCTGTTACTGGAGCTTCAAGAACTAGACTTTGTACTAGTTGAGCTAACTCTTTATTTAGATACACATCCAGATGATACCGCTGCTATTAATCAATTTAATGACTTCTCTTATAAACGAAGAGTGTTAAAACAAAAGATAGAGGAAAAATACGGGCCACTCCAACAATTTGGAAATAGCTATTCTAATGCTCCTTGGGAATGGAGCAAAGGGCCTTGGCCTTGGCAAATATAAAGTGAAACTTTAATAAACGGACGTTTTCTAGAAACAAGGCTCTGGCAAACAGCGGGATAAAGGAGAGAAACTATGTGGATTTATGAAAAAAAATTACAATATCCAGTTAAAGTAAGCACTTGTAATCCAGCACTAGCAAAATTACTAGTTGAACAGTACGGTGGTGCAGACGGTGAACTAGCTGCTGCCCTTCGCTATTTAAATCAGCGTTATACGATTCCTGACAAGGTCGTCGGTTTACTCACCGATATTGGTACAGAAGAGTTCGCACATTTAGAAATGATTGCTACAATGATTTATAAATTAACAAAAGATGCAACCCCTGAACAAATGAAAACGGCTGGATTAGACGCACAATACGCTAATCACGATAGCGCTTTGTTTTATCATAATGCCGGTGGCGTACCTTTTACTGCTACTTATATTCAAGCCAAAGGAGACCCTATTGCAGATTTATATGAGGATATTGCCGCTGAAGAAAAAGCTCGTGCAACATATCAATGGCTCATTAATTTATCCGATGATCCAGATATAAATGACAGCCTCCGCTTCTTACGCGAACGAGAAATTGTCCATTCACAACGATTCCGGGAAGCAGTTGAAATTTTAAAAGAAGAACGTGATAAAAAAATATTTTTTTAACACACATGTCTTAAAGATATGTGTTTTTTTACGTTACAAGTTAAATCCTTCCTATTAAACATATAAATAGTATATTTATTCGATTTAATGCATTATTTTTTAATTTTTTCAAAATTCCCTATTGCTTTCTAGTCATCAGACCTTTAAAATAAGAACAGTTACTCGACAAATTATTTGAATTTTCGACAAAAATACTCATTAGGAGGATTTTCTTTATATGCGTACAACTTTAAAACCAGCGCAAATACTTTCGATTAGTTTATTACTATTCGCAGTTTTCTTCGGTGCTGGTAATATGATTTTCCCGCCCCTTCTCGGTCTTTCTTCCGGAGAAAACATGTGGGTTTCCATTACAGGATTTATTATTACAGACGTCGGTTTATCTTTACTTGCTATCGTCGCTGTTGCCCTTGCCGGTGGTAGTTTTAACACTTTAGCAAGCCGTGTTCATCCAAAATTCGCAGCAGTATTCGCTATCATTATTTATCTTTCAATCGGCCCACTATTTGTTATTCCACGAACTGGATCTGTATCTTACGAAATTGGGATTGCACCACTTTTCCCAGACCAATGGTACTCTATGTTAGTTTTTAGCGCGATTTTCTTTACAGTCGTCTACTTCTTATCATTAAATCCATCAAAATTAGTAGATCATATCGGAAAAATATTAACGCCAATTCTACTTGTAATTATTGCAATTATGGCAACAAAAGCGATTCTTTCACCAGGAACGTTTGCAGAACCTGTTGGTGACTATAAAGAAATTCCATTTTTCAAAGGATTTCTTGAAGGATTTTTAACGTTAGATGCAATCGGTGCACTCGTATTATCAACAATTGTTGTAAATGCAATTCGTCAAAGCGGTGTACAAGAGAAGAAATCAATTGCGAAATATACCATTATTTGCGGTAGCATTGCAGCTCTATTCTTAACAATTGTTTATTTCTTACTTGGTTATATCGGCGCTTCAAACGGCAACTTAGGACAATTCGAGAACGGTGGTCAGCTATTAGCTACTGTTATGTACCAGTTCTTTGGGACAAGCGGTAATGTTTTATTAAGTATCGCAATTATCTTTGCATGTTTAACGACAGCAATTGGCGTTGTAAGTGCATTCGCCAACTATTTCGCAACAGTACTAACAAACGTTTCTTACAAAAAGCTCGTACTATACGTTTGTATCTTTAGCTTCGTTATTTCAAACTTAGGCTTAAGCTTACTAATCAAAATTACATTACCTGTATTAATTATTTTATACCCAATTACAATCATTTTAATTTTCGTATCATTTATTGATAAATATACGAAACGTAAACCTTCTGTCTACATTGGAGCAATGATCGCAGCGTTCATTATTAGCTGTATTCATGCACTTGATAATGTGGAAATGATACCAAGTTTTATTGCTAACATCGTACACACCATTCCTTTTTATAACTTAGGAATCGGCTGGATTATTCCAGCAATCGTCGGTGGTATAATCGGATACTATATTCCGCAAACAGAAGCTGAAGGTGAAGTTTCTACAAAATAAAGAAAAGAAGCAAGCAGTAATTGTGCTTGCTTCTTTTTTATTTTCACATCGTATGTTTAAAAGTAAATAACTCTTCTTTTGACTGCACAGCAGGTTGTTCCTCTTCTACAACTTCCTTCTTTACCTCTCCCCCTAATCTTACTTTCATCATCGCCTCTTCTATACTTTTTACAATCATATTTCCTGAAAAGATAGTAAGTCCGAAGAATGTAATGGGAACGAGAGGAATCCATGGGTTCACTGTTAACGACCTAAAATAGACTCCAATTAAACCTGACCATTCATGCGTGTAAGATTCTATTTCTTCTATCGGTCCTAAAAACTGAACTGTTCCACCAAAGAATATTTCCAGTAATCCTAAGTGCAGTAAAATAGTAAGAGTCTGCGTAAACTGCTGAAAAAATACAAGTATAAACGTCATATAGAGATGCGGGAAAATATGCTTTATCACAATGTGCCTTCTCGATCCACCCAATATGCGCGCAGCTTCAATAAATTCTTCGGTTCTCAACTTACGGACTTCCTTCGCAACATACAGTGCAATAACAGGCATCACAAGCATTACAAGTAATAAAACTTGAAACGAAGCTCTTTCAAAAAAGGTTGTTGTTTCCTCCCCACTCCCAAATGCATTTGCAAGGTGAAGAAAAAAGTACGCAATCATAACTGTCGGAATAACTGTAAAACTATCAAAGAAAGCCTCGATTTTTGAAAAGCCTCTTTTTACATATGTTCCGATTACAACACCGAAAAACACACCTATTACCATTCTAAGTGCCGCAATTAAAATAGATATACCAATCGTCCACTTTGCACCTTCAATGACTAAATGTAACAGGTCGTATCCTTTCCGGTCTGTCCCAAGTAAAAATTGTAATGAAGGTGAAAACGGTGGCACTTGTGGATTTTCATCCGCATCATATTGCAATGTAACTTGTCTAATATGTCCATCATTCCATATCGTATTTCCGATGCTCAAAAGAACTAATATGAGAAGAAACCCAATGCTTATCCAAAATCTTTTATCGCTTTTTATATACGTCCACATATTATAGTCTCTCCTTCATCGCAGCTGGAATGAGATAATGAAACAATTTAAACAAAATAAAAATCGGAATATAAATAAGTAGCACACTAACGATGAAGACCTCCACCCTAATACCTTCATACGATTTCAAAAACATAAAAATACCACCCGTATTAAAAATCCATTCTATAATATATAAATTAGATAACATAAAAAAGATATTCGTTTTCGCAAAGAAAAGTGTACTAAGCAACACATTTCGTAAAACATGACGATTTAAAATATGAATACGATTTAGCCCTTTCGCCTTAGCAAATAGTACATAATCTTTTTCTAGCTCATTTTCAAAACGAAGCACCAACATTTTTACAAACAGAATCGTAGTCGGTATACTCAAACAAAATATTGGCAAGCCTCTAATCGACTCGCCTCCGATTGACGCAATTTGAAAAGGTAAAAAGCCTGTTTGTTTAAAAAACCATACAACTAAAATTTGTGATACTAAAATAAGTAAAATGTCTGGAATAGATTCTAAGAAGATAAGAAATGATTTAATACGATGTTGTATACGAGGTGAACTACTCATAATCACATAAACAATACAAAATGCTACAAATAATGAAATGAAAAAAGCAGCTAAAAATATAACCATTGTTTCTTTATAATGGACAAACAACTGCGGAAATAAAAATTTATCTCCCACATATTTAAAATTGGAGATGTCCATTAAATTCACAAACACTTCTTGTAAACTCTTTATGTACTGTGATGCATGCAACTCAAATCCATAAAATAGTTTCGGCAATGTCCCTAAACAAATAATACCCAAAATCGAAATAAGAAATTGAATCGTCACTTCCATCCCATTCCAGAATACTTTTTTGACCATTTTCGCCCTTCTCTCTCTATAATTTACCCCTTAATTTTATTCTTAATTTTCTGAATTGTAAATATTCGAACACAAAAAATCGCTAGGTTATGATCCCAGCGATTCCGTATGCACATGCTTTTCTCTTTTCGCAAACGGCATATACAAAATAAAACATCCAATCAAAGCTGCAATTTCCAATGAAATAATATAGTAAGGATGCGGTCCTAACATATCAAGTAATGAAGCAGTTTCTGGCTTATGAGCTAAAAACATATAATTACCGCCTGTTTTATAATTAACGAATGAAACAATTGGAATTAATATGTTTAAGAATATCATCGTGCGTTTAATAGATTGTACCGTCGGACGATACCCTTCTACCCAAGTCATAAAGAGCGGTGCCCAAATGAGCAATACATGTGCGATAAAATATTCAATAAATCGAAAATGCGGAAAAGCATACTGCAAGTTCGGCGTTAAAATGGCTTGTGATGCACCAATAATTCCCGTAAAAAATACAATCTCATATATGCGGTAACTTTTCGTTACAATCATAATCGACGCTAATAATAAACTAATCGTACATAACTCAAACGGTAATGAAGTCCCTAGCTCAAAAATCCCTGCTTTCCATTCCCACATATGAAGCCCAATTTCACTCCCTATAAATAGAAATGCAATCGCATATCGAACCGTTATATTCCACTCACTTTGACGCAATAAATCTTGGTATTGATACAGAAAAAATATCCCCACCAACATAATAAATAATATAATGGCATGTTGCCTTGAGTATGGAATAAACGATTTTAATGGATGCGCACTAAAATAAGCTTCCATCTTCCTTCCTCTCCTTCCTCTCCTTCCTCTCCTTCCTCTCCTTCCTACAATATTATTGTAAGAAAAAAACTACGCGTCAATTCATTTGCTTAAGTTCGGACAAGCTCTACCTTACATTTAGATATTCATACCTTACAAAACTGTAAGGTTTTTGTAAGCTAAAACGATTTGTCAGATTCTTCAGCTCTTCTATACTTAATGTAGATACTAAAACGAACGAAAAGGTGATAAATAGATGAAGAAGAAAAATAAAGTGTTAATTACTAGTGTAGTAGCAATCGGAATTGCAGCTGGATCATATTTTGCATTTGCTGGAGGCAGTTCAGAAGTAGCAATGGCATATAGCGGTTATAAAGTTACGGAAAAACAAATCCAAAACGCGCAAAAATTTGGCGGTGAAGTTATTCCAAACGGAATCGAAACAATTTCATTTGATCCAACAAAAGGCACGTATGAATTAGCTGTAAAAAAAGGTGATGAAGTGAAAAAAGGGCAGCTTCTGTTTAAATACAATGATCCTACTGCTAAACAAGGTGTAACAGAAGCAGAAATGCAAAAGAAAATCGCACAAAAAGAAGTAACGTTGTTCCAAAAACAAATTGATGCAGCGAAACAAAAATTACAAAAAGATAAAAATGCAGGCCTTCCCGCTGAAGCATTAAAAGCATCAGAAATTGAAGTTCAACAATTAGAATCACAAATTGAAATGAAAAAGTTTGAAGTTGAAAAAGCTGATGAAATGATTAAAGCAGCAAAAGAGAAAGTAAACACTCTTTCTGTAACAAGTCCTACTGATGGCGTAATTGATGATATCGTGAAAACTGCTGACGAAAAAACAGGTATGAGCGGAATTACACTTCGTCACGCTGGTCAATTTAAAGTAAAAGGTCAACTGTCTGAATATGAGCTTGCTAGTATGAAAATTGGGCAAGAAGTTACTGTTTCATCAAAAACGGTCACTGGTAAAACTTGGACAGGAAAAGTAACAGAAATCGGTTCTACACCATTAAAGAGCATGGACGAAAACAAAACAGTTTCTAACTATCAATTCACTGTCACATTAGATAATAGTGAAGAATTACAAAACGGATTCCATGTTTACGTAACAAGTAAATCTGGCGAAGCAACTGGTACAATTGTTCCGAAAAGCAGTATCGTGAAAAAAGGTGACAAAAATGTTGTCTTCGTTGTAAAAGACGGTAAAGCGAAAGAACAAGCAGTTACTGTTGAATTCGAGACAGATAGCGAAGCAAAAGTATCTGGAGTGAAAAAAGGAGAAAAAATTATCTCTAAACCTGAAAAAGACTTAAAAGATGGTATGGAGGTTGTCGTTGAATGATTAACTTAAAAGGCATCACGAAATCCTTCCAAAATGGTGCAGAGTCCGTTCAAATATTACACGGAATTGACGTAACACTAAATCAAGGAGAATTCACTTCAATTATGGGACCTTCTGGTTCTGGTAAATCAACATTAATGAACATTATCGGTTGCTTAGATAAACCAACGACAGGTACGTATGAACTAGCTGGCCAAAACATTTCAAACATGTCTGAAACAGAACTTGCACACGTACGTAATAAAGAAATCGGATTCGTATTCCAAAACTTCATGTTATTACCAAGACTTACAGCAATGCAAAATGTTGAGTTGCCTCTTATTTATGCAGGTGTTGATAAAAAAGAGCGACGTGAACGCTCACTAGCAGCTTTAACAAAAGTCGGTTTAGCTGATCGAGCTACTCACTTACCAAACGAATTATCCGGTGGTCAAAAGCAACGTGTCGCTGTTGCACGCGCAATTGTAAATAACCCCAAATTTATCTTAGCCGATGAACCGACGGGAGCACTTGATACGAAAACAAGTACACAAATTATGGACCTCTTTTACGAATTAAATAAACAAGGCTCAACAATCATTATGATTACCCATGACCGTGAAATCGGGGAAGCTGCAGCACGTCAAATTGTAATTCGTGACGGAAATATCGTCCAAGATTGGAGAGGTTAATTTTGAATACGAGTGAAAATATACGCATGGCCCTTTCCTCTATCTTTGCTCATAAAATGCGTTCTATATTAACGATGCTAGGTATTATTATTGGTATTAGCGCCATCATTACTATCATTTCAATGGGTGATGGTACAAACGCAAAGTTTAAAAAAGAGTTAGGCCAAGGAAAAGATACGGAAGTAACGATTTACTACAACAACCCTGATTACGGAACTGATAGTGCCAAAATTACAGCTGATATGTTAAAACGTCTTCAAACTGTGCCAGGTGTTAAAGATGTTTATCCGGATGTAAGTATGAAAGTAAAAGCATCTTCTGGTTCAAAGGATGTCTCTCTTGATTTAAAAGGTGGAACAGGCGCCTTCATGACAGATGCGAAAATAAAATTAGTTCACGGTCGTGAATTAAATGATAGTGAATTAAAGCAAGCAATCCCTGCTGTTATTTTAAATGAAGAAGCTTTCAATAAATTATTTAACGGCTGGGAATCCAATTTATACACCGACATAAAAGGAAAACCATATAAAGTAGTCGGTGTGTATGAAACGAAAAATGATTTCGGAATGGCTATGTCAGAAGGTTATACATCACTTGAAAACGCTCCTGTAATCTCAGGAGTAACTGAGTATGACTCTGTAAGATTAATGTTAACTTCACCCGCAGAACGTAAAAGTGTAGAAAAACAAGCCGCTTCTGTTTTAAACGAAATGAAAGCTCCTAAATTTGAGCATAAATTCGAAGCTCAAGATATGGGTGAATTTACAAAACAACTAGATGAATCAATCGGTATGATGAAAATGGTATTCGGTGGTATCGCTGCTATCTCCTTACTTGTTGGTGGTATCGGTGTAATGAACATCATGCTTGTATCTGTAACAGAACGTACACGTGAGATTGGTATTCGTAAAGCACTTGGTGCAACACGCGGTAAAGTATTAACGCAATTCTTAATCGAATCTTGTATTTTAACAGGATTAGGTGGTTTCATCGGATTCATGCTTGGTATCTTCTTCGCTTGGATCGTCTCAATCTTTGCAGGATGGCCACTTGTTATCTCAAAAGAACTTGGACTTCTTTCAGTGGGTATTTCAATGCTAATCGGTATTGCATTCGGACTACTACCAGCTAACAAAGCTGCAAAACTTGATCCAATTGAATGTTTACGATATGAGTAAATAAAAAACGTAGGAGTTTACACTCCTACGTTTTTTATTTACCTATTAAATTGAGTTTCTTCTATTATATATGTTTCACGTTACAACTATCATTCTAATACTCTTCATTATTTATAGATACTAAGGCTATTATCTAATCCTATTATTGCAAAAATACTATATGACAGACTAAAATCAAGGCGTAATTTTTTCCATACTTCGACTGATTTTGTAACAATTATATCGATGTTTTATTAATTTTCACCTCATTTATATCTTTTTACGCTTAAAAAGATTATTATTTCATAACTACTTATTCATTCCAACAGTAAAACACACCACTTTCGTAACACTATAGATATATTCAAGAAACATTACTGTAACACTATTAATGTCACAGTAATTGAAATACTACTCACTTTGTGTTTTATATGCCCTAATTCCCCAAAAAACAACAAGGAAGCGCTGTCAGGATATTTATGGAATTGTTACAGAATATTAATGCCCCGTTACGAATGCTTTGTAATTTTATGTTTTTCGCAAATAAGAAAATAATGGTTGCTATAATGAGGTCAACGAAAACAAATGCAATGGAGGCTATTATGAAAAAATTTATGGGTATAGCAACAGCAGCGGTTTTTGGTCTTGGGATTTTCACAACATCTGCTAAAGCAGAAACAATCGTAACGACTGACGTACTAAACGTACGAGAAAACCCAACTACTGAATCAAAAGTTGTAGGAAAATTATTAGATGGATATAAAGTAAATGTTTTACATACAGAAAATGGTTGGTCAAAAGTTACATTGAATAGCGGTAAAGAAGCTTTCATAAGCGCTGACTATACAAAAGACACTTACTACGTAACAGCAAACGTATTAAACGTACGTGCTGGTGCAAACACAGACTCAGAAATTCTTGGTAAGTTGAAACAAGATGATGTAATCGAAACAACACACCAAGTGCAAAATGACTGGATTCAATTTGAATATAACGGAAAAACAGCTTATGTTCATGTTCCTTACTTAACAGGTAAAGCACCAGTTAAAGTTCAACCAGCAGTTAAAGTTGAAAAAACGACTAAAGTTCAAGATACAGTTAAAACTCGTGAAGCAGTTAAAGCTGGAGAAGTAGCTGAAACTCAAGCAAAAGCTAAAGCTCAAGAAGCAACTAAAGCTCGTGAAGCGGCAGAAGCTCAAGCAGAAGTTAAAGCTCAGGAAGCAGCTAAGGCTCAAGAAGCAGCTAAGGCTCAAGCAGAAGCTAAAGCTCAGGCAGCTGCTGAAGCTCAAGCAGAAACTAAAGCTCAAGAAGCGGCTAAAGCTCGTGAAGCAGCTAAAGCTCAAGCAGCGGCTAAAGCTCAAGAAGCAGCTAAGGCTCAAGCAGAAGCTAAAGCTCAGGCAGCTGCTGAAGCTCGTGAAGCAGCTAAAGCTCAAGAGGCAGCTGCTGAAGCTCGTAAAGCAGCTAAGGCTCAAGAGGCAGCTGATCGTGAAGCGGCTAATAAAGCTCAAAAACCAGCTACACAACAACCTGTTGCAAAAGAAACTGAGAAAAACACACAATCTTCTTCTCGTGAGTTCCAAGTTGTAGCAACAGCTTACACAGCAGATCCACTTGAAAATGGTTATAAAGCAGGCGACCAAGTAAAATCAGCTTTAGGTCATAACTTAACAGCTAATCCAAACATGAAACTTATTGCAGTTGATCCAAGTGTAATTCCATTAGGTTCAAAAGTATGGGTTGAAGGTTACGGAGTAGCAATCGCTGGGGATACTGGTGGAGCTATTAAAGGTAATAAAATCGACGTTTTAATGCCAGATAAAGGTACATCAAGTAGCTGGGGACGTAAAACAGTTACAGTTAAAGTATTAAACTAATTACAAAAAAGAGTCAGTCTCATCGTTGAGGCTGGCTCTTTTTTTATGATTCTTACATTCTTTCTCTTGAAAGTAAGCAATATTATGTCGAAGCCACTTCCCTCTCTGATATAAATAAGTCCCCTCGTTTTTTATATACTTTAAAATATCAGTCATGTCTCTATACCTCATGGCATCATAATCGATAAAAAACCAGATTATCCAATAGCCATAGAAATTCCGGCTATGTGAAATACTCTCTATTATCGTTTTAAACAACAAAGTGGAAATAGATAACGCCCTGCTGTTGTCAACTGAGTTACCCTCAAAATACAAAGTACTAAAAAAAGTGAAGCAAGCAAACGAAAAATTATTAAGATACGTTGTTGTCATTTAACTTGTATTTCATTTAAGCTGAAGTATTATGTTTTTTGTAAATTAATTTAAATACAGTTCGTTTAACATTGCATGCGGGTTCTTATTCCAAAATCTATCTAATGGTGTTCTTAACCCCCGATTAATTACCCACCTTCTACTATACGCCCTTATTAGTTCTTCATTAGATAACTTTTCTTTTTCCTCTATCGTCCATTTCAATGCTTCTAATGCCTTCTCCCTTGTCCAAAATCCCCGAGGAGCTCTATTTAATTCCCATTCTTTAAACTTCCCTGGATACAAATCGTGCAGCATAGCATATGGACTATTTTTCCAAAATATATTTAAAGGTGTTCTTAACCCCTGACTGATTATCCATTTTTTACTATACACCTTTATTAGTTCTTCATTAGGCAACTTTTCTTTTTCCTCTATCGTCCATTTTAATGCTTCTAGTGCCTTTTTCTTTGTCCAGTAGTTTTTAGGTGTTTTCTGGAATTCCCACTCTTTAAAACATCCAGGATATAACTCATTTATCATGCGAAATGGACTATCATACCAGTATCTCTCAAGTGGAGTCCTTAAGCCTATTTCAGTAAACCAACTTACACTAATTTTTTTCCTGATTTCCTCAGCATCCATTTGTTTTCTTTCCTCTATTGTCCATTTTAATGCTTCCAACGCTTTTTTCCTTGTCCACGAATGACTACGAGTTTTTTTAAACTCCCACTCCTTAAAATGGGCTGGATATAATTCATTTATCATTATGTAAGGACTATTTCCCCAAAAAATTTGGCAAGGCGAACTCAAATTATGATTAGATAACCACTGAACGTTATAAACCTCCAATAACTTATTATCTGTTAACCTTTCTTTTTCTTCTATCGTCCATTTTAATGCTTCCAATGCCTTTTCCTTTGTCCAATAGTTTCTAGGTGTCATTTGAAAATCCCATTCTTTAAAACAATTCGGATAAACATCATTTATCATTGCATATGGGCTATCATGATATTTAGCACTAAGTAAACCACCTAATTTATATTGAATGATTAATTGTGACTTCCAACACTTAAGAATAGTTTTTTTATCCCACTGTAAAACTTGTTCTATAAAATATATAATTACACGTCTCGCTAGCGTATTATCCTGATCTTCACTCCATGTATTTTTAGGAAATCGCCTTCTTCTACCTTCTAAAATTTCCTGATATATGTGTTCAATGGTAAACAAATGATTTGCTCCTTTTTATGTACAAACAAAAAATCGTAAAATTCGCCAAATATGATGATTTTTTAACAACAAACAGAGTATTTAACAAAGGAACAAAATACATCCACTTGTTTGCAATTCTAACCTTCATAAATCCCCCGGATTTTAAAACTTTCCCGAATACCAACTGATACAAAGTATAGTAAGAAAAACATAAGAGATCCTTAAGTTAAATCTAAAGAAAATCTTAAGTTTTAAGACTGTAGCCCACTCCCAAATTCATTTCGAAATATTCAGCATGAGAAAACTTACTTCTTATTACTCTTGTCATTCTTTTTTCATTCCAATAGAAAAAACAGGATGAATTCAAACATTCATCCTGTTTTTTTATTACACCAAATAAGGATTTTTTATTTTTTTATGATTGAAACTGTATCGAATGAGTTTACTTGTTCCTTCATATCTTTAGTAAACTTTTCCCATTCATTCCATGCTTGCTTAGCTTCTGCGTCGTCCCCATTAAATGATTTATTTTCTCCATAAGACTTGTTGAAATGTAATACTTCCATATAAGTTTTTGTTCCCGGTAAATCTTTAAATGTTGTAGCATCTACAATCAAAACTATGTCTTCATAAGCTGTATTACGACAACGTCCTAGCGAGATATCATCTTCGTATTGTACGTTGATTTTTTTATCATTTACTTTAATTTCTTTTATTTCTTTATTTTCATTGTTGGTAAACATCAAAACTTTCCCTTTTGGAATGGTTGGTAAAGAAGTAATTGGACCTCCACTAGTAGGCACTCCATTATTAGTCTCTCTTAATAGCCCTTTCTTCATAACACCTTCAGCTGTTTTTTGATCTATAATTAATACTTGCTGCTTCTCGATTTTTTCTTTATCTTCCCTTTTCACCTTAATATTGGTTTCTGCTCTTTTTACCTGATATAAATCATTGGATATAATGTCACTTTTATGTTGATTTACTATATCTTTTAATTGTTGTTCTTCTCCAATAAGTACAGCCCCATTCCTTGGTTCTTCTGTCTTTCCAAAAGAACATGCTCCTAACATCGAAATAGAAACGATTCCTACCATACATAATTTAATTACTTTTCTCATGTTTTATGCTCTCCTCTTTGTTTAACAAATAAACTACATAATTTTCTTGGATAACTTTTGTAAATAACGCCATCTGACCGTGAAGAAGTATACGCTTTGAATGAATAGAAAGGCTAAGAAAATTATGATAGACGTTTTTAAAACCGAAAAATCCACTAGTCGCTGTAATGCCATAAAAGCGACACCACTATGAATAATCGCTAAGAGTATTGGTAAAAAGAACATCAATATAAGCTGACGCGTTACTATTTTCTTTAGCTCTTTTCTGCTCAGGCCAACTTTTGCAATCATTTCATATTGTTTTTGCTCTCTTTCTAAATCTGCATATAGACGGAAATATAGCAAACTAGCTGCAAAGGTAAAGAATACGATACCTACCAATACACTCACAATAAGTAATACACCATTCTTTTGTTTTGAAGAAATCCATTCAGAGTATAACGATTCAAAAGAATGAGTAGGATTAACCATTTCAGTATTCTCTAATTGCGCCTCTAAATTCTTCGTAATCATTTTTGTTTTTTCCCAATTTTCCACTACAAATCCGTATAACGTTTTAACAATAGGACCATATTCCGTGTCTATGTTCGGGAATTTGTCGTATAAGGAGTCCGACACTACTATCGTAGCACTCTTCTGAATAGGTAAAGTTAGGTGTGGTTTAGCTTTTTTTACTTTCAAAGTCAAATCAGAGTTCCCTTGAGCTATATCTAGTTGCGGAGGAATCCCTTTTCCTTTTGCATATTTTTCTTTTTGTGTAACTGATGTTGGTACTAATATAATTTCTTGATCATTATCCAACGTTTCTGCTTCACGCCCAAAGAGCTTCGCAAAACGGTTATACTCTGTTAACTTAATAAGTGTGTAATTATTTTCAGTAAATTTCGGACTTATAGCTTCAACATGATAAGAAAATTTTGATGCAGTTAACTGTTTTTTAATTTCTGCAACGTGCTCTTCTTCATGCTGATCTTCATTTGTGGAAGTATAAGTAAATGCAAATGGATTCGTCATCTCGATTAATCCTTTATTCCCCATTGCTAAGCATGTACCAATTCCTGTGAAGGCCACAGCAGAAATAATTGCTAGCATAAAGAACATAGTTGCATTATCCTTCATGCGATAGGCTAATTCTGAAATCGTAAGAAGGTTTGTTTTATTAAAAAATACAGAGTCTTTCTTCTTTAAAACACGTAGTACGTACACACTTAACTGTGAAAATAAAAAATAGGTTCCTATAATTACACAACCAACCCCCATAAATAGATATTGAGGCTTATCAAAGTCCCTACCTATGGTGAAATAGAATACAAATCCATATCCTAACCCAATTAATACAAGAGAAAGTAACGCTAGTCCTTTAGATGCTCTTGGTTCTGGTTTAGGTTTTTCCTCTGATCTCATTAGTTCAATCAAATTATTTACTTTTACCATTTTGGAAGTAAACAACGAAATGAATAGAAATAAAATCAAAAATGCACCAACTGTCATGAAAATTGCTTTAATTGGAATATAAAAAGGCAATCCATTATCAATTGCTAATATATTTGCACTTAGTAATAACAATAGCTTTGAAAAAATCAATCCGATTAGGATACCGAAAGCAACAGATGCGATTCCAATCAACATATTTTCTAAAAATATTAACTTATTTAATTGAGAAGGAGTCATTCCATGCATCATTAATATCCCAAATTCTTTTTTCCTTGTCTTCAAAAAAGAACTTACAGAATACAGCAGAAAGAAGAAAGAAAAAATAAAAATGAGATACTGAGAGATTTGCATCCCCGTCGTCGCTAATTTACCCATGGTTTTACTGGTAGAAGCCAGTTCCCCTTGTAAACTAGGATGAAAAAGTAATAGTGCATATGTGAAAAATACCATTACGGAAAATGTACTACTTAGAAAGTGTGCAGCATACGTCCGTTTACTACGTATGATATTATTAAACGCGAATTGCCGAAAAGTCATGCTTACGCCCTCCTAATAATGCTAGTACATCCATAATTTTTTGATAAAACATTTCACGGTTGTCTCCGCAATAAATTTCATTATAAAGCTCGCCGTCTTTAATAAATATCACTCGGTCACAATAACTTGCAGCCATTGGATCGTGTGTGACAAGCATCGTTGTTGCCCCTTCTTCCTTATTTAATCGCTTTAATAATTCCATTACATCAGTAGCCGCTTTGGAGTCTAAATTTCCAGTTGGCTCATCTGCTAGTAATAATTTCGGTTTATGGATCAGAGCACGTGCGATTGCAGTTCGTTGCGCCTGTCCTCCTGATATTTCAAATGTACGTTTATTTAATATACCCTGTATTCCTAACTTCTCTCCGATAGCTTCTACGCGATGATTCATATCCTCTACTTTTGTACCATCTAGTGTTAGAGGAAGAACAATATTCTCCTTCACTGTTAACGTATTTAACAGATTGAAAGCTTGAAACACAAACCCTAATTCACGTCTTCGAAATAATGCTAGTTCATTCGGAGATAGTTGATGCGGATTTTCGTTATTAATTAATACCTCTCCTGATGTGGGAGAATCAATAGTTGAAACCATGTTCAACAAAGTAGTTTTCCCACTTCCTGATGGGCCCATAATCCCTACAAATTCTCCTTTTTTTACGCTCAAATTAATATTGGAAAGTGCTTCGTAAGATACCTTCCCTGTATAGATTTTACTTAAATCATGAACTTTTAATATTTCCATATCGTTTTTCTCCTTATTACCTTTTGATATAACTTAGTTTAACGAAGGAGTCTTATTCTTCATATCGATTAACCTTTCATTTATCTAACAGGTCTGTAACTTTTCTGAAAAATACAAGTAAATTAAACTTTTAACGAATCGCATATGGGAACATAATCCGGATTTTCGTTCCTTTCCCCACCTCAGATTCTATTTCAATTTCGTGATCTAACCTTTCTATAATATTTTTCACAAGATATAAGCCCATACCAGTAGATTCCTTAAACTTCCGACCATTTTCTCCCGTATAAAACGGACGAAACACCATGGGAAGGTCTTCCCTTGGAATCCCTACCCCATGGTCTTGAATTTCTAAAATTACAGAGCGCCCTTCCTCAAACGCAGCCAGTGTCACGTTCTTTCTACTTCCTGCAGAATATTTAATGGCATTAGATATAACTTGATTAATTACAAACCGAAGCCACTTTCTATCCGTCTCCACCATAAGATTTTGCTTTATTTTCACTTCTGGATATACATAACTACGAATAAAAAGACGCTTATTCTCAACAATCACTTCTTGCACGATATCTTGTAAAGATACCCTTTCTACATAAAAATCCTGCTCAAACGTTTCTAAGCGTGCCATATATAATACCATTTCCAACCCATACTGCATCCGATCTACTTCTTCTGTAATACTTTCAAAAATTTCTCCATCTTCTTCTTGCGTAATGAGTTCAATAACCGATAAAGGTGTCTTCATCTGATGTACCCACTGATTTAAAAACGTGTGATGCTCTTTTTGTTTATATTCCCATGTCTTCAGTCTTTGTTGATATTGGTTGTACTGCGTTTCTAATACCTCCTGAAATGCTATTGATAATGGAGTAGAGTCCATTTCTTGTATAGATTCATGTAACGTTTTAGAAGGAGTGGATAATTTGTTATAAAGCCTACGATGACTATAGTAACGAAATGTTAAATAGCCTATTAACAAACAAATCCCTAAAAAAACACTGTATAGAGCTGTAGGTAAATTACGATATCCATCCAGCCAATATACTGAAAGAGTGACACATAGTTGCAAAATACAAAAACCAATATACGGTATTTGTTCGCGTAAAAATAACTTCATTACAATACCTCATCATTTTCCCATGTGATTTTTAAACGATATCCTGCACCACGAACTGTTTCCAGCGCATTTTTTATTCCGATTCCTTCTAATTTTTTACGAACACGCGTAATATTTACACTTAATGTATTATCATCTACATACGTGTAATCATCCCAGAGCTTTTCAAGAATTTTCCCACGGCTTACAATATTGGGAGCCCGTTGCATGAGAATCTCCAATAAAACTGTTTCCTTTTTCGAGAGTGTACAAGTGGTATTGTTTAGCTTTAACTCCATTCTTTCTGGATAAAGTACTAAACCTGATTGCTCTATAACCCTCGCTTCTACCTTTGGAGCGTATTCACCATATATACGACGAAGATGGCTTCGGATTTTAGCCATTACAACTTCATAGTGAAACGGTTTAGTAATATAATCATCTGCCCCATGTTCGAGTGCCATAACTTGTTCCATCTCTCCGCTACGTGCTGATATAAAGATGATAGGACAAGTGGATATAGTTCTAATTTGGCGACACCAATAATAGCCATCAAAACTTGGTAAATTTATATCTAATAAAACTAAATCAGGTTTAATATCTTCGAATTGTGTCAAAACATGTTCAAAATCTTCCGTAATAATACCTTCATAACCATACTTACTAATATGAGATTGAAGTAATTTTGAAATTTTTTGGTCATCTTCTACAATCATAATTTTGTGCATACACTGTTCTTCCTTTACTTAATTAATTATTAATTCAAATGTATTTGTTTTATAATATTGCCTGAAATATTATAAAACAAATACGTTATTGTTAATATTGAATAACCTTACTCATCACTAACACTTTTGTAATGTTTCTAAAAATATAGAAAATACCACCTTACTAATAAAACAGGATGGTTTCTTTACATTTCCTTACACTATTGTAATAAAACAGGATTTTCCACCAGCAAAAAGAACTATAAACTAGTCGAAGTGACTTATTTATAGTTCAAGTTATAGAAATTTATTCAATTAAGTAGTTACCACGTTTATTATAGACGTTGATCTTTCTGGAAATTCAGACGAAAATGGTCTGCATCATGGTATACCCCAAACTCATATCCTTGCTCTTTATAAAACTTAATAATTTCAGGAAGAGCTTGTAATGTTTGTGGCTTTTCATGCATCAAAACAACTTCTACATCTTCGGTTGTTTGTTTTTTTACATTTTCAATAATTTGGTTTGGATTATCTTTTAATTTCCAATCATTCGAATCAATTGTCCAATCCCAAACTTTTATTCCAGCTTCTACAATTTGATTACGAATTTCTTCTCCCTTTAAACCTGGTGCCGATCCATATGGTGGACGAACTAGTTTAGGATCTGTACCTGTAATATCATGAATAAGAGATAACGTTTCTTTCATCTCTGGTACAAATTGTCCTTTTTTGTATAACTTATCACTATTATGTGTCATACTATGTGCACCAATATAATGACCTTCTTTTACTGATCGTTTAACATTTTCCTGAAAACTTGTGTTTTGTAAATTACTACCTTGCATAAAAAATGTAGCTTCTATTTTTTGTTCTTTTAGTACATCTAAAAATTTTCCTGTTAACTCGCTAGGACCATCATCAAATGTTAAATATACAACTTTTCCAACTGGTTTTCCATCTGGTCCTTTTTCCTTTGACGGCGGTCTTTCATTTTTCACTTCTTGTTGCTGCGTTTTAACCTGTTTAACACTTTCTTTCTCTATCCCCTTTGCTGGAGTCGAGTTAAATTTACCGGACAATAAGAAAACTAACAAACCCGTAGTTAGAATAACCGCTAGTGATAGTATTCCTTTAGTTATTACGCTCATCTTCTTATGTTGCGATTCTTTCATTATTTATCGATCCTTTCTCTATTGAACTTTATATTAATGATTTATAAGACTGTACCTTTACTCGATAAAATCATTAGTTTCAATTGCTATTACAATAAGTAGATTAATAGAGAGGGATAAAGATAGAATGCAGATAATGTCGAAATCAGTTAAAGAATACTGTATGATATCAACTCTTTAGAAAGGATTTTTTCCACTATAATACATTCACGAGGCTGGTCATACACCGAAAAAGCAACAAACAAACCACTTATTTTCTCGTCAATAAAACGGATATTAGCTCTATACACAAAAAATAAAAAATACTATTCATTCTGATTAAGATACAGAATGAATAGTATTTTTCCATTTACCTATTTTGTTATACAGTGAAGTAATGAATAACACCATCGACAATACCCTTCTTCGATTTCGCCTGAAATTCTTCTGAATTCATTCTTTTTTCATCACTCTCATTAGATGTAAACCCTAATTCAATTAAAATAGCTGGTGCAGAAGTTTCTCTTAAGACAAGGAAATCACTTCTTCGAATGCCTCTATCTCGAGTATTTATATTTTGATTAAAAATAGCTTCTTGCACACTCTTAGCTAACTTTTTATCGTTTCTTTTATTAGCTCCATAATGAGTTGTTATTCCTTTTACATTTTTATCCTCAAAAGCATCATGATGAATGCTGATATAAAGGTCTGCCGAATGGTCCTGAGCTACTTTTACACGTGCTTGTAATTCTTCCTTTTGCTTCGTTTCCGGAAGTAAGCTACTATCTTTTTCGCGTGTCAATATAACTTTTGCATCAGTTCTTTCTTCTAACTCTTTTTTGATATTTTGTGCCACTTTTAAATTAAGATCTTTTTCAACCGTTCCAAGGCTCTTCCCTTTCGTTCCTCTATCTCCCCCACCATGTCCAGGATCGATTACAATTGTTTTTCCTTTTAAGCGCAAATCTTCTTGTGATATCTTTTTCTGTCCTTTAGCATGTATGAGACCAAATCCTGTCCCCGTTATTAATATAATAAACATAAGTAATATTATTTTTTTTTTCATTACAGCAATCTCCTTATCAGCTTTTCATTCCCTTTCTAATGAAGATATTAATGAAGGCTGATAAAGATAAAATGCAGATAAGATCGATTTGGTTTAAAAATAATAAAAGCACGTAGAACTAAAATTCTACATGCTTTTATTTAAATAGAAGAAGAATAACACCCCATCTTCTGTATTCGAAACACCATATTCCACACCATGAAGCTCTAATATATTCTTTGAAATAGCAAGACCTAATCCTGTCCCGCCCTTGGAGCGTTGCCGAGACGTATCTCCTCGATAAAAACGATCCCATATTTTCTCTAAATGCTCTGGCGATATATGAGCTCCTTTATTTTCTACGCATACTTTTACACGTACATTTTCTTCTATTGTAGAAATAATGATACTTTCGTTTTCTGGCGTGTAACGGATTGCATTGGTAATAAAGTTAGTAATCACTTGTTCGATACGATGTTGGTTTGCAACTACTTCAATTTTAGAGAGCTGTCTATGAACATGTAATTGCTTAGCTGTTATATCCGAGGCTAATTGCTCACATATATAATCAATAATCTCATCAATTTGGAAAACATCGATTTCCATTTTATACGTACCAGATTCAAATTTTGCTAATTCCAACATATCAACAATAAGCATATCCATCTTATCTACTTCTTTTGCCATCGCTTTAAAGTAATATTCTTTTTTATTACTCGCAACACCATCTTCCAAAATTGAAATACAGCTCTTCATTATACTTAAAGGTGTCTTTAATTCATGAGAGACACCAGAGATAAATTCTTTACGTGTATTTTCTAATTGTTTTTCTTTCTCTATATCTTGTTGCAGTTGGTAAATATATGAATGCAAAGTCTTAGAAAGCGCATTAATATTATGTGATAAATCACCTATTTCATCTTTTGTAGTAATAGGTATCGTCTCTGAAAAATCCAAATCAGCAATTTTTTTTGTCGTATCATTTATTTGTAATAATGGTCTAGCAATTTTTTTGGAGTAATAGAACGATATCAAAACAATTAAAAGCAATACAAATATAATTAGATAAATATAATAGTCCTTTATCATTCGTACAGCTTCATCAACTGGTTGTAATGATGTCATAGCAAAAATATAATTTGTTTGACCATTTGCATCTATTGTAGGCCTGATTAATATTTTATATTTAATATCATTTTCTTCATAATCCATTATTTTTGTAGAAGTATAGGTATCCTTGTTATCATTTAATATTAAATGTACTTGAAATTGTTTTAACCTTTCTATAAACAAATGATTTGCATATATAAAATTCGTTCCTATATTAGTGCCCTCTGGCAATTGTAATTTCTTAATACTCCCTGTTACATATATCGTCGAACTTTCTATTAATGAAGGCTCTGTTACTTCTTTTTTTCCATATAACTTTTCCGAAAGTTGCTTATTCTCAAGATTTAAATGTTCATTTTCTACTGTTAAAATCGCAGGAACTATTGTCCCGCCTTTTTGTACACCATCAATAATAATATGCTTTCCTTGTTCCAAACTAAACTGTGTCCTTTGCATATCCTCTAAGCTGATTAAACTATATAACGGTAGATGAATTACACGATTAGAAAACGTCCTATTTCGAGAAGGGTCTAATTGAACTTCTAAAGAAAAATCATTTGCGTATTTAATATTTCCTATACTATCTAATGTTGTTATCCACGTCGTATTCTCTTGGTAAAATGCTAGTTCTAATTCTTGAATTATTTTCGCGTCATCTCCAGCCTTTACATATGCTTTTTCAAAAGATCGAATATTTTTTTGAATATCATTGACCTTTCTATTCGCATAATATTGCTTAAAAAATAAAGTTTGTCCAATAAAAACAGTAGCTAAAATAAGTGTGCATAATGCTGTCGTTAACATAAATAACTTTAATACAATTCCTTTTTTCATACCTACTCCTCAAATTTATAACCAGCTCAAACAACAGTGACAATACAAACTGCTTTTTGCCCTAATTTATAACGCAAATTGCGGATATGGCTATTGACGGTACGATCATCCCCAGCAAATGCATATTCCTATATTTTGGTAATCAGTTGTTCTCGTGTAATAACAATTCCCTTGTTTTGCATTAAATAAGTTAAAATTTCAAATTCTGTATGTGTCAAACTTACGTCTTCCCCACTCTTCATTTTATTTTTATGAAGAAATAGTTCATCTTATATTTTAACCAAATTCAAAACTTTCACTATTTCCATCACTACTAAATGCAGCATAATTATATGGAGAGAATAGCATGCTTGTATAAAGATAAAATGCAGGATAACCTAAAATTTGAACTTCAATTCAAATATTCAAACACATTAAATTAAAATAATGTGTTTGAATATTTATGAGGAAGTATATAAAATAAATAGGCTTCACAGTAAAAGGAGTTGGTGCTGATGACACAGTCAATCAATATATTAGTTGTTGAAGATGATAATGATATAAATCAATTATTATGTAGTATCGTAGAAAAAAGTGGATATGTTTCTCAATCCGCCTTCTCAGGCACAGAAGCCATGATTTATTTAGAAAGGCAAGATTGGGATATGGTATTACTTGATTTAATGCTTCCTGGTATGAATGGAGAAGAAATTCTGTCAAAAATAACTGATCAAAGTGACACACCTGTTCTTATTATTTCAGCAAAGATTGAGCAGCAAACTAAAATTGATGCGCTCAGATCAGGTGCGGATGATTATATTACGAAACCGTTTGATATTGAGGAAGTTTCCGCGAGAATTGACTCGCATTTGAGGAGATATCGACGGTTACATAAAGCTCCAACAAATAAAGAATTAAAGCACAAAAATTTAGTAATAGATACAGAAGCTAAAAAAGTTTTTATTGAAGGGAATGCGCTCACTTTTACAGCTCGTGAATATGAACTTTTAGTTATGCTCGTGTCATCCCCTAACAAAATTTTCACGAAAGAAAATTTGTTTGAAAGTGTCTGGAATGAAAAGTTTTATGGTGATAATAATATTATGAATGTTCATATGAGCAATATAAGAAGTAAGCTATCTAAGGCTGATCCAAATGCTGAATATATCGAAACGATTTGGGGAATGGGCTACCGTCTTAAAACTTAAGGTTTTCTTTAGATTTAACTTAAGCTTCTCTTATGTTCTTCTTACTATACTAAATGTATCACGTAAGGGAGGTAAATGAATGAATAGTTATGTACTTAAGACAAATCAATTATCCAAGCAATATAAAAATCATATTGCTTTAAATAAAGTGAACCTTTCGATTGAACAGGGTTCCATTTACGGTTTTATCGGACAAAATGGTGCAGGTAAATCTACACTAACTCGTTTGGTAACTGGATTAGCAATACCGACATCAGGTACGATTGAGCTATTTGGAGAATCACGTGAAAGAGAATTAGTTCAAGCTAGAAAGCGTATTGGTTCTATGATTGAGATGCCAGCAATTTATCCACATATGACAGCTGCTGAAAATTTAGAAGCACATAGGCTTTTAAAAGGTGTCCCAGGAAAAGAATGTATCCCAAAAACACTATCACTCGTCGGGCTTCTTGATACGAAAGAAAAGAAAGCGAAGAATTTTTCATTAGGTATGAAACAAAGGCTTAGTCTTGCAATTGCCCTATTAGGAGATCCAGAATTTTTAATTCTTGATGAACCAATTAATGGCTTAGACCCTATGGGTGTTGTAGAAATAAGGGAGTTATTGAAAAAGCTCAATAAGGAAAAAGGAATTACAATACTCATATCTAGTCATATTTTAAGCGAAATGCATTTGTTAGCTACTCATTATGGTTTCATTCATAAGGGTGAGTTGATTGAGCAAATGACTGTGAAACAGCTAGAAGAGAAATGCCAGCAATATTTGCATATCAAAGTAGATAATACAGAGAAGGCTACAATCATAATTGAAACGATACTTTCTACGACTGACTACGAGGTTATGCCTGACGGTGTAATTCGACTATATACCCATCTTGATCAACCAGGAATGGTTTCTAAAGTATTAGCTACAGAAGGATTGATTATCGAACAATTTAAATCCATGGGACAAGATTTAGAAAGTTATTTTACGAAGCTTATTGGGGGTATTCAGCATGGATAATCTATTAAAATCAGAAGTGTTTAAGTTAAAAAAGGACAGGTCATTTAAAACACTGGTATTAATATTGATTGCTATTGCTGTCCTTATTCCCACTATCATGTTTATGTTTGGAACAGAGACATTAACAGTTGATGACTTATTTACAAGTATTATTGGTAAGAACCATTATGTGTTAAAGTTACTTCCATGCCTTTTAGCCGGGTATTTCATTTCAAGTGAATATTCTCTTGGTACGATGAAAAGTATTGCCTCTTCAGGAAATAATAGAATTAGAATTTATATCTCTAAACTACTTGTATTCACATTTGGGGCCATCATTCTCTCAGTTATATTACCAATCGCTATGACAGGAATTGGCGCTGTATATGCTCAATTTAATGGTATGCCCGATTTAAAGTACTTTATGCAAACAATGATTTTCAGCATATTGTATGCAGCTGCATTTGCTTCTATTATGATGGTGTTTGCAACACTATTTACGGATAGCGGGAAAGCAATTGGCGTTCTATTTGCTATATTCCTTCTGTTTGATCCGATTATGTTCCTATTAGCTAGCAAATCTACAGTAATTGAATATATTTACAATCATTCAATTTTCCATTTAGTATATAAAATTATTATGGTAAACGCTATGGACAACATTGAAATTTTCAAATTAACGATTATCCCCGTTTTAGTCTATTTGACATTTGGCATATTAGGAATATTTGTATTCTTAAAAAAAGAAATTAAATAAATCATAAAGGAAGGCGAGTGAAATGATGATTTTTATAGTAATTCTATCTGTTATAGCTATATTTATTTTCTTCATTCGCTTTTACTTATTAAAACAAGAACTAAAACATGTTTCTCGCCAACTCAAACAAATAAACGAAAAAGTAATCTCAAAAAAAATAGATCTTACTTTTTATGATAACGATCTTGAGAGTTTAGCAGCACATATAAATAAACAAATTGATTTAACGAACGAGGCTGTTGCCGAGACATTAAGAACGAAAAATGAATTTAAGCAGGCTATTGCGAGTATGTCGCATGATATACGCACCCCCATGACATCTATTTTAGGTTATATACAATTTTTAGACTCCGAAGATATAACACCAGAAAAAAAAGAGCAGTATTTAACAAATACAAAAACTGGAGCGCTGCGATTAAAGGATTTATTAGATGATTTTTTTGAACTATCCGTTATAGAGTCACCTGATCATCCATTAAAAATAGAAAGCATCAAATTAAATACATTGTTATTAAACTCTTTATTCAATTTTTATGATGATTTCCAAAAAGCGCAAATAGAGCCTACTATCCTGATTCCTGAGGAAGAAATTTATATTATGGCGGATTCATCAGCTGTTAAACGTGTAATTGAAAACTTAATTACCAATGCAATTAAGCATTCATATAAAGAGGTTACCATTCAACTCGTTAAACATTCATCAGCTGTTCAACTCAATATAATAAATCCCGCAAATCAATTAAAAGAAAAAGATCTCCCTTTTTTGTTTGATCGCTTTTATAAAGTGGATCAAGCAAGAAAAGAAAAAGGTACAGGTTTAGGTTTGTTTATTGCAAAAAGCCTAATGACAAAGATGAATGGTAATTTATCGGCAGAATTAAATGGTGATCAATTACAGATAAAATGTGAATGGAAAAGGAACGATAGTTAATCTCTAATCCCTTGCTTATATTTAAAAAAACAACATAGGAGAACAAACAATGAAAAAATCTTTATTAATTGGAATTTCTACAATCATCTTAGCTATTGTTACCTTTATTACTTACATCACAGTAACAACTAGCAATCCATTAAGTGAAAAAGAATTCCCCAAAACCAAAGAAAAGGCAAAGAAAACTGCTATTGAATACTTTATAAAAGAAAAACAGTTAGACGTTGTTATTACTGAGATTGGAGTCACTGGAGAAATGGGCTATAAAGTTTGGGTTGAAGGCCACGTACGTAATGATGAACAAAAAAAGATTACTGCAATTATAGATGTTGAAAAAGACAAGGAATATAAAGTAATTAGTTCTAAGGTTGATTAAATACAATCTTTCGTATTTATATAGTGACTACCCTTATTGCTATTGAAGTAAAACAAACCTCTAGTCATATTACCAAGCTATCAACTTTTTTAATAGTTATCTCCCCCTTAATCACAGGGCGCGGTGCTTTTTGGAAAATTGGTATATGTAATAGATATTTCAAAAAAAGAGGATGCCGCAGCACCCTCTCCTATCTTCCCTATTCCACACAAGTAAACTGCGTCCAAGCCCCTACGTAATCTAGTAAGAATAACTCCTCTTCCGCAATTGTACCGACGATATTTTTCCGTTCATCTATCGGCATTTCTTTCAAGATGATTTGCAGTTCACCTTTGTACTTTCCGAATGAGTTATTACCAATTACAACTTGCCCTCTTTCCTGTAGCACACTTTCGCGCATAGGGAAGTCATAGTCTTTATATTTTTTACGCACTTCTGTAGAACGTACCATATATTCCGTTATGTCACCTCGTCTTACGTGTAATTCTTGCAGTGTCGCTCTCTTTTCTACTTCCGTCGCTTCGTCTACAAATTGTACTTTCAGCTGCAACATGTAACGGTTTAAGTTCCCTAGTTTCTCTAATTCTTCTTCACTCGCATAAGCATTTCCGATAATGACATCATCGATTAAACCTGTCGCCCATAAATGCTTCGCTTGTACTTCAATTGGTAAATTACGATGCCCTTCTAACGTACATAATCCGTCGTTAATATCCCATGGACCGATGTTTGCGGCATGTGATGTAATAAAGGCTGCCGTACGAATTCCGTTCTTTTTAAAACGTTCACTACAACGAATGAAATAGTCGTACGGAAGGCCAGTGAATTTTTGCGGATAAAAATTATGACAGCCAATTAAAGCTGGCTTATTCGCTTGATGCGAAAGAATATTTTCTAAGTACGCAATATCGTTACTTATGTTTAGTTCAATTTTTAAACCGTACGGATTATTCGTCATTTTTGCTTCAGTTAACCCATCAAAGCCCACATCTAAACGAATACCGTCTGCGCCTAACTCTGCGAAGAATGATAGATCGCTATAACTAATACCAAGCTGATCAAACACAGCTGGAGCTACATCTAAAATAACTTCCATATTGTTATCTTTTGCATGATTAATAATCTCTTTAAATTCAGCTACAATTTCTTCTTTCGGACGATTAACAGATAATAAACAAGTAAATATTCTTGAAAATCCGTGGTGTGCCGCTGCCGAAATGTATGCCATATCTTTTTCTTTCGTTGAATGTTCTGGATAAAGTGAAATTCCTAATTTACGCTCCATGCTTTTGCATCTCCTTCACACGTTGTATTAATGCCATGCTCGTAAATCTATATTTTGCAGATAAACATGTTGCACATAAAATGGTCGGTACAATGATAACGTACGGTGATTGTAAACCTAACATTACATATGCCCCCATTGAACAACCGATAAACAAAACTGATACTAGCAGTAACACTAATAAAGATTTACTTTGTACCCATTTCGAATAATGGGCAATACACTGTCCGACCACAAATGTAATTAAGATGATAATTGCTCCGAGCATTCTGTTTTCTCCTCTCCTGCTAATTGTTGTTTCTCATACATTTTGAAGAATGGATAGTAAATAACGAATGAAATCACAAAGTTAACAAGTACAAGTACACCAGCCATAATTGTCCAGTCCGTACTAATAATCGCTGCAATCGGTGCTAACATCGTAAATGGCAATTTCGCCATCATGAGTGGAATCATCCCTGAAACAACTGCGAAATATGATACTGTCGTTGTCACTAACGGTGTAATCACGAACGGAATAATTAAGATTGGGTTCATTACAATTGGTGCCCCGAAAATAATTGGCTCGTTAATATTGAATAAACCTGGTACGAATGATAGTCTACCTAACTCTTTTAGGAACTTAGATTTAGAGAACATAAACATAATTACTAAAGCTAACGTTGAACCCGATCCACCAATCCATACGAACCATTGAATAAATTGCTCTGTAAATAAGTTTGGTAACTGATGTGCATTTCCTGTAGCCGTGAATACTTCCATATTTTCAAGAATTGCTGAATCCCACATCGGACGAATAATCGGCCCTAAAATCGCTGGTCCATGTATACCAAATGACCAGAAGAACACGATTAAGAATACTGTTAATAAACCACCGAATAAATTATTTCCTACTAATACTGATTTTAATGGTGCGATTAAATATGTGATTGTTGTATTTACATCAAATTTCAAACCGTAACGAATGCCCCAGAATAAAAGAATAACTACTAATGTTGGAATTAATGCTGCAAACGAATTTGAAACTGCTGGTGGTACACTGTCTGGTAATTTTATCGAGATATTATGCTTAATCATAAAATGATAAATTTCTACTGCAATTAATGCTGTCACAATTGCGCCGAATAAAGACGTTGCGCTTAATGTTCCTACTGAAATATATCTACCTGCATCAATAACACCTGGTACAGCTTTCGTAATTTGAATTGGTTCAACTGATGCTAGTAAAAAGGCGAGTACAGATAGTAGCCCTGCACTTAATTGATTGAGCTGATAAAAGTTCGCGAGCGAAGCCCCTACTCCAAATGCTGCGTATAATGCCATTAGTCCTACTGTAAATCGGAATGGAATATCTAAAATATGGCGAAACGGTGCAATCCATTCCATATATGCATCAATTGGTAAGTTTAAAAAGATAACGAAAAATGATCCGACGATCGTTAACGGTAATGTAGAAATAACCCCGTTTCGAATTGCTAATAAATGTCGTTGTCCTGCAATCTTTTGCGTTGTTGGCATAATCTTTTGTTCCATAAAACTCATAAACCCATTCATCAATACTCCTCCTCTTTCTCTCTACTATGAAAGAACGAAATAAAGTTTATAACATTATAATGTTTATATTTAAAAAAATATAATTATGCTAAAACTAATTGTTCTGCTTGCTTAAGCACTTTCAAACCATCACACATGCCATAATCTCGTTGATTTATAATCGCAACTGGTATATTGTATGAATTTGCAAGAAACTCTACAGCTGGAAATAAATATTTTACTTGTGGACCGATTAAAACAACATCGGCTTCCTTTATTTCAAGTTTCACAAGTTCTGAATCAACCGCCTTAATTTTATAATTCTTCCCCTGTTTTTTTGCCTCTTCTTGCATTTTTCTTACGACCATACTCGTCGACATGCCTGCTGCACAACATAATAAAATGTACATCTTATACTGTCACTTTCTCTTCCACTCGTTTATGAAGGGTAATAAATTCTTCAGCCAGTTCTTTCACTGTAATTGCATTCATTAAATGATCTTGTGCGTGCACTAACAGTAAACTGATTTCTGCATGATTTCCTCTTGCCTCTTCTTGAATTAAATCCGTTTGAATACGATGAGCTGCTGAAATTTCTTCACTAGCAAGTTCCATCTTTTCACTCGCATTCTCAAAATCTCCTTGTCTTGCAAAAGCGATTGCTTCAAGCGCCGCGCTTCTCGCGTTGCCACCATGTAAAATTAACGCAAATGGAGTTTGCATATCAGTCATTTTAAATTCCCCCAAGCTATGTTTTTCTATATTTTCATCTTATTATGAAAACGCATACAATTAAACATAAAAAACTTCCGTTATGTAACGGAAGTTTTTATATACTTTTTCAAAACGATAGTAAAATCTCTTGAAAATCTTCAATTACCTCGGTCTGAGTTAGCTTCTCTATTGCGCTTTGACTAGACATAATATCATATAAAAAATCATAAAGCCTTTGTAAGTCTTCATTATTATTGCGCTTTACACTAAATAAAATAATTACTTGTACTTTTTTATCTCCCCAATCAACAGCCTTTGCAAGTGTACAAAACATTAAGAAGGTTTTCTCACTTAATAACTGCATCGGATGCGGAATCGCAACTAAATTCCCAACCGCTGTCGGAGACGTATTTTCTCTTTCCATAACAGAAGCATAAAAGTTTTCTTGTACATAATGTTTCTCAGCAGCTTTCTCACATAAAAACTGAATAACATCCTCTTTCGTGGAAGCATTATGATTTAAAAAAATTAAATCTTCCTTAATATAAGGCTGCACACTCGTATTCACATGCGTAAACAACCGCTGACCAATCGATTTAATCTCTTTATCATCAAATATTGAATTTACCTTTATAACTGGAACAGGCAAACCACTCGGTATATGAATCGTACTAATAATACAATCTATTTTATCTTTATAAAGGTCTTCTACTTTCAATTGATAATAGCCTGTAATACCTACAATTTCTAATTTATCTCGGAACTGTGATAAAATTTTATATTTTAATAGTTGTGCACTTCCTTGACCAGTCGCACAAACTACTAAGCATCTTTTCTTTTGATTCTGCTCCTGCAAACGGCTCATCGCTCCGCCGAAATGAATAGCAATATAACCAATTTCACTTTCAGGGATCGATTCACCCGTATATTCACCAATTATATCTCCAACGAGAACCGCAATTTCAAAAGCATACGGATAATTCTTTTTCACTTCTGCCAAAAGAGGATTTCTCGTATTTAACTTATACTTCAAACGATTTAATAACGTTTTTAAATGAACACCAAATCCAAATAATAATTCTTCATCATAATAAAAAATAAGATTCCGTTCTTCCGCTACTTTAAAAAGAATATGTTGCATAAATGCATATATATCTTTTCCTAATAGCTCTTCTACATTTTCATAGCGATCTCTCGCTGTAACAGCAGTACTTAATAAATGCATCGTCACATATAATACTTCTTCTTCTGGAAATGAAAGTTTTAACTCTTTCTCTAAATCTCCTAAAATCTGCTTCGCAATTGTATATTCTTTCTTTATTATAAGTTCCGATTGCTCCGCATGCAGTCCGTTCATATAATGTTGACTTTGGCAACGCTTTAATGCGATTGCAATATGAATGACTAAATTATCAACTTCTATATCAGATAAGTATATTGTTCCACCCTCAATATACTTTAATATAATTGAACGAATGAGTGATATATGAGGTAGCGATACATATGTCTCTGTCTGCTCAAATTGCTCATGAAACGGCATATGGTCATAGCGCGGTAAACCATATTGTGATAAACAAGAACGAATATTAAATTCCTCTCCAACAATACGTATACCATAATACGGTCTCTTCTCAATTTGTAATTTATAGCGACCACATATATCTGTAACATCTTTCATAATTAAATTGACCGTTGATTTGCTCACATAAATCTCTTCCGCTAATTCTGAAAGCTTCACATATCCCTCTGTCATTAAAACACGTTGCAGAATGTACGCTATTCTTTCTTCATAAGAAGTTGGGATCTTTTCCGTCTGTTTTTGAAATAGACTCACGCAAAAGTCTTCAAATTTCTTCGTTTGTATAATTTCTAATTCGTATCCAGTCCCTCTTTGCGATTCGATTTTCGCTCCGTTTTCTTCCAATATATCATTTAATAATTTTATATCCTTTTGAATCGTCTTCGTTGATACATGTAAACGGCTCGCTAAAAAAGCTCGATTTAACATCGATTTCTCTTCTAAAAACTCCTCCAAAATAGAAATTAATCGCTGCTGCACCTTTGTCATAGCTCTTCCTCTCGCTCTTTATATATAAAAAGGAAAAAGCCGCTGAAGTCAGTAGTTTTTCCCCTTTATATTTTATCTATTTCTTTAATGTAAATCCGAATTTATCCCACGCTTGTAAATAATCTAGTAAGAAAATTTCTTCTTCTATAATTCGCCCAACTACATTTGTTTTTCCTGTATTCACCATATCTTTTAATGCAATTTGTAATTCGCCTTTATACTGACCATATTGCTCATTATCAATTAAAAGATCTCCACGCTTAATTTCGCGCGTATTATGAGGTTTAAACTCTTCTTTTTTATATTTCACGCGACTTTGTGTAGAGCGAATCATATATTCAGATACATCTCCACGATAAAAATGCGGTTCGTCTAATACGATAATTCTTTCTAGTTCTGTCGTTGTATCATATAGTTCTATATCAAATGTTTGTTTCTCTTTATTTAATGCACCTAGTGCTTGTAATTCTTCTTCTGACGCATATGCATTCGCAATAATGACATCATCAATTAATTCCGTTGCAAATAAATGCTTCGCCTGTGTTGTCATCGGTAATTCACGATGCTGCTCTAATGTACATAACCCTTCTGTTACTGGCCAAGGTCCGTATGTTGCATCAAATGATGAAATAAAAGCAGCTGTTCTCATACCGTAATCTTTAAATTGTTTCGAACATTTAATGAAATGATCGTATGATAACCCTGAATAGCGATGCGGATAAAAATTATGACAACCAATTAAATTTTCACGATTTGGTCTATGACTCATAATGTTATCTACATACTTCGTACCATTGCTCATATTAATCTCGATTTTCAAACCATATGGATTGTACGTCATAATCGATTCTTCTAATCCTGAGAAACCGACATCTAAACGAATACCGTACGCACCTAGTTCATGGAAAAATGATAAATCATTATACGAAATACCTAATTGTTCAAAAACAGATGGACTAATATCAACTAATACTTGGAACCCTAATGCATTCGCATGAGAGATCGTTTCTTTAAATTCTTCTATAATTTTCTCTTTTTCTCCATCCACAGATAGTAAACATGTGAACACACGTGTAAATCCGTATTTACTTGCTAATGTTAAATACTCCTTATCTTTCTCTACTGTTGAATGTTCTGGATAAATAGAAATACCTAATCGTCTCATATGTACACGCCTCTTCCTTCGTCATATTGTAAACCTTTTCAAATATATGTAGTGAAAAAGTATATATCCCCATCTTGTTCACTACTCTTTTGAATCCGCTTTCTTTAAAGAAAAAACAATTTCTATCATTCTTAACACCTACAAGTCTATACATCTATACTTTACATCTTTTTTTCATAGTTGTGTAGCGTTTACACAAATTTGTCAGTTTTTTACCTTGAAAATTGTTATCCGTTTTCAAGACACCTTCCTTGACTGTTGCATTGGCCAATACATATACTCGAAAGAAAAGAGATAAATTTTATATAGGGGATGAATATATGGGAGAAGCAATACTCGTAAAACGAGAACCGTTATGGACAAAAGAGTTTGTCGCTTTAATTTTTGCAAACTTATGTATGTTTTTAGGGTTTCAAATGTTAATTCCAACCTTACCTGTTTATGTGAAGGAAATTGGTGGCACAAGTTCCAATATCGGATTTGTTGTCGGCATGTTTACCGTTGCAGCACTTTTTGTTAGACCGCTAACTGGGAACGCCTTGCAAAAATTCAATAAAAAAATCATTTTAATGATTGGTACTGCTATTTGTTTACTCGCTATGGGCAGTTACCTTTTCGCCTCAACGATCTTTCTTTTGCTTGCTGTTCGTATTTTACACGGAGCTGGTTTCGGTATTACAACGACTACATACGGAACTGTCGTTTCTGATTTAATTCCGCAAGCTCGCCGCGGTGAAGGTATGGGATATTTCGGCCTTTCTGGAACAATTGCAATGGCTCTCGGTCCACTTATCGGACTATGGCTTATGCAAGCATATAATTTCAATGTTCTTTTTTTATGTGCACTCTCATGCACAATCGTTTCATTAATTTTAACGAAACTACTTCAAATCCAAAAAACGAAACAGCCTCCACAACAATCATCTGGTACTTTTCTCGATGGATTTATTGAGCGTAAAGCTTTACTTCCTTCATTATTAATATTATGTATTACATTAATGTACGGCGGAATCGGCAGCTTTATCACACTATTTGCTACAGAAGTTGGCATTGCTGATATTAGTCTCTTCTTTTTATGTAACGCGCTAGCAATCGCTGTAACTCGTCCATTTTCTGGAAAGTTATATGATGCGAAAGGCCATACATTCGTCATCATTCCAGGGGTTATTATAACGTTCGCAGGTATTATTTTATTGTCGTATACGACGACAATTCCGAGCTTAATTATTGCTGCAGCATGTTACGGAAGTGGCTTTGGAGCGATTCAACCTGCACTACAAGCATGGATGATTGACCGCGTAGCACCGCATCGACGCGGCGTAGCAACTGCTACATTCTTCTCCGCATTTGACCTTGGAATTGGTGCTGGAGCGATTATATTTGGATTTATTGCTCATTTTACAAACTACGCAACTGTATATCGTTACTCCTCTCTATTACTTATTGCTTTCCTCTTCATTTACATTACAAGTATAAGAAAACAAAAGTACAGAGATAAAAATACGGAAAAAGCTGCTGGATAATTTAGCGGCTTTTTTTCTTGCAAAAAAGACTACTTAATAAATATTAAACCTCATGTTGACGTTATAAAACTACATGCATTTCCCTACATATTTTTTTAGCTTTCATCAAAAAATATACAAGGAACTTGTAGACGATTCCCTTGATATACAATTGAATAATACTATTCTAAAAAGTGTGATTTATTTACAAAAAAACTATTTACGAAAGACAAAAACCAATAAAATACAGCTGTTTCTTTAAAGAATTGTAAACTTTTCATCTCTTTGTAAATTTAGTGTAAATTTTACTAGCAAACCGTTTACAGTGACTCAAGGTTCAGTTAATAATTACAGCGTACATGAAATTTAAGGAGTGGAATGCGTGGAATATAATGTTCAAGAAATGATCTTCCAATTCATTGGTGGATTAGGTATTTTCTTATTCGGGATTAAATACATGGGCGATGGACTGCAACAAGCAGCTGGAGATCGTCTTCGCGATATTCTAGATCGTTTTACAACAAACCCACTAATGGGTGTACTAGCTGGTATGTTAGTTACTGTATTAATCCAATCAAGTTCAGGAACAACCGCTTTAACAGTCGGACTTGTAAGTGCCGGGTTTATGACATTACGACAAGCAATCGGTGTTATTATGGGTGCAAACATCGGTACGACAGTTACTGCATTTATTATCGGAATTAAAATCGGAGAATATGCTCTCCCAGTTATGGCAGTTGGAGCGATCTTACTATTCTTCTTTAAAAATAAAAAAGTACATTCTGTAGGTCAAGTTGTATTCGGTTTTGGTATGTTATTCTTCGGTTTAGAATTAATGAGCGCAGGTATGAAACCTCTTCGTTCTTTAGAGTCATTCCAAGATTTGATGGTTAGTATGAGTGATAATCCAATTTTAGGAATTGTTGTCGGTACAGTCTTCACTTTAATTGTACAGAGCTCAAGTGCAACAATCGGTATTTTACAAGAACTATTCGGTCAAGGTGCAATCGATTTACAAGCATCTCTTCCTGTATTATTCGGTGATAACATCGGTACGACAATTACAGCAGTATTAGCAGCAATCGGTACTTCAATTGCAGCAAGACGTGCAGCATTAGTTCACGTTATCTTTAATATTATCGGTTCAATTATCTTTACAATTTTATTAGTACCATTTACAAGTTTAATTCAATATTTCCAAACGTCATTAAACTTAAATCCAGAAATGACCATTGCATTTGCACACGGAACATTTAACGTAACAAATACGATTATTCAGTTCCCATTCATTGCAGTATTAGCATGGATTGTAACAAAAATTATTCGCGGCGAAGATTCTGCTATTAATTTCAAACCGCAACATTTAAATCCAATCTTTATTGAACAATCTCCGGCCATCGCTTTAACAGAAGCTCAAAAAGAAATTATTCGTATGGCTGAGTTCTCATTACATGGATTAAAAGAAGCAAACCAATTTTTAAATACACAAGACAAAAAACACGCTGACATGGCTACTCAATTAGAAGGAGCTATTAACAATTTAGATAAAAAGATTACCGAGTATTTAGTTTTACTATCAGAAAAGCCTCTTTCACCTACGGATTCTGAAAAACATTCCGTATTAGCAGGTGTTGTTGGAGATATTGAACGTGTCGGTGATCATGTGGAAAATCTTGTAGAACTTGTAGATTTCCAAATTTCAAATCGTGTTTCACTATCAGACGAAGCATTAGCCGAATTAAACGAAATGTTAGAATTGACGATTTCAACACTACAAGACGCAGTTGAAGCTTTAACAAACTTCGATACTGAACTAGCTCAAACTGTTATTGCGAAAGAACGTAAAATCGACCAAATGGAACGTGTTCTTCGTAAACGTCACGTATTACGTCTAAACGAACGTAGCTGTTCAGGTGATGCAAGTATCATCTTCGTCGATATGGTAAGTAACTTAGAGCGCATTGGCGATCACGCTGTAAATATCGCTGACGGTGTTTTAGGTGAACAAGAAAAAATCAATTTAAAACAATCATTATAATGAAAAAAGAGACGCTATATTAAGCGTCTCTTTTTTCATTTCATTTTAACAACTGTTCTTCCTTTTAACTTTCCTTGCAATATAAGTGCAAATTTTTCATCTAACTCTTCTAACGTACATTCTTCTATATAAGTTAGTAACTCTTTATTTTCCCACTCACTCGCTAACAACATCCACACATCTCTTCTCACGTCCACTGGACATTGTACAGAATCTACCCCTAAAAGGCTAATGCCTCGCAAAATAAACGGATATACCGTTGTATGTAATTCCTGCCCTGCCACATTACCGCATGTCGTTACACACCCACCATACTTTACTGTTTTTAAAGCTGTTTCTAACATATGTCCACCTACAGTATCGATAACTCCGGCGTATAGCCCTTTTAACATCGGTCTTCCTGATTCATCATTCAATTCCGCGCGATGAATCACTTTTTTCGCTCCTAGACGTAGTAGCATATCTTCCTCTTCTATTTTTCCGGTCGCTCCTACTACGTTAAAGCCTAGCTTACTTAAAATAGTAACGGCTACACTACCTACGCCTCCTGTAGCACCAGTTACTAAAATGTCTCCCATACTAGGCTTAATTCCCGATCCAATAAGCTTATATACCGACAAAGCAGCTGTAAAACCTGCTGTCCCATACATCATACTTTCCTTTAATGACATTCCTTCTGGTAAAGGCACGATCCAAGATGATGGCACGCGAATATATTCTCCGAAACCACCAGAGGTATTCATACCTAAGTCATATCCCGTTACAATAACCTGATCTCCTATCTTAAAAGAGTTATCTTCACTACTCACAACTTCTCCTGCAGCATCAATTCCTGGCGTATGAGGATATGTTCTCGTAACACTTTTATTACCAGTAGCTGAAAGGGCATCTTTATAATTTAATGAAGAATAATGAACCTGTATTAATACGTCCCCCTCAGGTAAACTACTTACTTGTCTCTCTACAACGTTTCTTACAAACTGCTTACTTTCTGTTTCGTTCACAACGATTGCTCGGAATGATGTATGATTCATTATGCTCTCTCCTTTATCCGTCAAATTCTTCTTTATTATATAGAAGAAATAAGTAAGCCTACTCATTTCTTCTTGGCTATATTTCAACAAATCTTACTTCCCTATCACTTTCTCATAATATATATTTTCATTTCTACTAAAAGCCCTTATACTTATTCTACATCTGAAAAATAATATATAAAAAATCTGACTTTTTATAAATAAATTGAATTTTTACGAAATGTAAATGATTTGTAATGTTTTTTTTCGCTAAATTTCATTATAATAAGTGGATATGAGTGTCGTATTTCAATCCAAATGAAGGAGTACAGGAAATGGAGCAAAACCCATCTTTGCAAGAAAATACACGCAGTAACCCGAAAAAAAATAAGAAAAAAATAAAAATCATTATAAGCGTTATACTATTTATTTTATTAATAGGCGGCGGTTACACTTGGTTTTTAGTAAATAAAGCATCTTCTGCTATGCGAAATGCCGCACACGATTTAGCACGCGGTGATAAATCTGATTTACGTGATAAAGCTGTAAAACCTATTACAAACAATGTCTCTGTTTTAATAATGGGTGTTGATGAAAGCGATGTCCGAGGAAAAGAATATGGTGAAGCTATAAGAACGGATGCGCTTTTACTTGCAACTTTTAATAAAGATAGCAAAACTGTAAAGCTATTAAGTATCCCACGTGACACATATACTTATATTCCAATAGAAAAGAAAAAAGATAAAATTACACACGCTCATGCATTCGGTTCTACTAAAAACGGAAAAGATGGTGGACCACAAGCTAGTATTGATGCAGTTGAAAAATTAATGAATGTACCTGTCGATTACTTTGTAAAGTTTAACTTCAAGTCATTTATGAAAATTGTTGATGATTTAGGCGGCATTGAAGTCGATGTACCGGTTGAATTTACTGAACAAGATAGCAATGATAATGCTGAGGCGATTCACCTGAAAAAAGGTGTTCAAAAGTTAAATAGTGAAGAGGCTCTGGCTCTGGCTAGAACAAGACACATCGATAGTGATGCAATGCGTGGACAACGTCAACAACTCGTTATCGAAGCTATTTTAAAGAAACTAACAAATGTTGGATCTGTAACAAAAGTTGGCAACATCATTGATGATATTAACGGACAATTCGTTACAAACTTAACATTTGATGATATGCTTTCATTCTATAAATACGGATCGGATTCGGAAATTGAGAAATTACAACTTCAAGGTGATGACTGCTATATGGCAAAAGGTGACGATACATGTAGCAAATCTGCTGGTGGTGGCCGAACTTACTACTACAATCCAGATAAAAAAGAATTAGCTAATGTTACAAATGAACTTCGTACTCATCTTGGACTACCTGCATATACAAAGTCTGAATCTGACTCTGATTCGAAAAAGATAAAAGAATCTAAGTCTGAAAATAAGAACGAGCACGAATCAAGTAAAAATGAAACTAATAGTAAAGATAAAGAAACATCATCTAATAACAATGAATAATATAGAAGCGGTTCTCTATGGAGGTAGAGAACCGCTTCTTTTTATTCTTCCAAATACAAAAATCAGAACTTTCTAACTATCTTTTTTAATATTTTTAAATTATAATAAATAATAGCAATCTATTCCAATTATCAGGGGGCTCATACATATGAAAGCTGCAGTAAAACATAACATCTCAGATTTTAAAGACTACTTAAAATCCAACGATATATACATGGAAGAAAATATAGATGAAAATGATGGATCTGTTCATTTTTCAGTAGGATTAGAGACAGAAGCTGGCGCAAAAATTCAACTTATCGCTGCTTTCCAAAACGAACACCCTACGGTGGATATATACTGCTTCAATGTTGCTCACGTGGCTGATGCAACATCAACAAATGATATTTTACATATCATCAATGAATTAAACACATCTTATCGCTTTGCAAAATTCACATTAAACAAGCAAAATGCAATTGATATTTCAACATCTCTTGCATTCTCAGAACCAAACTTTAATCCAGCACTTGTCTTTGAACATACGAGAATGCTATATAAATTAGCAAATGACGAATATAAAAACTTAATGAAAGTTATTTGGGCGTAAAGTGAAACTATAATCAGTCGGGATTTACGATCCATAAATAGCGAGATAAATAAAAGGATGGGCTGTAAACAGCACCATCCTTTTATTTCGATATCATATCGACCCACATCTTAACAGCAGTGCCTACAATTAAAATCGATAACATATATTGTAGTACTTTTTGATTTATCCTCTTCCCGATTCGTGCTCCAAGTGGCGCAGCAAATATACTTGCAACCGCAATAATTAGAGCTGGAATGATAACTACCTGCCCAGTAATCACTTTTCCAGTCGTAATCCCTACTGAGGAAATAAACGTAATAGCGATAGATGTTGCTATCGTCATGCGCAGTGGTAATTTTAAAATAACTAGCATAATTGGAACTAAAAGAAACGCACCGCCAGCCCCAATAATGCCGGAAACACCTCCTACAATAAACGCTAACACACTCGCTAACCATTTATTATAATTAACTGCTCCGCTATTATTTTTTTTCGGTACAAACATCATAATAGCTGCAATGGTCGCTAATACTGTATAAACAACATTTACAGCATGTTCATTTAATAAATTTGCACTAAAGCTTCCTATAAAACTTCCTATTAATATACTAACTCCCATATACACAACTAACGTTTTATTCATGTCACTACTTTTCCGATATGCCCACGCACCCGCAAAAGTTGCAAAGAATACTTGTACCGCTGTAATACCGCTAACTTCATGTGACGTATATCCGGTAAATCCTAATAATACTGGAATATATAAGATCATCGGATAATTAATAATCGCACCGCCAATTCCAACCATTCCTGATATAAACGACCCTATAAACCCAATTATAAAAAGTAATAATACTACACTCACCTTACATCCCCCTCCTTCCAAAAAGAAGGTGATTTAAATGAATAAGTTTACATTCCCGTCCGAAGCATCCGCTAAATATGCTCCTACTCCTGCAAACTCTACCCCTTCCATAATCTCTTCCTCTTTTAACCCTAATAAATCTACTGTCATTTGACAAGCTACAAGTTTAATCCCTTGTTCTTTCGCCAAATCAATTAAATCTGGTAAAGGCATTGCATTATGTTTTTTCATAATACCTTTAATCATCTTTGGTCCCATACCAGCAAAATTCATTTTGGATAACCCCATCTTATCAGCACCGCGCGGCATCATTTTTCCAAATACTTTTTCTATAAATGTTTTCTTTACATTCACATGTTCATCTTTCCTTAAAGCATTTAATCCCCAAAAAGTATGAAAAATAGTTACCTCTTGATCATACGCCGCTGCACCATTTGCAATAATATAAGCAGCCATCGCCTTATCGTAATCTCCACTAAATAAAACGATTGTTGTTTTCTTCTGTTGTTCCATGTTGTTCTCCTCCTAATTACCTATAGGGGTATTTTCTTATTTATAAAAAAGCTGAAATCCTTTATCTCCGTACTATACGACTTTTCCTTCCCAAGCTAACATACCGCCTACCATATTAATCGCTCGAAAACCGTAACCGTCTAAAAATTGAACGGCTCTTGCACTTCTTCCGCCAGCACGGCAAACGATAACATATTCCTTATTTTTGTCTAATTCATGCATACGAAACTCTAATAGCCTTAGCGGAATATTAAGTGCTTCTGGAATTTTTCCTTCGGCTACTTCTTCTACTTCACGTACATCTACAATATTTACCGCTTCTTTACGTGACAATTTTTCTTCTAATTCTTTTGTAGTCATTTCTTTCATTTTAAAGCCCCTCCTCACAAACCATTCATACCACCTGAAACGTTTATTACTTGCTGAAATCCTAATTTTTTTAACATCTTTGCTGCTTGTTTACTTCTCATTCCACTTTGACAAATAACAATTACGTCCTTATTTTTATCTAATTGATTCGCCCTGCCAGATAGCTCATTTAGCGGGATATTTTGAAAACCTTTCATATGATTCCCTCTATATTCACCTACTGTACGAACATCGATAAAGTACTTCCCCTTTTTCCCCACTATACTTTTTAATTCTTTTCCACTTATACTTTGGACACCCTTCACTGGTAAAAAGCGTGAAATAACAAACCATGCAGCAAGTACAATGAAAAGCGTACTTAATATTGTGTTCATATAACCAACCTCTCTGCATTTATAACTTTATTTCTTTACTATGCCTTCTCAATCCAAAACTTCAGTACATCGCCTTCTTCTTCAAGCTTTACGATGTCATGGCCACTTTTATTTGCCCACGCTGGAATATCTTTAACTGACCCTTTATCCGTTACATGTACTTCTAACACTTCTCCAGTTTGTAAAGCATCCATCGCTCTCTTTGTTCTTACAATCGGCATTGGACATGCTAAATCTTTCGCATCTAATACTTGTTTAATATTCATCATATATTCCTCCAGTTTGTTATTTTTATCCCACTATTTGCGGGCAGTAAGACTCCACCTCAAAATCCAGCTATAAAAGACATTGGGTTAGAGCCGGGATCCCCCTACTAATTAAAGTTTCACTTTATAATGAATCATGCACTGCACAACGATTTGGACCAATCTCCATTTCACGCTCTTCTTCCACACTTGGATGAATTTTCCCCATATTCGTTTGACGGATTTCTTCGTATGCATTTGGCTGTGGCGGTAAGTTCTCTGTCACAATTTTACGAAACTCTACTTCATCGGCAATATTTAATCCTACATTCTCTTTAAATAAATCTTGTAAGTTCGCACTCACAATGCCTCTTTCATCCATTTCACTTATTTTTGAATAATGAGCTGGTAAAACAATTAAATCTTGAGACAGTTCCTGATACAGTGTATATAACGTATTTCGTAAATCACTCACCCAATCTTCAGCCTTCCCAGCAAGATCTGGACGCCCAATTGAATCTACAAATAAAATATCGCCTGATAATAAATAGGAATCATCTACAATAAATGACGTACTGCCAATCGTATGCCCTGGTGAGTATAACGCGTCAATTTCAATTTTGGTACCCCCCACCGTAATAATAGATCCTTCTACAAGCGGTTCGTATGAGAAAACGGCTTCCTCTGCATCTTTTGGAGGTAACCAATACGTACCACCGACTTTTTCAGCTAACTTACGCCCTCCAGAAATATGGTCTGCATGTAAGTGTGTATCCATTACATTCGTAATCGTAACAGCATGCTCTTTCGCAAAATTTTCGTACGCTTCAACTGTTCTTACTGCATCAATAACTGCTGCTTCACCATTTGAAACGACCATATAAGATAAACAACCTTTTCCAAGACGGTTAAATTGGTATATACTTCCTCCGCCCTGTACATCTCCTACTTTTAACGGCCTTACATATTCACTCCAAGCCTTCATACCACCAGCTAAATAATAAATATTTTCTAATCCAGCCTCTGTTAATTGCTCTGCCACAAATATAGAAGACCCTTCTTTTGCACATACTACTAAAACATCTTTATCTTTAGGTAATTCACTTACAATATGATCTACACCATCTAGCAAATCAAAATACGGTTTATTTATAGATGAGATTTGTTTTCCTTCGATTTTCCAATCTTCATAGTCCCCCTCATTCCGAACGTCTAAAATGAATAACTCTCCGAATAAAACTTTCTCTGCCACATCTTTTGCTTGTAATGATTTAACGCTCATCTTCTTACCCCCTGAGGTATATTTTAATTTAAAAAAATTTAATTCTCTATATTCCCTTGCCACTCTACCATACCTGGAATAACATTTTTTACATTTGAAAAACCTTTCTCTTTCAGCATTTGGCAAGCTACATCACTGCGGTTACCAGTTCGGCAAACAACATAAATTTGCTTCGTCTCATCTAATACTGCACGATCTAGTTCACCTAATGGCACCGAAATGGCCGATGGAATATGACCAAAAGCAAATTCTGCTGCTTCACGAACATCTAATACAATGCACTCTTCGCCACGTGACAATGTAGACTGTAATTCTGTATTCGTAATTGTATGAGGATATTTCACAACTTCATTCACTTCATGCTCGTTTGCTTTCCTAACATAATGCATCAATACATCACCCTCGTGTTTCGTCCCGATATATTGATGTCCTACTTTACTCGCCCAACTTTTTATATCTACCGTAGATCCTTTATCTGTTGCCTTAACTTCAATCACTTGCCCTGGTGCCAATCCTTCCATCGCCTTCTTTGTTTTCACAATCGGCATCGGACAAGCCAAACCTTTACAGTCTAAACCCATATCCACTTTTATACTCATAATCCATTCCTCCACAACTTATATACATATACCTGTAGGGGTATATTAAAATGTTTTTGAAAATCTGTCAACACTTACGTTTGACAGATTATCGGCTTTTTACAAGTAATTGAACAGCTTCTTTAATTAACTCTTCATTTGAACCATTGCCACTTTCAAACTGTTCACGTAAACAATGCTCTAAATTTGTTCCAACAACGAGTCCAATTGTACGATCAAGGGCAGAACGAGATGCCGTTAACTGTGTAATAACTTCTCGGCAATCTTTTCCTTCTTCCATCATACGAAGCACGCCACGAACTTGACCTTCAATACGTTTCAATCTATTTTTCATATCTTGATTATATTCCATCCTATAATCACCTCATTACCATTATGTCACCATTTATAACTTATGACAATATATTATACCCCCGCAGGTATTTTGTAAACCCCTATTTTTAATTTTCACCTTATATGTTCGCAAAACAAAAAGTAAAACCTTAATCTATAGGTTTTCATCTTCCACTAAATCTTGAAGTAGAAGATGAAAAACATCAATATGCAACACGTTCTGGCAATACTGTCCCATACAATTTAAAACCACCATCTACATTCTTTACCTTATACCCATTTTCCATTAACATACGCGCTGCAACATACCCTCTCATACCAAGTTGACAAGTGATATATATTTCTTTGTCCATTGGCACTTCATCCAAACGATCACGTAATTCATCTAACGGAATATTAATAGAGCCTTTAATCATTCCCTGTTTTAGTTCATTAGGTTCTCGAACATCAATAAGGTACCCACCATTTTCAACAATACGATCTATTTCATGCCATTGCACTGTGTCCACAAAACCATCTACTATATTACTTGCCACATACCCTACCATGTTTAATGGGTCTTTTGCAGAAGAGTATGGCGGGGCATATGATAATTCTAAATCCGGTAAATCGATTACAGTTAAATTTGCTTTTATTGCCGTTGCGATAACATCAATACGCTTATCTACACCATCACGTCCTAATGCCTGCGCTCCATAAATTTTCCCACTATCTTTATTAAAAATTAATTTTATTAGCACGGGTGTAGCATTCGGATAGTATCCCGCATGAGAATTTGCCTGTACATGTACTACCTCATAGGGTATATTTAATCGTTTTAATATTTTCTCATTTACTCCAGTCGAAGCAACTGTTAAATCAAAAACTTTAGCTACAGAAGTTCCCATCGTACCTTTATATAAAGAATCCGTATGACCATGAATAATATCCGCTAACATGCGACCTTGACGATTAGCTGGCCACGCTAAAGGAATCATCGTTTCTGTTTCTGTAACAAAATCTTTCACTTCAATCGCATCACCAATTGCATATACATGTGGATCCGACGTTTGAAATTTCTCATTTATCTTTATCGTTCCTCTAACCCCTAATGTCAATCCTGCGTCTTTCGCTAAACTACTCTCTGGTTGTACACCAATTGCTAAAATAATCATATCTGTCTTTATAACTGAGCCACTTTTTAAGCGCACAACAGCCCCGTCTTCTTCCAACACATCTACGCCATCTTCAAAAACAAGCTCAACATTGTGATTTCTCATATGTTCATGTACATATGCTGCCATTTCATAATCGATTGATGGCATCACTTGATTCGCCATCTCTACAAGAGTAACTTCAATCCCACGTTCTCTTAAATTCTCAACCATTTCCACTCCAATAAATCCACCACCAATAACCGTCGCATGACGTGGTTTCTTCTCATCAATATACGCTTTTATACGATCTGTATCAGGTACATTTCGTAACGTAAATAACGCCTTCGCTTCTTCAATCCCCGGAATAGGTGGAACAATTGGTTTCGCCCCTGGTGAAAGAATTAAAACATCATATTCCTCGTTATATGTTTCATTTGTAGTTACATTCTTTATAGTAATTGTTTTCTCTTCTTTATTAATCTTTACCACTTCACTCAATACACGTATATCTAAATTAAAACGCTTTGACATCTTTTCAACCGTTTGTACTAATAATTTTTGTCTTTCTGTAATGACACCGCCAATATAATACGGCAATCCACAATTTGCAAATGAAATATATTCACCGCGTTCAACCATAATAATTTCATCTTCCTCACTTAAACGACGAAGCCTTGCAGCTACTGATGCCCCGCCAGCAACTCCGCCTACTACAACTATTTTTCTGGACATATTTTAAACCTCCATATTATTTAATTTTCTCATGTACCACAAAAACCTATACCTGTATGGGTATATGATAGAGTATAAAAAATTTAATTTCAATCAATATGTCTTTCTTTCACAAATTTGAAACAAATAAAAAAGAACTTAGATATCTCCAAGTTCTTTACGAATGAAGCAATCCATCGTTCCATTTTCATACTTCCTATAATCTCTTTGTAAAACTATACTCCATGTTCCCGCCTAGTGCTGCAGCTGTATCACCAGTTTCTCTAAAATCATGTGTATATATTTTTTCAAATGAATCGAAATCTACTTGCTTATAAAATTCAAAACAAGGGAATCCATCATGCTCTCCTTGAATATCAATACTACCATCCTTTTTCACACATACATGTAATAAATAATCTACAGGAGGTGCATATATATTTAATGGATTACTTGCACTCGCACTCATTTTAAATTGCACACCACCAGGATTCCATACGATATTCGTGCACACAATATTTTCTGTACTCGCTTTTCCTGTTCTTTTATTCACAGAACCATCTGGATTCGTAACCTTCTCTGTCGTAATACCCGTGTTCGCATATGAAAACACTTCTTCTTTATAAAAATCCACTACTACCTCTTGCTCAACTCTAGAGCGCATCGCATTTACCGCATACGGTGTGAATTCACGTGAATCACCTTCGAATTGAATTACTTTTCCTGTTTCCATATCCTTCTTAGCCTCAGTCCAAGACATTGGAATAAATACACTGGCTCTAATTTTCACGATATTAGTCATAAGAAACACCTCTATAATTTTATTTTAGATACTGAATGCTTATTAAATAAAACAGACCATAATTTCAATCCTAAAACCAATAGATTTCTCTTTTACTTTTCTATTTCCTTCTAAAAAATAGCGCTATATTTATGTTTAGACTGTCGTTTTAAAGCTATATTCCATCTCTCCAGCTAGTGCTGCTGGAGTATCATTTGTTTCTCTAAAATCATGTATATATATTAATTCAAACGAACCAAAATCTACTTGTTTATAAAATTCATAGCAAGGGAAACCATCATGTACACCTTCAATATTCACAGTACCATTTTCATTAGCTCGTATAGTCAAAAAATAATCAGCTGCAGGTGCTGCTGCGTTTAAAGGATTACTTGCACTTGCTCTCATTTCAAATGAAACTTCATCTTCACTCCATACAATATTTGTACATACAATATTTTCTGTACTTGTTTCTCCCTTTTGATACTCAATTGAGCCATCTGGATTTGTAATCTTCACGGTGACGATACAAGCATCTGCATATGTGAAAATTTCTCTTTTATAAAAATCAATATTTACTTCTTGTTCTAACCTTGAACGCTTTGTGTTCACAGCTTGTGGTGTAAACTCACGTGCATCTCCAGCATATTCAAACACTCTTCCTGTTGCAGGGTCCTTAATAGGTTCCAGCGATGCATACGGTGCAAATACACTCCCTCTAATTTTCACGATATTAACCATGTGAAACCTCCATTGATTCTATATTATATAAATCATTATTTGTTCTACCAACATAATATAGTCAATTTGATTGACTATATTATACATAGTACAATAGGTATTACATATAGTCAACTTAATTGACTACAAACGCGGAGGTTATATACATGGATCAAACATTCAACGAGTTAGATCTTACATCGCTTTTATCATTATCATTTAGCACATTAATCACTGAGCTACATGACAAATTAAGTGAATTAGGATTTGAAGATATTAGGCCAGCACATGGTTTTATGTTCAAACGCATCCTTCCTAATGGGGCAACTGGTATAGAGCTAGCTGAGTATTTGGGGATTTCCAAACAAGCTGTAAGTAAAATGGTGGATTCTCTTGAGAGTAATCGCTACGTTACACGCAAAACACATCCTACTGATAAAAGAGGTAAAATCATCGTTTTAACCGAACGTGGTTTGTCAGTAATGAGAGCAAAAGAAGAAATAGTAGCTGAAATAGAACAGCGATGGATTGAAAACATAGGTACAGAACGAATGCAGATGCTAAAAGAAGATTTAACAACATTCGTTACTAAAGAAAATACAGAGAAGTTATCATCAAATATACGACCTGTCTGGTAAACAAAAAACGAATCCATTTTGATTCATCTTCTTCAAAATGGATTCGTTTTTCTATAGCTGTATTAAAAATCATTAATTTCTTTAAATTTTATTCTACTGAATATATTTTTTACGCGTTATATAATTCCATAACTCTCTTCACAACCAACTCCGCAGTATTCTCCCCCGGTGGCATCAATAAATTCGTAACCGGTCCATACACAACAGGGCTTAATTCCACTTCATATCCACCATATTCAAACTCTTCCCTTGTCGGTAAGTAACCAATATATCCATTCATATATCCACCAAAGAAAGCTAGTTCATTTTGAAGACACTCTTTCATTTCTAACGCAGTCTCTGAAAAAGGTTCCATCGGTATACCAGAGAACATACCATCATTAACTTGAAACAGTTGAACTTCTAAATCAATACGTAACTTCCGAATACCTTGCTTATATTTCTCTAAAACGATAGTAAGCCATTCATCCGTATTCACACCCCACTGCTTCTCCGCCAATTGAGCCATGCTTCGTATCTCATTCATTTCAGGAATATCTTTCAATTTCATTTGCATCGTACTCGAAACTGTTCTTAAATTTACAATTGAGCTATATGTAACTGTTGGCAACATCGTTAATACATGTCCACTAAGTGTGTAAGCCATTTTCTTTAATGCTTCTCTTGAACCGCGATACTTCGCATTTACATTACCAGCAGCTCCTTGCACAATAATAACAGGACAGTTTACGATTTCCTCAAGAATCTCCCTCGTCATTCCAGGATAATCCGCTGATAATACATCGCTATCACCTTTTAAAACATTCGGATGCGCAGTACAAAATACTATAATCCCAGATAGCTCCTTCGTTTCAGCATTTCTTATTGCTAACATGCCAATTCGTTTATCTACAACACCCTCTATATTTGTTCCCATCTTTGCTCTTCCATCAGATGTTCTCTCTCTTCGGTTGATCCCAATATCACCTGTCGTAACACCCCAGCCAACTTCACATAGCTCCAAGTTATTATTTGCAGTAACAGCACCGTACACTATATTACTTACTAAAATCGTCTTATACGACTTTACTAAAGGTTGCTCACCAACAGTTTCCGGACCAGAGTGTGTATGTGTATAAACAACTGTTATTCGCTCAAATGGCACATGAAGCTCACTCGCTACTCGTTCACGAATCATATTCGTATCTTCTACTAACATACCGATATTATCAATGCTTATAAACACAGTCTTCATTTCATCTTTTTCAAATACAAAGACTGTCCCGTAAATACGCTCTTCAATATTATTTATTCCTGTCTCTCTATGATATCCGACAAAATCAATACCTAAAGGCGGCGTAATATCCACCTTCCATACCCCTACTTTGCTCATTTGAATCGTCCCCTTTTTAAATCCCCCTTAAGAATAGCATATTTTTCCTGTTTTAAATAAAAAGAACGGACACAGTATCCTATGTCCGTTCTTCCCCTCACACATACTTCCGATGCACCATCTTCCCATCATAAGAAAACACAACGCCCTTACTCTCCACAATGGACTCCATATGCACCGTTCTTCCCCATAGCTGATGAAGATATGGCAATACCTTTTCTAAGTATTTTAAATCGAGCTCGATTCCTTCGTAACTATGTTTAATGTATAATTCTCCGTTCTTTAAGTAGTCTCCATCTTCTACTACTAAGTACGGGAACCCACCATTTGTCCGCATATTTACGAGTTGATCACGCACATGTTCCCATTCTTTATCTATTACTTTATATTCTTTTCCTTGGCGCTGGAATAAGTACATATCTTCTCTCATGACAAGTTCTTTATTTAAGTAGTTTCTTAGGAATGATACGTCCCATTCAATTTCGCGTACTTCAAAGATTTTATCACGGCCAGATCCTGGTTTTACGCCTCTTCGTTTCATTTCTTCTGTCGGATTGTTGTACCGTTCTTCAATATCTTCAAACATTTTAATACCGAGGTAGTATGGATTAATGCTTGTTTTTGATGGCTGTACAACACCTGCATTTAATTTCGCAAATTCAATTGCTTCATCAGATGTTAAGTCCATTTCACGAAGTATGCGTTGATGCCAGTAGGACGCCCAGCCTTCGTTCATGATTTTCGTTTCAAGCTGCGGCCAGAAATATAACATTTCTTCGCGCATCATCGTTAATATGTCGCGTTGCCAATCTTCTAGCTCACGGCTATATTCTTCAATAAAGAGGAGTAAATCTTTCTCTGGTTGCGGCGGGATTTTCTTCTTTTTACGTATATTAGATCGTTCCTGCTTTTTATTTCGGTTATCTAAATTCCATAAATCATCGTATTGCGATGCCTTTTTCTTTTCTACTTCTTCCTCTTCTAAATCATCGATACTCCACGCAAGTTTCGGACGCATAAGCGACGGATCAATATGTTCTTGAATGGCAAGTACAGCGTCTAAAAATGTTTCTACTTCTGCTTTTCCATACTTATGCTCATATGCTTTCACACGGTCCGCTGTTGCCGCCATACTCTCTACCATATCTCGCTTCGTATTTGAAAAACGAATATTATTTTTGAAAAAGTCACAGTGTGCTAAAACGTGTGCTACAATTAATTTGTTTTGAATTAACGAGTTCGTATCTAATAAAAAGGCGTAACATGGATCAGAGTTAATAACGAGTTCGTATATTTTACTAAGTCCTAAATCGTATTGTAATTTCATTCTGAAAAATTGTTTTCCAAAACTCCAATGTGAAAACCTCGTCGGCATCCCATATGCACCAAATGTATAAATAATTTCCGCTGGACATATTTCATAACGCATCGGATAAAAATCAAGACCAAATCCAGTCGCAATTTCCGTAATTTCTGCAATCGCATATTGCAGTGCTTTATCATCACTTGCTCTCATTATTTTCCCTCCTTACACTTTCCCTTAAGAAAGTGTATGATGGGGAACAAGCTTTCATGAGGATTGATTGCATAATAAAAAGACACCCCCGTAAAAACGAGAATGTCTCATCTATTAACCTTCAATAATCTCCATCTTCTCCGTAATCGAAGTACGAGCTTTTCCTTCTGGTGCCTTATCGAAATAGCCGATATGAAGAATTCCAACGATACGTTGGCCTCTTGTTAAACCGATTCCTTCTATAAATAATGGATTGTAGTTTAATCCGCCTGATTTCCAAACGCAACCTAATCCGCGTTCCCAAGCAAGAAGTTGGAAGTTTTGCATAAATGCACATGTTGCAGCGTAATCTTCATCACGTTGAATTTGACGTGGATCTTCATTTATATATACAACGATTTGTGCAGGCGTGCTTAAGAAACGATCTGATAAAATTTTACCGCGTTTCGCTCTTTCTTCTTCTGTGAAAGAGTTTAATACTGCATCCACTAATTTCTTGCGTCCTTCTCCAATGTATAATTTACAATTCCATGGTTCACGGTGTTGATGATTTGGTGCCCATGTTGCATCGTTTAATAGCTCAATTAATAAATCTTTTTCTACTGCTTTATCTGTAAATGTACGAACAGAGCGTCTTTCTTTAATCACATTAGCGATGGAAGTATATGTAGTCATATTTATCTCTCCCTTATTTTTATCTATATGTATAAGTTTATTGTTAGTATTGATATTGATTTTCAATTTCGATTATACCTTAGTTTTTTACTATTAATCAATGTTTTATGTTGGAAAACTTCTAAAAACGTCATTTCATGCTGTGAATAAAAAAACTTAACTTGTTCACAAGTATTTCACATTTTATGGAAATGATATGTGTACAGTTTTCCACATTATCCGTCTAGGAGGAGTTTACATGTACAAAAAAATCGCAGTAAGTATGACTATGGCAGCATTATTATGCGGAATATCCACCTTCCCTACGTCCGCTGCTACGCCAAAAGAAGTAACAATGCATCATCACAAACCAATTTCAGAAGAAGAAATGCAATCGCTAGAAAAACTCGGCTACAACAAACATGAAATTTGGCGAGCTGCTCACATTGCAAGAATCAGTAAAAAAGAAATAAAAGACGTTTTAGCTTACTATAAGCAAAATAAATCTTGGGAGAAAACCGCCGAGCATTTCGGTGTAGATCCAAGTAAGCTGAAAAAGCATCATATGAGTAAAGAAACAAAGCAAGCACTACTACAACAGTTAGCAACTATGCAAAAATCCACACCGGATCAGCTAAAACAAAAAATGAAAGAATATAACATCAAATTGCGTCACCTTACTGTGTTAACAATCATCTCTCAAAAAAGCAATACCCCTCTTGATGATGTATTAAAAATGAAAAAAGATGGAATGGACATTAAACAAATTGCCGAAAAATTAAATGTAAAAAGAGGAGATATACGAGCAGAAATGATGAAATTAGTGAAGTCTATTAAAGAAAAGAAAACAAATTAACACGCCAAAAAGGAAGAGGTATTCACTACTCTTCCTTTTCTTTATAAACTTTCAACTTTGAAGTATAAATTCCCGTCTTTCCCAAAAACTAACACAAGTAAATGACGTATGTTAGGGGTGAGAAAATGTTTCGTTTATCATCAAAAAAACAAAAACATAAACCAGTCTGTTCTGTTCCAGAATTCATAAAAAGTATGAAAGAATCGATGGACTTCGTGTCTTATAGCATCGATCAAGAAGACACTCTCTGTTTATTTTATTATAAATCAACTGTAGAATCTCTCATTGTTAAACAATTCATTTTAACACCTCTAAAAAGAGAACTAGAAAACATTCACAGTATAAATGATTTAATAAATGTTATATCCATTGAAGATATTATGATTAATCCTTCCACTAATGATGTTCGTGAAAAATTGTTAGGTGGATATGTACTTATAGAACGAAAAAGTGATGCAACAATGAAGGAATATGCACTCGTACGCGCAGAAAGTAACGTGTTGGGTACCCGATTAGCAAATGATACCGAAAACGAATATAGCGTTATCGGACCAAAAGTTGGCTTCGTTGAAAACATTGATATAAATATACATTTACTACGCCGAAATATTGTAACCGAGCAGTTAATTTTTAAAGAAGTCCAAGTTGGATCTATATCAAAAACAAAAGTAGCAGTTGCTTATATGGAAGAAATCACAAACAAACAACATATTAATACTGCACTGCAACGTCTACAAGATATCGATTTTGATGTCCCTTTCGATGCAACTATGGTTGAACAGTTTATTAGTGATAATAGCAACTCCCCCTTTCCTGTTTTATTACCTACAGAACGTTTAGATCGCTCCGTTTATGCATTACTTAATGGAGGGGTCGTTATTTTAACAGATGGTTCACCGTATGCATTAGCTGGCCCAGCGACATTACTCGATTTTTTCGTCTCACCAGAAGATTATTATTTACCATGGATAGCGGGCTCATTTCTTAGATTGGTTCGTTTTTTTGGAGCAGCGTTCTCTCTATTCTCTTCAGCCATTTACACTGCTGTATTAACATATCACTATCAAATGATTCCGGCTGATTTACTTGGTCCTATTATTTATTCTAGAGCTAACGTACCATTTCCACCTGTTTTGGAAGCACTCTTTTTAGAAATTACAATTGAATTACTTCGCGAGGCTGGAGCACGTTTACCAACTAAAGTCGGTCAAACAATTGGTATTGTTGGAGGAATTGTAATCGGACAAGCATCTGTCGAGGCTGCCTTAACGAGTACCATTTTATTAATTGCAGTAGCATTATCTGCACTCGCTTCTTTTACAACACCGACAGTAAAAATGTCTTCTACTATCCGGATATTACGATTTCCACTCATCATTTTAGCTGGAGCATTTGGTGGCCTAGGTCTCATTGTCGGATTCGTATTCATATTAGCTCACTTAATTCGCCTTAAATCACTTGGATCACCTTATTTATTACCTTTATACCCATTCCGCGGGTTAGGAACCGCAGAGGGTCTCCTTCGTTTGCCATTTAGTCAAACAGCAGCGCGTGCATCTTTTCTGAGACCGAAAAAGAAATGGCGCTATGACCCAAACAAAGCGAAAGAAAAACGTGACGGTGAGGAGCAATGAAAAATATTTTATTATGCTTTTCCATTATCATTTTAATTTTCCAATCTGGTTGTACACAGCCAAATATAGTAGACACGCAACGAATGATTCATGTAGGTGGATTTGATATAACGAAAGATAAACAATTCCGCGGGACGATTTTATATCCGGATTACACAAAAGGTGTTCAATCGGAGCCAGAAACTCAGTCCACTACTGCAGGTACAATTGAAACGATTTCTTCACGGCTAAATGCAAAATCACCTCATACAATCGCCGTAGGTCAAATGCGTGTTGTACTTTTTGGAAAATCCTTTGGCGAACATGGAATTGGTGACATTATTAACAATTTACAGCGTGATCCTAACATTGGCCGGGATGTACAGCTAGCACTCGTAGACGGTTTAACTGAAAAACTTCTCAAACATGTTAAAACAAATGGATCACTATATCTTTCTGATTTGCTTGAACAAAATATAGAAAATGAGACGATTCCTCGGACCGCTTTAAATATTTTCTTGTATAACTTTTATTCATCAGGATGCGATCCATTTCTTCCTTATATGAAAGTTGATGAAGACAAATCCGCTTCCATTAAAGGACTCGCTTTTTTAAAAAAGGATAAAGTGGTTATGTACACAGATAAAAAAGGATCGTTTTTATTAAAATTACTCATTAATCCAACTAAAAATGGGCGCTATGAAGTTCCAATACAACAAGGTAGTCATAAAGGATTAATTGCCACTCAAAATTTATCCGGAAAGAGCGTTTGTTACCTCTCCGATACTGGTGACACTCCAAAAATTAACATTCATTTAAAATTAAATGGACTGATAAAAAATGCTCCCAGCTGGCTCGATTTAGCAAAGAATGAAAATATAACTTACGTAAAAAAACATGTAGAAAAAACACTTGAGAAACATTTAAACGAATTAATAAAACAATTCCAAGAAAAAGAAGTTGATCCAATAGGTATACGTGAAGAAATTCGTAGTCATTCAAGAAAATGGAGCATGAAACAAATTCAAGAAATGTACCCTAACGTAGACGTTTCTGTTCATGTGCAAATCAATGTCGTGCAATCTGGTATTGGAGAATAGTGAGGTGCTATAATGGCTGAACAAGATAAAACACATACTGTTTCCCCTTATTTCACATTCCTTTTATTACACTCCCTTCAAATCGGAGTAGGTGTGTTAGGATACCAAAGAATTATTGCACAATATGCCGGTTATGATTCCTGGATTTCCCTTATTGTCGCAGGTATCGCAACCCATATCGTGTTATTTTGCATGCTGAAAATGTTAGAAAAAGATAATGATTTAATGAATATCCATACGACATGTTTCGGAAAGTGGATTGGAACATTTTTTTCTGTATGCTTTGCCGCATACCTTTTATTATTTTGCCTTACTGTTCTTCGTACGTATATTGAAGTTATTCAAGTTTGGGTCTTTCCTACAATTAAACCGTGGAAATTAACTTTACTATTTTTACTTGTAGCTTATTACATAATTAAAGGCGGCTTTCGTTCTGTAACAGGAATATGTTTTTGGGGCGTCATCATACCGATTTTCGTACTACTTTTCTTAGTTTTCCCGATGAAATACGCACATGTTCGGAACATTTTCCCAATTCTCACTCATTCACCTGTAGACATTCTAACCGCAGCTAAAGCATCTGCATTAGAATTTCTTGGATTTGAAGCAATCCTTATTTTTTATCCATTTATTAAAAAAGGAAAATCGGTAAATAAATGGGCGCACGGTGGTATTGCTTTTACAACCATTCTATACGTAATATTAGCGCTTGTGTCTCTTATGTACTATAGCCAAGGACAATTACATCATACAATTTGGCCAACATTAACGATGCTAAAAATTATTAAAGTTCCTTTCATTCAAAGGTTCGAGTACATTATTATTTTCCTATGGTATCTTATTATTTTACCTAATCTTTGTTTAACGATTTGGTCTTCTTGTTGCATTAGTAAAAAATCTTTTCGCATACCATTTAACATTACACTGCCATTTTTTATCGCTGCTATATTTATTTCATCCTTATTTTTCACAAACCGTGAAGGTATCAATACATTAAATACAGTACTGTCTCAAGCTGGTTTATATATTGTATACGCTTATATCCCAATTTTATTTCTATTCCATTCGCTACGTTGGCGTTTCAAAAATCAGTCGAAAAAATCTTCACCAAACGCACCATGATATTTGATACAATTTGATTAATACATTTGTAAAGGGGACAAGCGAATGAAAAAGTATGTATTTTCTTTACTTGCAGTACTAAGCTTAATTCTTGCTGGATGCGGAAGTACTGGTACAAATGACAAAAAATCTTCTGAATCAAAAAAAGAAGAGCATGACCATGCATCGCACACGCAGCAAGCTGACATTCAAGAAAAAACAAAAGGCGTCGACACACTTCCAACCTTTTTAGACAAGCTTGATCCACAAATGAAAGACATTTACACTGTAGCTGGACAAAATGCAGAGCTATTAGATTGGATTCCATGTTACTGCGGTTGCGGTGAAAGTGTAGGACATAAAAATAATAAAAACTGCTTTATTCGTGAAATTAAAAAGAATGGTGAAGTTGTTTGGGATTCCCACGCAACGACTTGCGTCAATTGCCTAGAAATCGCCGTGGAATCAGCTTCGATGAAACAAAAAGGAAAATCAACACTCGAAATTCGTAACTATATCGACAATAAATACAAAGAAGGCTATGGCAAGCCAACACCTACGCCAATGCCAAAGGCTTAAAGAACGAGGAAACTCCTCGTTTTTTTCTTTTCATTCACTTTTTTTCTTAACAAATTCTTTCAAGTGTATTTCCCCTTACTTGTCACACACTATATATAACTCTCGGTAAGGAGGGTACACAGTGCAAACATATAATGACTATGATAAAGCTCTCTATTACACGTATTGCTGTAATTGGGACAAACTACTCGTTCTAATGGTTCAAACGAACGATCAATTATTTTCTAAGCGTATTGAGCATTTTTTACACGCTTATCAATACAGCAAAGAACTACCAGAAGTTGACAAACAATTGCAGCTCCTATTTCAATATATTGACCACGCATCCCAAAAGTCACATGTAGAAGAAGTAGAGCAAATTCAAATGTAAAATATAGCGCTATTCTCTTTAGGAGAATGGCGCTTTTTTAAAATATTAATACTAATAAAAGTTTCCTCTTATAAAACTTTTATTGATAAACATATTTTTTCTTTCTTTTCCATACCACTTCATACTATAATTTAGTATGTAACTATTATAAGAGAGGTATAAAATATGGGACGAGAAAAAAAGCAAGAATATGCTTTACTTACCGCATGGGGAGCTTCTTTTATCGCTACACTAGGAAGTCTGTACTTTTCCGAAATTATGAAATTTGAGCCTTGTGTCCTTTGTTGGTATCAACGCATTTTTATGTATCCATTCGTTTTATGGCTTGGTATTGCTGTAGCAAAGAAAGACTATCGCATCGCAAGTTATTCTTTACCAATCGCAACTATTGGCGCTTGTATTTCTTTATATCACTATGCAATTCAAAAAGTCGCAGCATTTTCAGCTGCTGGAGCAGCTTGTGGTCGTGTACCTTGTACGGGAGAATACATAAACTGGTTCGGTTTTGTGACAATCCCGTTTCTAGCACTTATCGGCTTTATTACTATCGCGGTTTGTAGCTTTATTGTTATCAAAAACAAATAAGGAGATGAAAGAATGAAAAAAATGCTTATATTTGGTGGTATTATTATCGCCTTGTTCGTAGCAATTTTCGCTGTCACACAAATGGAAGAAAAAAACGCTACTAGCCAAAAAATTGATAATGCTACTGGTAGTCAAACAGATGGTCCTGACTACTACACAAATAAAATCTCTCTTTCAGATCTTCAAAAGAACTTAAAAGAGAAAAAAGAAGAAACAGTATACTTTTATCAAACATCTTGCGTTCATTGCCAAAAATTATCTCCTGTCGTAGTGCCGATGGCTAAAGACTTGAACGTTGATATGAAAGTTATGGATATTGAAAAATTAGATGCTCCTTGGGATGAATATAAAATTCAAGGTACACCAACCATCATTCATTTTAAAGATGGCAAAGAAGTGAGCCGTATTAGCGGTGAACAGCCGAAAGATAAATTAAAAGAATGGCTTGAACAAACGAAAAAGTAACGAGAAAAGGAAACTCCTTCTACACATGAAATGGGCGTAAAATCCCACACTAATGTATAAGGAGGGGATTTTATGCCAGAAGTAAAATGCTCTGTTTCCAATTGCTCATTTTGGGGACAAGGTAACTTTTGTCAAGCGAGTTCAATCATTGTTCAACCAGATGCACAAGAAGCTGGTCCGAATACAAATGATTCTTATACAGGCGCGGTTTTAACAAACGAGACGCTAGAAAGTTCTGTAGCAACGAGTGTAGAGACTTGTTGTCATACATTTAAGCCTAAACATTAAACATAAAAAGCATACGATTAATCGTATGCTTTTTTACATTCCCCTCCAAAAATCATGCATAATAAAAAAGTACAAAATAACTAGAACGGCCGTCCCACATAAAGTGATGCGCCGATATATACTCTTCTCCCCTTCCCTCGCTTTCACAAATGCCCAAATAAAACCGAAGAACAATATTAAATCGACATATGGAACATAAAAAGAAAAGACGAGAAACGCATATAAATACACGATAAATAAACAGGTCGTTACTAAGAAAATTTTAAACGCAAATTCACTTTTCATAATATCACCGCCCCCTATCTGTACTGTATTATATTCAGCAAAATACAATAGTTGCAGTTAAACTCTAAGTAGAAATAAGCTACCGTCTATAATACGGTAGCCATTATGGAACATTATATTTCCGTTTATATATATTACTTAAAGTCGAAGAAGGAATTTGCTCATAACGGATTTTTTCTCCTGTTTCATCCATAATATACAAATTGTTTCCTATATAATATATTCCATCTTTTCGTTTCGAGTACACCGGATATCTTTCATTCGGCAATACCATTTTCACTTTTGTTAACTGTCCATTTGGTTCTTGCCAATATATATTTAAACGATCTACTAACGTAAGCATTCCAATTTGTTCTTCTTCCATTTTTCGACCATTCCAGCTCACAACTCGATAACCAAGCTTATTCGCTTCATATTCGGGGCTCGTATGAAAACGAGAAATGATTACTTTTGTTTGTAATTGTACTCGGTCATATAACCATTGTATATCCCGGTCATGCATGCGAATACACCCATTTGATTCCCTACTTCCAATCGTCCATTCTCGGTTCGTTCCATGAATCGCATATTCTTTTTTATCCAGCCCTAACCACCTCGTACCGAGAGGATTGTTTGGTGCACCCCCAGGTATTTTTTTTCGATGGTATTCTTTATTTTTAAATTTAGTTATAATACAAAAGTTACCTTCAGGCGTAGGTGTACGATCTCTTCCAGTCGTTATCGGAAATGTTTTCGTATAGTTCCCATCCTCAAAGAAAGACAGCTGATTCGTCGTAAGGTTCACTAATATTAAGTGATCTGTAGCAGCAAAAGCACTAACCGGTAGGAAGAAAAATAATAGTAAGACGAAACATATCTTTTTCACCTATATCCCCCCTTAGCGCTCACCATAATAATTGTAATTAACTTTACTTTGCTCTTATAAATGAAAACTATCCATTTACAATAACGCCCCCATTTACATGTATCATTTGTCCAGTAACATAAGAAGAATCGTTAGACGCTAAATATACGTATGCCGGCGCTAACTCATATGGTTGACCAGGCCTTTGCATCGGGACATTACTTCCAAACTGAGAGACTTTCTTCTCATCAAAGCTCGATGGAATAAGCGGTGTCCAAATCGGTCCCGGCGCAACACCATTTACACGAATCTCTTTTTGTACTAACGATTGAGAAAGTGATCTTGTAAAAGCTACGATTGCTCCTTTCGTTGCAGAATAATCAATTAACGTTTCATTTCCTTCATATGCAACGATAGATGCCGTATTTATAATGACATCCCCTTGCTTCAAATGAAAAAGTGCTGCTTTCGTAACGTGAAAATAAGAAAAAATATTAATACGAAATGTTTTTTCTAGCTGTTCTGCTGTAATATACTCTAGCCCTTGCTGCGGATATTGCTGTGCAACGTTATTTACTAAAATATTTAAACTACCTAGCTGCGAAATAGTCTCTTCCACAATATCTTTACAATGCTGTTCATTACTTAAATCCCCCGGTAACAACACACACTTTACTCCTTCTTTTTCAACACGTTGTTTCGTCTCACTTGCATCTTCTTCCTCATCTAAATAAGCAATTGCAATATTTGCTCCTTCTTTTGCAAAAGCAATGGAAACTGCTCGTCCGATACCACTATCTCCTCCTGTAATTAACACATTCTTTCCTTTTAACTTTTCACTTCCTTTATAATTTGGATCTTCAAACTGCGGCAGAGGGCTCATTAATGATTCAATACCAGGCTGCTTATTTTGATGTTGCGCAGGCATTGTTATAAAGTTTTTTTGCTGTGGCATAGCTTCTTTCAACTCCTTTTCCTTATCATGTGCACAATAAAAAACTGAAATTCACACATCGTTTTACGATTAATATTCGAATTTAAGACACAAAATATGAATTGTTATAAACTTTTTATGCAAAACTATTGCAAAATAGTTAAAAAACGAATATTATATATAACTGTTGTGAAAATTATTCGTAAACAGAAAGGATGTTTATATGTTTAACCTTTCAAAACATAAAACTTCTATTAAAACTGAAATTATGGCAGGTATTATTACCTTCTTAACAATGGCATATATTATTGTCGTAAACCCTGTCATCCTTGGGGATGCAGGTGTTCCATTTGAACAAGCATTTACAGCAACAATTATTGCTGCTGTTGTCGGAACATTATTTATGGCAATCTTTACAAACTTACCAATCGCAATCGCGCCAGGTATGGGATTAAATGCTTACTTCTCTTACTCTGTTGTAAAAGCTCATGAAGGCATGACTTTCGCAATTGCATTCTCTGCTGTATTCGTAGCAGGTATGATTTTAATTTTGTTATCATTTACATCTTTCCGTACAAAATTAATGGAAGCAATTCCTGAAAACTTAAAACATGCAATTACTGCTGGTATCGGTCTTTTCATCGCCTTTATCGGTTTACGTTTAACTGGTATCGTTACAAAAAATGATGCAAACCTAGTTGGACTTGGTGATCTTCATTCTGCTCCAGTTCTACTAGCATTAGCTGGACTTGGAATTACTATTGTCCTTATGTCTTTAAATGTAAATGGTGCACTATTTATCGGTATGCTATTAACTGGTATTATCGCTTTCTTCACAGGACAATTATCATTCTCAAACGGTGTTACATCAATGCCTGGATTACCAGAAGGAATTATCGTTTCAAATCCAATTACTGCTGTTTCTGACGTAATTAACTACGGATTATACGGCGTTGTATTCTCATTCTTCCTTGTTACACTATTCGATACAACAGGTACACTACTTGGTGTAGCTCAACAAGGTGGATTTATGAAAGACGGAAAGCTTCCAAAAGCAGGACGAGCTCTTCTATCTGATTCATTCTCAGCAACAATCGGTTCCATGTTCGGAACAACACCATCAACAGCTTACATTGAATCATCTGCTGGTGTTGCTGCCGGTGGTCGTACTGGTTTAACAACTGTTACAGTAGCTGTTCTATTCGCACTAGCAGCATTCTTCGGACCATTAGTAAGTGCCGTTTCTGGTGTATCAGCTATTACCGCACCATCATTAATTATCGTTGGTAGTCTTATGATGGGTTCAGTTCGCCACATCGATTGGGACGCATTTGATGAAGCATTCCCAGCATTCTTAGTAATCTTAAGCATGCCACTTACATCAAGTATCGCAACAGGTATCGCACTTGGATTTATTTCATACCCACTTATGAAAGTGGCAAAAGGTAAATTCCGTTCTGTTCACCCACTTGTGTATGTATTCGGAATCTTGTTCGCTTATCAATTAATTTTCTTACCACATTAAAATCCCTCATAAAGAGGGATTTTTTTTATAAAAAAAATCATTTGACAACACCTCAAACTTGTGGAATAATTCGAAATAGTTGAATATTCGATGTCTTATCAAGAGCAGGTGGAGGGATGAGCCCTACGAAGCCCGGCAACCGACCCATTTATGGGCACGGTGCTAATTCTTACAACACGTTGTGTTGAAAGATAAGAGTAATATGATAAGACGTCTTTTCTATATGAAAAGGCGTTTTTTATTTTCACTCCCTCCCCTCTCTTCTTAGTTTAGGAGGGATTTTTTTATGAAAAAATTATGTTCCATCGTACTTATTTTTCTCTTATTTACATTAACAGCTTGTACAAATGAACAAGATGCTATCGCTTCACAAAAGCAACAAACTGCGAAAAAGGCAACTACAACAGTAGAGAACCACTTACAAACAGAAATTCCAAGCAAAGTGAAGAAACCATTAAAAATCGCATTAATTATGCAAATGTCTATCGGAACTTTTTCCTCTCAATATATTGAGGGCGTCAAAAAACAAATCGAGCTATTTGGCGGCAGTGTACAAGTCTACAATTCTGATAACGATTTAGCAAAAATGGCGGCAAATTTAGATACCGCTATTAATTCAAAAGTGGATGGTATTTTAATTGATCACGGCCGCTCTGAAGCATTAAAACCCGGAGTAGAAAAAGCATTACAAGCAAACATTCCCGTAGTGGCCTTTGATAACGATCTACGCTTACCAGGTGTAACGATTATTGATCAAGATGACTATAGTCTTGCATGGAAATCATTAAAAACATTAGCAGAAGATTTGAATGGCCAAGGAAATATCGCAGTCGTATGGGTTGGCGGATTTGCTCCAATGGAACGTCGCAATGTTATCATTGATGCTTTTTATAAACGTTATCCAAATATAAAGGAAGTTGCACGATTCGGTACTGCTAGTAATAACACACCGCTTGATACACAAACACAAGTAGAAGCTTTACTAAAAAAATATCCAAAAAAAGGAGATTTACAAGCTATTTTCGCTCCATGGGATGAGTTTGCTAAAGGGGCTGTTAAAGCACTTGAACAAGCTGGTCGTACAGATATAAAAGTATATAGCATTGACTTAAGTAATGAAGATTTGCAGCTCATGCAAAAAGAAAACTCACCTTGGGCTGCTACAGCTGCAACTGATCCAGCTGAAGTAGGGAAAGTTCAAGTACGATTCTTATACAAAAAAATTGCTGGTGAACAAACGCCAGATATTTATTCGCTAGAACCTTATTTAGTAAAGAAAAATAATTTACCAAAAGAAAATATAACAATGGATCAGTTATCAAAACACATAAACGGTTGGGGCGACTCAAAAGATGCATATTCCCCTTGGATGAAAAAATTAGAGAAGGAGAAAAAATAATGACATTCTCTCTTCAAAATATTTCACATTCTTATCATGTGGCTACGCCTGTTCTAGAAAATGTTTCTATTCATATTCAAAAGGGAAAAGTTCATGCCCTACTAGGAATGAACGGGGCAGGAAAAAGTACTTTACTAAAAATAGCAACTGGTGAAATCCAACCAGTTGCTGGCGATATAAAAATCGATAATCAATCTGCCTCCTTTGCTTCACCACGAGATGCGAAAAAGCATGGTATTTCTTTCGTCACACAAGAAGTAGATCACGGACTTATTCCTGGATTATCTATCTTAGAAAATGTACTAATCGATCATTTAGCAATGCAAAACAAAGCACTATTTTCAAAGTCAAAATTGGTTGCGCTCGCCAAACAATATTTGCAATCTGTACAGATAGATTTAAATGTTTCAGAAGATGTTTCAAACTGCTCGTTACACGAAAAACAGTTACTTCTTATTGCAAGAGCTTTATCTAATAATACAAATTATCTTTTATTAGATGAACCCACTTCTTCTCTTGGACCGAAAGAAGTTGAAGCCTTTGGGAAACTATTAAAAGATTTAACATCAAAAGGCATTGGTATCATCTTAATTTCTCATCGTTTATCAGAAATTAGAAATTTCGCGGATGATGTAACTGTATTACATAACGGTAAAGTTGCACTTTCTGAAGCTACTACAAAGATTACAGATCAGCAAATTGTGGAAGCAATGACTGGAAAACAACTTACACTCCCTATTAATACAGCACCAAAACGCGGAAGCGAAGAATTATTTAAAGTACAAGAACTTCCATTACACAAAGACCATTCTCACCTTTCTCTTACAATACGAAAAGGAGAAACTATTGTGGTATACGGATTAATTGGAAGCGGAAAAACAACCCTTGCTGAAACGTTATTTGGCGCTCGTCATACTTATCACGCAGAAATAGACGGTCAAAAAATAACGATTAAAACACCACGAGATGCGATTAAAGCGAAAATCGCACTTGTACCCGAAGAAAGAAGAAAACAAGGCGTATTTCTTGCAGAAGATATTATAGGTCACACAAATTTACACCAATCAGGTTGGAGACGAAAACAAACCGAATTAAATAATGCTACTACAGCAATTTCTTCTTTCGGTATTTCACCAAATAATCCAAAAGCCTCTATTCATTCACTTAGCGGTGGAAACCAACAAAAAGTCTCAATTGCAAAGTGGGGTGGATTCAAACCTAATCTATTTCTTTTGGACGAACCAACTAAAGGTGTAGACATAGCTGCGAAACAAGACATTTTTCAATTCATTCGCAGCATTACAGAAAACGGAAGTTCCGTAATTTATTTCACAGGAGAACAAGATGAAGCACTACATATCGCTGATCGCATTCTTATACTGGCAAACGGAGAATTTGTAGGTGAATACTTACCAAACGAACTATCTCCTGAACAGCTTTTACATTTATCTGAAGGGAGTTATTCCATTGAATCTCGTTCATAAAACGAAAACTAAGAAACTATATTTACCTACTCATCTTTTTTATCAATTTAGTACAATCGCTATTATTATAGGTGTTACAATTTTTTTCTCTATCGTCAATGATTCTTTTTTAACATACAACAATATTAGTGATATTTTACGTTCTATTTCTATCGTAACGTTACTTGCGATCGGTGTTACCTTTACATTAATTGTAGATGGATTTGATTTATCAGTCGGCTCTACGGCTAGTGTAGCAACAATTGCCGCTTCTTCTTGTCTCGTTTTATATCGACAAGAACTATTAGTTACACTCCTTGTTCCTATTCTTTGCGGGTTATTAGTTGGATTATGTAATGCCCTACTCGTTATCCGAATTAAACTACCAGATTTACTAGCTACATTAAGTATCATGTATATCGTTAATGGACTGCACTTAACATTTTCAAAAGGATCTTCTATTTATGAGGGTATGTCTGAGGCTAAAGGACATTTTATTCCATCCTTTTTATTTATCGGCCAAGGTTCCGTGTTAGGAATTCCAGTCCCTGTCATTATCATGCTTATCGTCGTTTTAATTGCACATCTATTTTTAGAAAAAACAACGTACGGTCGTTTCTTTTATATGACAGGTGGAAATCGAGAAGCTGCTAGACTAGCTGGTATTCCTACCGATCGTTACCGTGTGTACGCTTATATGATTAGCGGTTTACTAGCTTCTATTGGCGGCATTATTCTATGTAGCCGCATTGGAACAGGGCAAGTTTCAGCTGGTGCCCCATTATTAATGGATGCAGTTGCAGCTGCCTATATCGGTTACGCAATGTTCGGTGCCAAGAAACCAAATATAGTCGGAACATTCCTCGGCTCGGTATTAATCGGAATTATATTAAATGGCCTCACAATGATGAATGTCCCTTATTATGCACAAGATATCATTAAAGGCAGTATTTTAATTACAGCTTTAGCCTTTTCATTTATTAAAAAGAAGCGTAAATAAAAAGTAGCGCATCGAATTCCGATGCGCTACTTTCCTTTTGCAACAATCACACGAACTACTTTCAACGTAAGAAGTAAAAGACCATTCACAATCGCTGCACTCCCTAAAAAGACCGCTATCATCAGCTCTCCCATTCCGTTATTCAATACAAACATAACAGAAAAAATGACAGCAAAAATAAACAATATTAACGTTGGTATATATTTAATAACAGGCTTCTTATATGATTTTTTTGAAAGAAGAAACGTAATTAACAGCGTCATAATGAAAACAAAATATACGGCGAATAAAAAATCATATGCAAGCCTCCTCTATGTACAAACTACTTAAATGAGATTAGGAACCTTTAATATTTCTCATTCACGTGTAATTCTTTACTGTACTTTTGAATGAAAACTGATGAAATAAACATTGTCATCCCTACACTAAAACCAATAAGCTGATCCAATAATATTTCATCATGAATGAGAAAACGAAGTAAAAATACACCACCAAAAATAAGTAACATAGTAAATCCAGTATGTCTAAGTCCTTTATATACATTTTCCATATGTATCACCTCTTCACATACTTTTATCCATATTATACCATAACCTAAAAACGTGTATAACCAACATTCAGCATTGAAACCAATAATAAAAAAAACTGCAGAGAAACTCTTCTCCACAGCCTTTTTATTATTTTTGCAAAAACGCCTGTAAATCTGCAAATTGTCTCTTCGCATCTTCATAGCCTTGCTCATATAAACTTTGTAATTTAGCCGTATCCTTTTCCATACGATCTACTTGAAGTGGCACTTCTGGGCGAATAACAAATAAATTACCCGCTTGCTCTTCTTTTTCAATGTAGTGAAGTGTTTCATTATACACTTCATAACGATTCAGCATCGTGTTAACAAGGTTCGGATATTTTTTATAAGCTTTCGCTGCAACCCATCCAAACTTTGATTTTTTCTTCGCGTAGCCATGATTTCTCGTTAAAATAACGACTGATTTTTTAAATCCATCTTCTTGCGCTTTACGAACTGGAATCGGATCAGAAATCCCGCCATCTAACAGTTGTTTACCACGGTAATTTACTACCGGTGCAATGAAGGGCAATGAACTAGACGCTTGTAATAAATTTAGTGCATCATCATTCGTTCCTTCTTTTTCAAAATAAACAGATTGTCCTGTTTCACAATCCGTCGTTCCTACAAGGAAACGTTCCGAGCTATTAAAGTATGTTTCAAAATCAAACGGCACATGCTTTTCTGGAATTTCATGGAAAATGAAATCCATATCAAATAGCTGACGTTTTCTCCATAAATTTTTATACGATAAATATTTCGGATGTGATGCATAATCAATATTGACCGTTTTATTTCTATTTCTTTGTCTGGAAAGATACGACGCTGCATGACAAGCACCAGCTGATACACCAATTACATATGGAAAATATAAGTCTTGTTCCATAAAATATTCTAGTATCCCGCCCGTATATACACCACGCATACCGCCGCCTTCTAATACTAACCCGGTATTTTCAAGCATGTTACTCTCTCCTCTATATATATTGACTCTTTAATTATTCACTATGTTAAGTATCTTTTTCTATTATATATGAGTTCTTTCAGAAATTATATTCAAAAGGCTTGAGAAGAAGGATTTTTTTCTTCCAATTATATTTCCAAATGATTGGTGACATCCTTTATAAACCTTTGAATAAAGTCTTGCTCTTCTTTCGTATATCCATCTAAAAGTAACAGCCACTTTTCTTCAGCTTGTTTATGCAATTTTTCATGAGCTATATATATTTCATTTCCACTTTCCGTTAAGCGGAAGAAGATTTCTTTTTGATTATCTAACATTTGCATCTTCTCAACGAATTTCTTTTGAAACAACTTTGTACATATTTTAGAGATTGCACCCTTCGTCATTCCCATTTCTGTCGTAATTGCCGTTACATTCATCAAACCACTTTTTCCGATACACTCGATAACATGTAACTCAGATAAAGACATATCACTTACACCTGTCTCACGAAGAAACTTCTCGTTTTGTCGTTTTAAATGTTCTTCTTTTTTATGCAAAAGTGTACGAATGTCTGAAAGTATTTCCATTAGTTTCGTTGTATGCTTCAATCCGTTCGCCTCCTAAGTTTCCAAAGAAACAATTTAACTATATACCATTTTAAAATTATTTTTTCATCTTTACAAGTTAGAAAATCATGTTAAAATAAATTTAGTTTCCAAGGAAACTAAATTACAAGGAGGTTAGCATTATGAAAAAATCTAAACTTAATTTCATTTTATATGTTGTCTGTATTAGTGCCTTACTCGGTTCCTTCTCTCAAAATATTTACACACCTATCTTACCGATGATTCAAAATTCCTTTCATACTTCTCTTTATCTTGTAAATTTAACCGTTTCACTATTCACATTCGTTCTTGCGATTATGCAGCTCATATATGGACCCTTGATTGATACAAAAGGGAGAAAATCTGTCCTTATTCCTAGTTTAATTATTAGTACGATTGGTTCAATCGGATGTGCTTTTTCGCCGAACGTTTATTTATTTCTATTTTTTAGGGCTGTTCAAGCTATAGGAATAGCAGCTATCCCTGTAGTTGCAGCAACAATTATTGGTGATTTATTTGAAGGAAAAGAACGCGGAGAAGCGATGAGCCTATACCAAATGTTACTTGCTCTCGCACCTGCAATAGGTCCTCTCATAGGTGGTTATCTCGGCAGTATAAATGGCCACTTATCTGTCTTTCTCTTTCTATCTACAATTGGCATCATCTTATTAATCATAAACATTTCACTACTCCCGGAAACAAAGCCAAATATAATTAAGCAATCTAAAGCCCAAAAGAATTACTGGCTTATCTTAAAAAATACAACTGGATTTTCTATTACTCTTATTGGCTTCATTCAATTTTGTATTTACTTTTGCTTCCTCGTTTTTTTACCGAGCATTTTAACAAATTCGTTTCACCTAACTGCAAGTGAAATTGGTCTTATGTTTGTACCAATGTCCCTTTCTATTATGCTAGGAAGCTATTGCTACAAGTTTTTGCAAAAACGCCTCACAACAAAGCAAGCTCTATTCATCACTAGTTTCTTCAATATTATATGCGTTGCTTTATTCTCTTTCACATATAGCATCAATATCCCATTCATCATTATCGTTACATCTTTATACGGTTTTAGTATGGGACTTTCTATGCCAACTCACACTACTTTATTAACGGAAGAATTTGTAGAAGAACGTGCAACAGCTATCGGTATGTACAACTTCATCCGCTATCTCGGTATGGGAACAGGCCCACTTGTAGGTGGATTTCTTTTATTGAATCAAAATTACTTTTGGATTTTCTTCCTAGGAGCAATTATGTTTCTACTCGTAATCTTATATGCGATGAAAATGCTACACTTCTCTACCACGCAAAAAGCAAAATAGAGCCCCAAAAAGGTTGGCTCTATTTTATCCTCTTTGATCCGCAACAATATGAATATCAATATACTTCGTTTGCCTCATAATTTCATTTACAATCGAACCTTTGCGAACTTCTTCCCACCTTGTTCTTGCCGATTGCCCAAGTAAAATTTGTGTTACTTGTAGTTTTTTTGCGACTTCAATAATAACATCCGCTGGCTTTCTTCCTTTTGCCTCTTCTAAAACAAAACTTGCATCAAATTGATTCGTTAGCGACTTCCACTCTTCAATTGTTTGCTTTTTACCAGCTGAAAGAGAATCTATATTTTCCCTTTCAACATTTAATACATACAATTCCGCGTTTAGCCGATCAGCCATACGCCAACCTCGCCGTATTAACTTCTCTGCTGTTGAACTGTATTGTACACAAACGAGAATTTTTTCTTTCACGCCAATCGGTTCTATAACGGTTTGGCTAATTTTCTCATCCATATCATCGGCCACTTCACGAAGCGATAATTCTCTTAGTGCTCCTAAATTATTAAGCGTGAAGAAATTTTGTAAGCTTTGCTCTATTTTTTCTTTCTTATATATCTTCCCGTCTATTAATCTCTTTCTTAATACCTCAGGCGTTGCATCAACGAGCTGAATTTCATTTGCCTTTTGTAAAATAAAATCTGGAATTCGTTCGCGCACTTTAACATTCGTAATTTGAGCTACAATGTCATGAACGCTTTCTAAATGCTGAATATTAAATGCCGATAAGACGGATATACCCGCATCTAGCAATTCCTGTACATCCATATAACGTTTCTTATTTTTAGATCCGGGAATATTACTATGCGCAAGTTCATCCACAACAACGACTTGCGGTGCACGTTTTATAATTCCTTCCACATCGAGTTCATAAAATACTTTCCCTTTATAATCTATTTCTTTTAAAGGAACTTTTTCTAAATCAGCAATTGCTTCTTCTGTCTCTTTTCTTCCGTGCGTTTCAATTAAACCAATTACAATATCTATACCGTCTTTTTTCATCTCTCTTGCATCAAAGAGCATTTTATAACTTTTTCCTACTCCTGGAGCTGCCCCTACATATAGCTTTAACTTTCCGCGATTTTGCTGCCGAATATATTCTAAATACTCTTCTGGTGTTCGCCTTTGAAACTTCGGTTCATAGTCATCTGCATACAAAATAAAAACCGCCTTTCCTTCGAAACAACGCTACCTCAATCCGTTAGATTGAGGTAGCACTGTTACTATTTCAATAGTTTCTGTAATTCTACATTTAACTTTAAGACGTTCACGCGGTTCTCTCCAAATAAGCCAAGTGCCGCACCTTCTGTTTGATCTTTAATCAACTGATTTAGCGTTTCTTTCGGAATATTCGTTAATTTAGAGATGCGATCCACCTGTACAGAAGCTGCCTGTGGACTAATATCAGGATCTAGCCCTGAACCTGAATTTGTCACTAAATCTATCGGTACTTCTGTAACTGGAACAGCTGGATTTTTTTCCTTCCAGTCTGCAATACTTTTCTCTACTCGTTTTGCTAAATCTGGATTAGATGGTGCATAGTTATTTGAACCAGATGCTTCAGCCTTATATTCAATACTAGAAACACGCCCTTGAAAATAACGTGGATCCGTGAAATTTTGCCCGATTAATTTAGAACCGATCACTTCATTTTTATCATTATATATTAGACTTCCATCCGCATTATCCTTCATTACTGCTTGCGCAATACCTGTAACAATAAGTGGATATACAAGGCCGCACAATACTAAAAATGTAAAAGTAATACGGATGATTGGTGATAGTATACTTTGTTTCTTCTCCATCTTTTTCCCCTCTTCCTTATATAAACAAGCCGACAATCATATCAATTACTTTAATTCCAATGAATGGAACAATCACTCCACCAAGCCCGTAAATAAGTAAGTTTCGGCCAAGTAGTGCGTTAGAACTCATCGGTTTATATGCGATACCTTTCATTGCTAACGGAATGAGTAATGGAATAATAACAGCGTTAAATATTAATGCTGATAAAATCGCTGACAGTGGTGAGGTTAATTTCATAATGTTCAATGCTTCCATTTGTGGAATCGCAAGCGTAAACATCGCGGGAATAATCGCAAAATACTTCGCTATATCATTCGCAATACTAAATGTCGTTAACGCACCACGCGTCATTAATAATTGCTTACCGATTCCTACAACCTCAATAATTTTCGTTGGATTCGAATCTAGGTCAATCATATTTGCTGCTTCTTTCGCAGCTGTCGTACCACTATTCATAGCTAACCCAACATCTGCCTGCGCTAATGCCGGCGCATCATTTGTACCATCACCTGTCATCGCTACAAGTTTCCCTTTATCTTGCTCTGCTTTAATAACCGCAATTTTATCTTCTGGTTTACACTCGGCAACGAATTCATCTACTCCAGCTTCTTTTGCAATCGTTGCTGCTGTTAATGGATTATCACCTGTACACATAACCGTTTTAATCCCCATTTGACGTAATTGTTCAAAACGCTCACGCATACCAGGTTTTACTGTATCCTTTAAATAAATTAAACCGTAAATACGATCGTCTACTGCAACAACAAGTGGTGTTCCACCCTCTTTTGAAATAAAATCTGCTTTTTGATTTACATCTTTCGGAATTGTTCCACCTTGTGATTGCACCCATTCAATAACGGCACCGACAGCACCTTTTCTTACTCTCGTTCCGTCCTGTAAATCGACACCACTCATTCTCGTTTCGGCTTTAAATGGAACAAACTCACCTTGTTCTGCAAGTTCCCTATTATATGATATAGATTTCGCTTGCGCGTACTCAATTACAGATCGCCCTTCCGGTGTTTCATCTAAAACTGAACTAATCGCAGCCCACTTTCCAACTTGCTCAATCGTTTCATTTCCTACAGGTAATAGTGTATGGGCCATTCGGTTCCCGAAAGTAATCGTACCTGTTTTATCTAAAATAATTGTATTAATATCACCAGCAGCTTCTACTGCTTTCCCTGACATTGCTAACACGTTAAACTTTGTGACCCGGTCCATCCCAGCAATACCAATTGCCGATAATAACCCACCAATTGTGGTTGGAATTAAACAAACTAACAATGCGACAAGTACAGCTGTATCAATTTGAAATCCTAAATAATTTGTAAAAATCGGCAACGTCACAACAACGATTAAGAAAATAAGCGTTAAACTCGTTAATACTGTATTTAAAGCAATCTCATTCGGCGTTTTTTGACGAGCAGCTCCTTCTACTAAAGAAATCATTTTATCGATAAATGATTCACCAGGATTACTCGTAATAACAATTGTAATCTCATCACTTACGACCATCGTTCCGCCTGTTACGGAACAAAAATCACCACCAGCTTCTTTTATAACAGGAGCTGATTCCCCTGTAATTGCAGATTCATCTACAGATGCTAATCCTTTGATTACTTCACCATCATTCGGAATCATTTCTCCTTGTTTTACGATAACAACGTCACCTTTTCTCAGATCAGTTGCTGAAACTTGGGCAATGTCTCCATTTTCTTTTACAACATTTGCAAATACATCTTTCTTCGACTGTTTTAAAGAATCGGCTTGTGCTTTACCACGCCCTTCCGCTAATGCTTCTGCAAAATTCGCAAATAAAACTGTAAATAATAGAATGAGAGAAACTGTTATATTAAACCACCCTGGTATACTACTAGAACTGCTTGGAAGAAAAGATAAAATAAACGTAATGATAAATCCAATTTCCACAACGAACATAATCGGATTCTTTACCATTACTTTCGGATTCAATTTCGCAAAGGATTGCTTCATCGCATGTTTTACGATATCACGATCCATCGTTTTCGCTTGTCTAACCTCATCTTCTACAGCATGTATTTGTGACTCATTTACTTGTTTTTCTTTTACTACTACCGGTCTCATCATGTACCCTCCATTACTTCAATGTAAGAAATTCTGCAATTGGACCAAGTACTAACATTGGGAAGAATGTTAACGCTCCGACAATTACAATCGTTCCGATGAAAATGCCACCAAATAAACTATTATCTGTACGGAACGTTCCGACTGTTTCTGGCACTACCGTTTTTTCTTTTAGGGAAGCTGCAACAGCTAGCATCGTAATTAAACTGAAGTAACGTCCTAAAAACATAACTAAACCAGTCGTAATATTCCAAAACGGTGTACTATCTCCTAACCCTTCAAATCCAGATCCGTTATTTGCAGCTGATGATGTATACTCATAAACAACTTGCGTTAAACCGTGGAAGCCCGAGTTAGAGATTGCTTCTGTTCCTAAATGTGTAGAAAGGGCTAATGCTGAAAATCCTAAAATGAGAAGTGGATGAAACAAAATCGTTACCGCAATTAATTTCATTTCCTTGCCTTCGATTTTCTTACCTAAAAACTCTGGTGTCCGTCCAACCATTAAACCAGATATAAAGACTGCAATAATTGCATACATAATAATGTTCACAAAGCCAGCTCCAACGCCGCCATATACCGTGTTTAACATCATATTTACAAGTGGTACTAATCCGCCAATTGGTGTTAACGTATCATGCATCGTATTAACAGCGCCTGTTTCAGCAGCCGTCGTTACTGTTGCGTATAGCGAAGAAAATACTGTTCCGAATCGTACTTCTTTTCCTTCAGTACTTCCCTGCACATGCTGTATACCCATTTCGTTTAATACGGGATTGCCATGTAGCTCAGATGTCGTAATCGTTATAAATCCTAGTAAAAACACCATGAATAGTGATACGAAAAGGACACGGCCTTGTTTTTTATTTCCTACCATTCGTCCGTACGTAAATGGAAGTGCTGTTGGCAATAACATCATAAGCATCATTTGCAAAATATTACTTATTTGCCCTGGATTTTCGAAAGGATGAGTAGAGTTTGCTCCGAAAAATCCACCGCCATTATTTCCAAGTTCCTTAATGGAAACAAATGATGCAACAGGCCCACGCAATATACTTTGCTTTGCACCTTCAATCGTATGTGCTGTAACTGCCCCATCTAACGTTTGTGGTACACCAAGTGCGACAAAGATTAACGCCGTAATAAACGCGATAGGAAGAAATACTCTCGTTAACGCTCTCGTAAAATCAACGAAAAAGTTACCGAGTTCTTTTCCAGCGAGCCCTCTTATAAATGCCATAACGAGCGCTAAAGTCGTTGCTGGTGCCGCGAACATTAAAAATGTAATCCCAATTAATTGTGATAAATAAGATAAACCATTTTCACCGCTGTAATGTTGTAAGTTTGTATCAGCCATAAAACTAATTGCTGTATTAAAAGCGAGCGTAGGCTCCATTCCTTCAATGTGTGCTGGATTTAATGGCAATACCCCTTGTAGTCTGAAAATGAAATATACGACAACAATCATAAATCCATTTAACAAAACTAATGATAGTGCGTACTGTTTCCACGTTTGATTGTATTCTTTTACACCTGTAATTTTAAAAATAAGTTTTTCAAAAGGCCCGAATACTTTATCTAACTTTTTACTCCCTTGAAAGGCTTTCTCTAAATAAATTCCCGTTGGCTTTGCCACAAGAATAAACAACAGCATTGTAATAACAACTGCGACCCAGATCATAATGAATGACTCCCCCTAATTAAAACTTTTCCGGATTTAATAATGCATACACTAAGTACACCGTAATTGCTCCAACAATAACCGATAAGGCAATCGTCATGATTGCTTCCCTTCTTTCACAACTTTATCTGACCAACTTGCAAGACTTGCCATCGATGCGACTAACACAACAAAGATCCCGATCATTACAACATCTAACATAGCTATCCCTCTCTTTTTGCAAAAATTTACCATCGAATTATCAAAAAAAGAACACTAAGCTTTACTTAGTGTTCGAAATGAACAACACAAAGTAAACCTCCTCTCTAAACGCTTACGAGGTTAGCTGTCGGATTCGGGCCTAAAGAGTAGCCCTACTTTCAAAACTGAAAGATTCACCCCAAGTGACGATGCACAAAATTGGTTCCCCCGCTCCATTTCTGGAACTCAGCGATTTTAGGTTTTTTTGGAAATTTTATGAATGATTTATGAGAGTAAATATACTCCTCTATATTTCACTTGTAAAGGGGTAAATTACTGAAAATAATAATTTTCCTATCCATTTAAACGCTTACATTAGAGGTTATTAATATTATTTCATCTATTTTCTTTATTTCTCTTCTCTTTTCTTAAAAATGACCTTTTAAATATGAAATAAAAAGAGCGAATGACATGAAGTGCATAGCTTGTTGCACTTAGCATTCGCTCTTTTTTATTCAAGCTTTATTCTCCTCGTAAAAATGCACGTAAATTTCTCCCGCGAATATAAACTTGTGTCAATTCTGCATGTAGCTGCTCATACTCGGTAATATCCATCTCTAAATACAAAGCATCTTTTGATGGTAATATAATATATGGCCCTGGAAAAAGAGGATCAATCTGGACCAATTCTTGAACTCGCTCTACCGATACCGCCCAACGATTCGCTATATCTCCCAATAGTAATACTTTCATATTCGCTTCCTCCCGCCCTATTCATAAAATAAAAAAGAAATATTATCACAATTCGTAAACACGACAAATTTAGCTCCAATTGATTCATAGAGCCTGGCTGGATATCGTTTATTCCTTGTAACAACAGTAATAGGTGCTTGGAAAGAAAAGCGAATGTGTTCTGTGAAAAAACTAACGATTGGAAGCTCATCCCCTAGTAAAATTACCTTCTTAATACTCTCACAAATACTAGTAAAATCCTGCTCCTTACTACAACTATAAGTCCAATCAAACCCACAATTCCTAACTTCAGCTGCTATCTCTTCATTTGCTGTAAAAATAATTAATTCATGCTGAAATGCTACTAGCTCTCTTAAACTCTTTATCTTGTTCTCTTCTCCAACACAAATAAGTGTTAGTTCCATGTACCCCATCCTCCTTAGCATAAAAGAATTCAAACATAGATTGATATTCCCCTATACTAATCGGATCGATGAAGTGGTGTATCCATCATGGCACCGTCCTCTCTCAAGACGCTTACGAAGTTAGCTGTCGGATTCGGGCTTTGAGAGTAGCCCTACTTTCAAATTTGAAAGATTCACCCCTAGTGTCGGCGCACAAATTGGTTCCCCCGCTCCACATAATTGGACTCAGCGTTTACAAAAAAATGTATTCTGGCTGATATATTACTCCTGTATTTTGAAAAAGTAAACAGAAAAAAAGCCAGTTATAAAACTGACTTTTTACTCACCTATGCGCGCGTTTTATTCAATTTATACGCAAAATGATTCGTCGGTCCATGACCACTACCAATATGCAATGGCTCTTCAATTGCTATACTAATAAATCGTTTTGCTTCTTGAACTGCCTCTTCCATCGAGTATCCTTTCGCAAGTCCAGCTGTAACTGCTGAAGCAAATGTACATCCGCTTCCATGCGTTTGTTTCGAAGGAATTCGCTCACTTCTAAATTCAACAAACTCTTCTCCATCAAAGAGTAAATCAATTACTTCATTACCTTGATATTCTGCATGTCCGCCCTTCATAAGCACATATTTAGCACCTAATTCGTGCAATACTTTTGCAGCTTCCTTACTATCTTCAACATTATGAATCTCCATCCCAGTTAACACTTCTGCTTCTGGGACATTCGGTGTTATAACAGTTGCTACTGGTAATAAATATTCTTTTAATGCTTGAACTGCTTCTTGCTGTAATAATGATGCCCCACCTTTTGCAATCATAACAGGATCTAGCACAATATTATTCCAGCCAAACTTTTCAATTTGTTCTGCAACAATTTGAATAATTTCACTACTAAATAACATTCCTAGTTTCACTGCATCTGGTGTTAAATCCGTACCAATTGAATTCAGCTGTTCTGTAATACCTTCTAACGGAACAGGATATACCCCTTGAACGCCAAGCGTGTTTTGAGCAGTAATTGCCGTAATAGCCGTCATTCCGTATACACCAAGCTCTTGGAATGTTTTTAAATCTGCCTGAATTCCAGCACCACCGCCGCTATCAGATCCTGCAATTGTTAAAGCTTTATTCACTTTCATCCCACTCATCCTTTTCTATCCAAAATAGCGATGATAAATCGTTTTTGCTTCGCTTATATCCTTCGTTCCATGTACGAGCACACGGCCATCTTTAAAGGCGACTAACCTCTTGTCTTCAACAGAAAATGATAGTAAATATGGATTTACATTTAAATCATTCACGCGACCTTCCAGCAACTCTTTATATTGTTCAAAATTCATTTCCTCTTTATGAGGTGGTCTAATTTGAACTGTATTTCGCCCGCATAAAACTGCTGTTTTTGATGTATTCTCTTTATTTAAATACGGATATAATGCATTCTCTCCGCATGAAGGACAATTATGCTGGCGAAGCTTTTGCACATTCATACATGAATACTCATTCTTCCACATATCAAACGACACAAGCCCATCTCGAAGTGACTCATAATCTTCTACTAACAGTTTCAGAGCTTCTGTTACTTGATGAGAAACGACAAGAGATACAGCAGGTGATATAATACCCGCTGTATCACATGTCGCCCCACCAAGCGGAATCGATTGTAATAAACATGATAAACATGGTGTTTTACTAGGAAGAATAGTGTAAGAAAGACCATAACTTCCTACACATGCACCGTAAATCCATGGAATAGAATATTTTTGCGCTATATCATTTACAATAAAACGTGTTTCGAAATTATCAGTCGCATCAATAATTACATCAACGTTTACAACCAGTTCCTCTAACGCTTCAGCCGCTACATCTTGAACGAGAGCTTCTATTGTTACATCACTATTAATCTCTTCTAAACGTTTTTTAGCCGCTATAGCTTTTGGAAGATTATTCTTTACGTCGCTCTCTGCATACAATTGTTGCCTTTGTAAATTACTCCAATCTACATAATCCCGGTCAACAATTGTTATCTTGCCAACACCTGCTCTTACAAACATCTCTGCATTTGTACTACCTAATGCACCTGCACCGATAATAAGTACATGCTTTTCTCTTATCTTTTGCTGTCCTTCTTCTCCAATTGGAGAAAATAGTTCTTGGCGAGAATATCGATTATTCAACTACGCTCATTCCTTCTAAAGGACTACTTGCAGTTGCACAACGCTTACGTGCAATACGACCTGCTTCAAATCCTAAACGTCCTGCTTCAATACTTAATTTCATTGCCTGTGCCATCTTAATAGGATCTTTTGCTCCTGATACAGCTGTATTTAATAACACACCATCTGCTCCTAATTCCATTGCAAATGCCGCATCAGCTGGGCTACCAATACCGGCGTCAACGATAACCGGTACTGTCGCTTGTTCAATAATAAAGCTTAAATTTAATGGATTTACAATACCCAGTCCTGATCCAATCGGCGATGCTCCTGGCATAATCGCATGCACGCCAAGTTCTTGTAATTTACGTGCTAATACAACATCATCAGATGTGTACGGAAGTACGATAAATCCTTCTTCCAGTAACATTTCAGATGCTCTCAATGTTTCTACCGGATCAGGTAATAACGTTCTATCGTCACCAATGACTTCTACCTTTATCATGTCACAAAGCCCAGAAGCTTTTGCTAATTTTGCAATACGAACAGCTTCTTCAGCGTTTTTTGCCCCTGCTGTATTTGGTAATAACGTATATTTTTTCACATCAAGTTTCTCTAATAAATTAGGTTGCTTTGCATCGAAGATATCCATACGACGTACTGCAAACGTTAAAATTTCAGTTTCAGAAACATCAATTGCCTTTTGCTGTACGTCAAAATCAGGGAATTTACCTGTTCCTAATAAAAGTCTAGAATGAAATGAAAATGGTCCAATGTTTAACATAATCAACCGCCTCCTACGAAAGTTACAATCTCAATTTGGTCTCCATCAAAAACAGATGTATCTATATGATCATCTTTTTGTAAAATATCTTTATTACGCTCTACTACAACAATTCTGTTATCTAACTCTAAATGTGTAAGTAGCTCAGCTACTGTTTTTACACTCGCTGGCACTTCAATTTGGTTACCATTAATTTTTAAATTCAAACTTCCATCCCCTTTCTAAACCGTTTTAGAGAGCAATGAATCTAGCAATTGATTCTCCCGCTTTCCTTCTATTAAATCAGCCATATATTGACCAGAAACAGGACTTAATAAAATGCCGTTTCGATAATGGCCCGTGCAGGCATATAAACCTTTTATTTCTTCATGCTCTCCCATATAAGGAGCTTCATGATTCGATTGTGGTCTTAATCCTGCCCATGTACTTTCCCATTCCGCTTCTTTTAAAGCTGGCAATATTGTATAAGCCCGCTCTAATATAGAAGTAATACTTTCTGGCTGCACAGTTTTATTGAACGTATGAGGCTTCATTGTTGCCCCAATTACGTAACGTCCACCGCGCTTTGGAGCAATGTAAAATCTTTCTTGAAAAATAGGTGCTTTTAAAAGTTGTTTTCTACTTCTTACTGCAACCACTTCTCCTTTAACTGGATATGTACCCCAATCGCGTTGAAAATGCCCTAGTAACTTCGTGCTCCATGAACCACCAGCAATAACAACTTTCTCGCATGCAATCCTACCTTCACTTGTAACAATTCCGGTCACTTTATTTTTTTCAATACGGATATCAAACACTTCTGTCTGTTCATATATATCCGCACCGGAAGTTGCCGCAGAATGTGCGAATGCTTTCGTAAGCTCTGGTGCAATAACATGACCATCTTTCGGATAATATACTGCTCCTATAATGGATTCAGATAGAAACGGCTCTTTTTCCCGCAAATGGTCCCCCGTTAGAAAATAGGAATCTTCACCTGTTTTCTGCTGCCAATCCATAATGTGAAGAATTCTTTCCTTCTCAACTTCATTTTGAGCAATACGATAAATTCCCTTTTCTTCATATCCAATATCAATACCCGTCTTTTCACGTAAAACTGTTGCAAGTTGCGGAAATATAGCTCGGCTTTCTCTAGCAAGTTCAAATAACGGATCATACGCATCCCATTCTGCTTGAACACCGAGTAAACCAGCAGCTGCTTTCGAAGCTTCCGATGAAATTCTTTGCTTCTCGACAATCGCTACTTTATGTCCTCTTTCTGCTAGAAAATGTGCAACTGAACTACCAATTACACCACCACCAATAATCGCTACATCATACTTCTTACACATGTTTTTCCGCCCACTTTCTTATTGATTCCTTATAAGATTCCGCTTTGCTATATGGGTTATTACTACTTATAATTCCGGACATAACTGCTATACCGCTTACACCGTTAGTAAGAACATCCATTGTGTTTTCTGGAGTAATTCCTCCAATTGCTGTAATCGGTATAGATAAACACCTTGCAATGTCTGCGATTTCTTCAAGCCCTCTCGCTGGCACACCTTTTTTACATTCTGTCGGAAATACATGGCCATAAACGAGTGAATCCGCTCCATTTTTAAATGCTACAATCGCTTCATCTAGCGAATGCACAGAATAACCGACATGCAAATACGAAAACTTTTCTTTCACTGACTTGACATCTGTGCTTCGATATCCTAGTTGAACACGAGGAATATTTAATAAAATGGCGATATCAATTCGATCGTTTATAACAATTTTAGAAGCTGGAAAGCCCTCCATTAAAAGACCTTCCACCCCTTCATATAATTCCTTCGTACTCTTCTCACGCTCACGAATATGCAAATAATCAATCTCACTCTCAATTTGCATCGCTACATTCACTAACTCTTCGAATGGCATATGGCCATTTGAGATTACGTGGAGCTCATTTTTCATATTCATTCGCCTACTTTAAAATATTTTCGAATAGCTCATCGGCCGGAACGATTTCTTTCGTCATTCCTTTGTCCTTTAGCCATTTATTTTGTTTCTCCCAAGACTCTTTTGAATCTGATAAGAATGGCTCATCTTTCGTTTCCATCTTCTCTAATAAAATTTTCATACTTTCCTTCTCAACTTCCGGCACAAGTGGGAAGTTCTCTTTTTCTTGATGATTTAATAAAATATTCAATACTTCATCTGGGTTTTTCTTCATGAAATCATAGCCTTTTTTCGTACCACGTAAGAATGCTTGCAATGCTTCTTTATCTTTTTTCAACGTTTTATCACCTGTTACAAACACAAGCTCATGATAGTTCGGTACTCCGTAATCAGCTGGATTAAAGTAAGCTGGTTCATGGCCTTCATGACGCATAACAGGTACTTCATGGTTAATGTATGCCCCTGTTACCGCATCCACCTTTTTTGTAATTAATGCTGGTACTAAGTCAAAGCCAACATCGACTACTTTCACTGTATCTGGATTACCACCAGCTTCTTTTACCATCGTTTTTAAATACATCTCACTTAGAGGTGTTCCAGAATATCCTACTGTTTTTCCTTCTAAATCTTTCGGTGATTGAATACCTGCTGATTTCAGCGATACGACATGGTTTAATGGTGAACGTACGACAGCTCCAATTGATTTCACTGGAATTTGCTCATTTGCTCTTGCCATAACAACATCTGGCTGATAATACAAGCCAACTGTCACCTTCCCCGCTGCAGCCAGTGTTAATGGATCAGTCGGATTAGAAGGGAATTTTATGTTCACCTTCACTCCCTCTTCTTTAAAGTATCCTTTTTCAATTGCCGCATAAATAAAGCTATGTACCGCATTTGGATACCAATCTAACATGACTGTTATTTCTTTCTCTTTTTTACTTTTGTCTGATGCTGAATTACTCGAACATCCTGCAATCATTGCAACTAATAATGTAAACACAAAGATGCGCTTTAAAAATTTCATGAATGCTTCCTCCAACTAATGAATTTCTTTTCTAATATGGAAATAAGTACGACGAAGAAAATAGCTAATAATGATAACAATACAATGGGTGCAAATACACCAGCTCCATCTAACTGCGTCATCATTCTCTTACTGAAATATCCAAGCCCAGCTTGTGCACCGAGCCATTCACCAATAGCTGCTCCGATAACACTAAGCGGAACTGCAATTTTTAAAGCTGAGAAAAAATAAGGAAGAGCAGACGGCAACTTTAATTTAAGAAAAACATCTTTTTTCGTTGCTCCATATGTAACTAAGAGCTCCTCCCATTCTTTTTTCGTACTACGCAGTCCATCATACGTATTGACCGCAATCGGGAAAAACGTAATTAAAACTGTAACAACAACCTTACTCCAGATGGTATATCCAAACCATAAAACAAAGAGCGGAGCAAGCGCTGTAATAGGAATCGTTTGTGAAGCAACTAATAACGGATAAAATGCTCTCTCCATCCAATTACTCGCATTCATTAATATCGCTAGCCCTACCCCAAGCACGATAGAAATAACAACGCCTATTAAAACGACATATAATGTTGCCGGCAAATGAACCGTAAATAATATATTTTTTAGTTTCCATATTTTCATAACAATTGCAGACGGTGACGGTAAAATATACATCTCATCTACAATTCTTGCTCCTATTTCCCACACTGCAAGTAAAATACTAGAAAGTGTAATGGCAGGAACTAATTCTTTCAAACGGTTCATCACACGAGTACCTGCCTTTGTAACATACTAAGAAGCTCATCTTTCAGCGCTAATACTTCCGGTTTATATAAATCTTTTCGTGTTCTGTTATGATCAAGCGGTACAATCCGCTCAGTCAAAGTCGTTATCGGCTGCTGTTCCACTACTAAAACTCGGTTTGAAAGAAATAACGCTTCTTCAACATCATGAGTGATAAACAAAATTGTTTTTTCCCACTCTTGCCATTGTTCAAACAACCATTCTTGCAAAGAGGCCTTCGTTAAAGCATCTAATGCGCTAAACGGTTCATCTAACAACAATATCTCCCCGCCTGTTAATAAAGTTCGGATAAAAGATACACGTTGCCTCATACCACCAGATAAATCTTTCGGGTATTTTTTCTCGTATCCTTGTAAACCAAATTTATGTAACAGTTCCTTCGCCTTTACTTGTGCTTCTTTCTTTTGCATACCTTGGCACTCTAGCGGCAAAGCAGCATTCTCAATAATTGTTCTCCACGGCAAAAGCATATCCTTTTGTGGCATATACCCTACCGGATGGCGCTCTGTTTCTTTCAGTTCTATCTGTCCAATACTTACCTTTTCTAGACCTGTAATAAGACGAAATAAAGTACTTTTCCCGCATCCACTCGGTCCGATAATACTGACAAACTCTTTCTCGTGTATAGAAGCATTTAATTCATGGATGATTGGCTTCTCATCATAATGAAAAGAAACATTATGAAACTGTAGTATGTTCTTGCTCCTCAAATCCCCACATCTCCTTACGATAGGACATATCCCAGAATAAATATTCAAATCGACTGGAATATAGGAAAATCTCCTCTAATCGGTCTAGTTCTTTCTCAGACTTTCCAACTGCCATTTCATTCAATAAATCTATTAACCAAATACAAAGGTTACCATATTCTTCAGAACTATATCCTTGAATCCACTCACCAAAGAACTCATGATCTCTTGCTCCAGGAATATCATTTAAACGCTTTCCAATTTCCCAGTAGCTCCACATACATGGAAGGAGTGCTGCTATTAATTCCGCAAGTGTGCCATTTTGGGATACGGACATCATATAATTTGTATAGGCTAAATTTTTAGCAGATGGTTTCGCAGACTCTATCTCCTCTATAGAAATTCCAAGTCTTTTTGCATATTGTTTATGGATCGTCATTTCTCCATTTAATATTCCATCAATTTGTTCAGCGAATTTTCCCATTACTTGTGGATTCGTTGCTTTTACAACACCAATCGCATATAACTTTGCATAATCCAATAGATATAAATAATCTTGAATAATATAATACTGGAATTTATCTTTTTCTAACGTGCCATCTCCCATACCTACTACAAACGGATGACTATGACTCATCTCCCAAACCGGTTGCACAGTTCCTAATAATCTATCGCAAAATTTCATTTCTCTATCCCCTTTCAATATATGTATCTAAATAAAAAACCACTTCTATATATAAGAAGTGGTTACAGCAAATAAAATTGTACATTTATTCGATGCTCCACTTCCCTTCGCTAGTATTACCTAGATCAGGTGTTGTAAGGGTTAAGGATTATTCCTCTCTCAGCAAATCAAGCACCCCTAGTGGTTTCAATATGAAATTTTTAAATAAAAAAGCCCCGTTTCTATACGCAAAGAAACGGGGACTCATTATTAGTGTCCGAATTGCTTCCCTACGCTAGCATAATCTAGATCAGGTAATGAAAAGGATCAAAGGCTTACGGCCTACTCTCAGCTGGCAACACCAGCTCTCCTAGCAAACTATAAAATTATCACTGTCAGTATAACACCCTAATAAGACATCATCAACTGTTTTAATTTTCTCAATTGTCAACAAAATACTGAAGTTATACAATACATATATTCTATTTTAGAAAATATAAAACCAATTAATTGTATAAAAAGGAATCATTATCCTCAAAAAATTTATTTTTATATTGATTTCATATTACATTTATGTGAATAAACCCACTATATTATATCTTTATACTATAATAAAATTACAACTATACAACTAGAGGAGGTCTCTATTACATGCATATGAAAGCTGCTGCTTTAACAGCAACTACTGTCGCAATTGCTTCTTTACTTCCTTCTATGGGAGAAACAAATGTACAAACAGCCAACGCTGAACAATTATCTAATGTCAAAACTGGATATGTCAAATTCGATCAAGTAGCCTTACATACAAAAGATAACGTAAATAGCTCGTCAATTGATACAATTCGCTTTAATACAAAAGTGAACATCCTTGAAACAACTAAAGATTGGTATAAAGTATCTGTTCAAAATAAAGTAGGTTATGTACAAAAGGATGCTATTTTACTAAAAAACAAACTTCAATCTAATAATCAATACATCGTCAATGCTAATGCATTAAACGTTCGCTCTGAACCTAATTTAGAATCTTCCATTTTAGATGTATTACCAAATGGCAAGTTCATTACCGTTCAAGAAAATCAAGGTGAATGGTATAAAATTTCACATAATGGCCAAACAGGTTACGTACAAAAAGCATTCGTGTCTAATGGTTCACAGCCCCAAGTAAAAGGAATCACAGTTCAAAATAATACAAAATATACTGTTGCAACACCTACGCTGAATGTACGTAGCACCGCTAGTACAAGTAGCGCTCTACTTGGTTCTTTACAAAACGGTACACAAGTACAAGTAGTAGAAACTGTAGGAACTTGGTATAAAATTCGTTTTGGCACAGGATACGGATATGTAGCAAGACACTATGTAGTACAAAATCAACCACAAGCTAAAACAGAGCAACCTTCATCAATTCCAGCTGCTTTCAAATTCCCTGCTCAAGGAAGAATTAGCTCAACCTTTGATATACGCTGGGAACAAATGCATTATGGTATAGATATTGCCGCTCAAGGGAACGTCTCTATCCAAGCTGCTGCTGCAGGTAAAGTTGTGAAATCTTATTATTCAGCTAGCTACGGCAATGTTGTGTTCATTGCGCATCAAATCAATGGGAAATTATATACAACTGTTTATGCTCATATGAAGGATCGCACTGTACAAGCTGGTGATCAAGTACAAACTGGACAGTTAGTAGGTCATATGGGAAACACAGGTCATTCATACGGGCAACATCTTCATTTTGAATTACATAATGGAGAATGGAATTTTGAAAAAACAAATGCAGTAAATCCACTGCCATATTTAGTTAGGTAAATTATATGCCACGCAATATACCTCTTATAATTGAATGCCTAGCCTTTTTGGGTTTAATCTGTTGTTTAATCATTTACAATACAAACATTGTATTTTTATCTATTATCATCGCTTTTGTTGCATTAGAAATTATGATGGAATCATTTCAAGTGCAACTAAAACAAAAAATTGCCCATATTTATAATGCTATTTTTCTTTTGAGTGCCCTTATAACAAATATAATTAGTAATGGCTTTTATTTATCTACCGTATTGCCTGTATTCTTTATGGCTGTATTATTATTTGTAGCTAGATATATTAATGTCCCTAACAACAAAAAACAAGAACAAGAAGCTTAGAAAGAGGAGACACTGTGTACCAATCTTTCAAAGATAATACAATAAAATATATATTGAATTTGTATGAAAAAGCCAATACTTTTTTTGGTATACAAGGAAGTTATACTGCACAACTTCTGCTATATGGAATGTTGTTTCTTGTCTTAATCACTTTCTCCTTGTTTTACTAACAAAAAAGGATCTCACATAAACCGGAGATCCTTTTTAATTTATATTAATTTTTCATATCGAAAATATTGTTTATCCACAAGCATATTTTTCATAAATAAAGCTCAGGTTATATTTTTTCTCTAAGCTCATTCTTTGTTCATCATCGCACCAATAGAAAAGAATATCATGAATCGTTGCGTAACGCTTATTTTTAAGAAATAGCTTAAAGAATGATGGTAAACAATCATGTAATTGTATAAATATATAATTGCGTAGTATTTCTTCTTTATATTCAATGCCCTTACAAATATACAGTAATTCTTCACAATAATATGCATGCTGTGGAACTTGTATCATTTCAAAAAATGGCACATAAGATAGTAGCTTTCCAATAAAATGACCGTATCGATCCATTACTCCTATCGTCATATGCTCCATCATTTCTTTCATCACATATAAATAATCATCTACATGAGTTGTCTTTAACGGGTCTAATCGATCGGAAATTTGAGACAATACAGCTCTTTGACATGCTAAAACTGCTTGACTAGGTCCATAATATGATAGGAAGTCTGTACACTTACGATATTTCCGTAATAAATCATGTGTATATAAATCATATACAAAAGTATTACAATACATCGCTAAACTCATCATATCACTATTTAATTGCTCTTTTGATAATGATTTGGCTCTCTTGCACATATAAAAGAATGTAAATTCCAATACTTCTTTATGAGATAATAAATGTTTACAATCTGTTATACATTTCTCATTAAATTTAACTCTATCCCAAATTTCTATATCCCCATCTGTCAATTCACCGATACGATATTTAATAATTAAATAGTTTAAAGCAACCGATTGTGTCAAAAGATCCCATGTTTCATATTCCAATGAAGTACGAACAAATTCAGCTAACCCTTGTGCTATCATAAAAGCATTTGCCTCTTCATACCAACCAATCTCTTGGCATAAGCGAAGGATACGCACTAAAGTTGGAATTTCATCTTTATGAAACTGCGGTAAACTCTTTACTTTATTCATGCCATATACGATAAATGCCGCTAAATTTTCTTCTTTATAAAATTCTTTCTCTTTCCATACTAATATAGTTCGTTCTTTCCCCTCACCTTTTGGGTGACAAGGTACAAGCAAAGAAAGTAATTCAGCGAAATTATTTGGTTCTATATATGTATCTGTAACCAAATTCCAATTTGGATCGCCCTGTACAGCCTTCATATAATTCCCCTTCCCTTTTTATCTATGTAGGAAATATTAATTTATTATTGCACCATTAAAAATTAATATTGTTATATTCAAAACCCCTCATAATACTTATATCTATCAGTATATCATTTTTTCTCTTATTAAAAATTAAGAATAAGAAATTTTAAAAAACTGTCGAAATTATTAACTATATACTTATTATATAATGCCTCAGATACATCACGCTAACATATTAGTTTAATCCACATATGCTAGAATAATGTATCTGAACTTTATATATAATTTAGCTCTTTATAGGGCCATTAAAATCTCGGTCAATTCAAGTTTCAATTTACTCCGTATGCTCTGAGATTTCGCTCAAGGCAAATCCAGCTTGATCATCTGCCGATTCCCTTATAGCTAAATCTCCTAGTGCTAACATGCCAATAAGTTGACCACTATCAACTACTGGTAATCGTCTAATTTGATACTGTGCCATTAGCTCTGTAGCTTTTTCAATAGAATCATTTGAAGAAACTGAGATAATATTTGTTGTCATTACATTTGTAATTTTATTAGATCCAGGATGTTTTTCAGCAATCCCCCGAACAACTAAATCTCGGTCAGTAACAAGCCCAACAACTTGCTCATTTTCAACAACAGGAATTAATCCAACCGATTCTTCCTTCATTTTTACAGCTGCCTCATATACATTGTCTAGCGGTGTACAATGTACAATATGGGTACTCATTAAGTCTCTAACTCGCGTCATTATTTATTTCCTCCTTTTTATACATACCATAGCTTTTCCAAAATTCCTTTATTTATTTCGGGAAAGTAACATAATAAAAAGGATCAACAAAATAAAAAAGAGCCAGCATAATGCTGACTCTTTTTTGTATGACCCGTACGGGATTCGAACCCGTGTTACCGCCGTGAAAGGGCGGTGTCTTAACCACTTGACCAACGGGCCATGGCTCCGCAGGTAGGACTCGAACCTACGACCGATCGGTTAACAGCCGATAGCTCTACCACTGAGCTACTGCGGAATAATATATGGTGGGCCTAAATGGACTCGAACCATCGACCTCACGCTTATCAGGCGTGCGCTCTAACCAGCTGAGCTATAGGCCCATATACTTTACAGGGGCAGTAGGAATCGAACCCACACTGGAGGTTTTGGAGACCTCAGTTCTACCTTTAAACTATGCCCCTAAATGATGCCGGCTAGAGGACTTGAACCCCCAACCTACTGATTACAAGTCAGTTGCTCTACCAATTGAGCTAAGCCGGCATAAAAAAAATGGTGGCTCGGGACGGAATCGAACCGCCGACACGAGGATTTTCAGTCCTCTGCTCTACCGACTGAGCTACCGAGCCAACATAAATGGCGGTCCCGACCGGG